>NZ_JBIAQI010000010.1:0-336930 GCF_042888905.1 Streptosporangium sp. NPDC002721
CTGAGCGCCGCCCGCATCTGGGGAATCCCGCGGGCGCTGGAGCGGGCGGGGATCGTCACCCTCGCCGACAAGGGCTACCAGGGCGCCGAGGGACCACTGATCACCCCGTACAAGGGCAAGAACAAGCCCGAATCCCAGAAACGGGCCAACCGCGCCCACGCCAGACTTCGCGGACCCGGCGAACGCGCGAACGCCCAGCTCAAAGGCTGGAGGATCCTCCGAAAGCTACGCTGCAGCCCTTCCAAGGCCGGCCATCTCTGCAAGGCCATCGCCGTCCTTCAGAACCACCGTGTCGCTCACGCCACCCGAGGATGAAAAACATTCAGTCGCGGGCGGCACCTGGCGCTGGTCTGACCAGACAACGGTCTATAACGGCGATGGCCTGGCGATCAGGGTGAACGACCTTGGCGACACGGCCACCAGCAGCGACAACACTTGCACTACTACCACCTACGCGCGAAACGTGGCCTCCGGCGCATGGATGACGAACTTTCCGTCCACCGTTGATCGCCGAGCCGGGGATGTCTGCGGAAGCGGAACCCTCGTTGAGAGGACGGTGATGCTGTATGACGGCGGAACCGACCCAGCCACAAACGCGCCCAGCGACGGCAACATAACGGAGACGCGTTCTTACATCACTGCGTCTGCCTTCAGTGCGGCACGAGCCGCATTCGACAACTACGGGCGCCCCACCTCCGGCACTGACCCGATGGGTAAGACCACGACGATGGTCTACAGCCCCGCGATCGGATGGCCAAGCGCCGGCACAACGACGACGAACCCGCTCGGTCACTCCAGCACCGTTGTCGCTTCGCACCTGACCGACCTGCCGATTCGGGAAACCGACCCCAACGGGCACGTACAAGAACTCGACTACGACGCGCTTGGTCGGGCCACGAAGATGTGGGGATTGGGCGAACTCCGCGCGAACAACACTCCCACCGCCACTGTCTCATACAACATCCCGTTCGACGGAAATCTGGGCCAGCCGACAGGACCCGCGAAGACCACACTGCGGCGTCTGCTATCTGGTGACGGCACGTCGGCAAAGTATCTGACGACAGTCACTTATGACGACGGCCTCGGACGACTCCGCGAACAGCAATACGAGTCGTCTGCCGGTGGCCGGGTCGTGGCCGCTACCACGTACAACTCGCGTGGACTGACCGCCACGACTTCCCAGCCCACTCACAATTCCGCGAACCCCGGCAGCGGACTGCTCAATCCGGTGTTGACCACCCTGCCACAGTGGGAAGCCTCGATTTACGACGGCTTAGAGCGACCCAGCGCGCAGGTCAGCAATCATCTCGGCACCGAGCTGCGCCGCACGTCCATCTCATATCCAGGACTTGACCGGGTCGAAACGACTCCGCCTGTGGGTGCCAAGACAGTCACCATCCACGACCTGGCCGGACGGACGACCAAGGTTGAGGAATGGAAGGATGCGTCCACGCATCACGACACCACCTACTCGTACAATCGGTCGGGAAATCTGACTTCCATGACCGATGCAAACGGTAATGTCCGCACATTCACCTATGACCTGCTGGGCCGACGAACCGCCACCACCGATCCCGACGCAGGGGCCTCGTCCAGCGCCTCCGACGCCGCGGGTCGGCTCTTGTGGACGATCGACGGAAACGGCACCAAGGTTTCCTATACTTATGATGATCTCGGCCGCAAACTGACTGAATGGCAGGGTGAGATCGGCACCGGCACGAAGCTCACCGAATGGTTCTACGACACCCTTGCCAAGGGGAAACTTACGTCCGCCACTCGCTACGCAGGTGGGCAAGCGTATGTGAACTCCGTCGTCGGCTATGACACATCCTACCGACCCACCAAAACCACGGTGACGGTTCCGGAGTTCGGAGGGTTGGCGGCCGCAACTTACGGCTTTTCCGTCAGCTACAACCGGGCCGGAAAAGTGATCAGCCAAACTATGCCCGCCGCAGGAGGCCTGCCTGCCGAGACCGTCACCTACACGTATACCGACCTCGGCCAGCCCGCCACCGTCACCTCCGACTACGGCGGCGGCACAACATATGTGAAAGAGACGAATTACACCAACACCATGCGTCTCGCAAGTCGCGCATATGGAAATGACGGTCGCGTCACGCGCACTCAGGCATACGACGCGGTAACGGGATGGCTCAACACGGCCACGACCGCGACGGGTGCTGGCACTGCCAGCCCAGTCACGGTCCAGGACGACCGCTTCACATATGACGCCGGCGGCCAGGTCACCCGCGTTCTGGATGCTGTGTCCGGCTCTCCCGGCCAGTCCGAGTGTTTCGGCTATGACGGCCTGCGCCGGTTGACCTCGGCATACACGACGACAAATGTTTCCTGCGGCGTGGCCGACAACGGCGGAATCGATCCCTACAGGCAGACGTATACCTACGATGCTGTCGGCAACATGACGACGCTGGCGAGCAATGGCGACACATCGACGTACGCCTATCCGGCCGCTGGAGCCGCCGCGGTCCGTCCGAATGCCGTGTCGTCCATTACTCGCCCCAGCGGCGCGGAGACCTTCAGCTACAACAGTGCGGGTCAGCTCTCGGCGCGGACGGCAAACGGCGACCAGACGACCTACAGTTGGAACCCACTCGGCCAGATTGACCAGATCGTGGTGGACGGGACCCCCACCTCGATGATCTACGACGCCGGAGGCGAGCGGCTCCTCCGACGCGACGCTGCTGGAACGACGCTCTATCTCGGTCCGATGGAGCTCACGTTGTCCGCTGGTCAGGTTTCCGGTCGACGTTACTACAGCACCTCCGACGGGTCCTCGGTCGCGATGCGTGAAGCGGGAACACTGACGTGGCTGCTCTCCGGGTCACATGGAAGTGCGCAGCTGGCGATCGACGCGACCACGGGGAACGTCAGCCGGGAACGGTATCTGCCCTTCGGGCAACGGCGGGGTAGCGATGATCTGGCGTTCACCGACCGAGGGTTCCTCGGAAAAACCGAAGACACCTCTACCGGCCTTGTCCTCCTCTCCGCGCGCTACTACGACCCGGCGATCGCAAAGTTCATCGGCTCCGACCCCGAACTCGACCGGCGCAAACCTCAGTGGGCCAACCCCTATTCGTACGCTGGCAACAACCCCATCTCTCTGACGGACCCCGATGGGCTCAGGCCCGACGGTTGCGGAGACGGCTCAGGCCGGATGGAGTGCCCCAAGACTGGGCCGTCCCTTGTCCCGACCCCTTCACCGCAGCCCAAGGACACCTCTCGCCCCACACCCAGCCCGAGGCCCGGCGAGAACATGGCCGCCTTCGGAAGATGGTGCGACAAAATCGGCTGGGAGAACTGTCCCCGCAATCCGCACATGGTCACCGCACTTTACGACCTCTTCGTGAAGGACTTCGCCGACTGCGTCAACGGCAGCGTAGGCTCCTGTTTCTGGGCCTTCGCCGGGGTAGTGTCCTCGGGGTACGGCAAGGCTGCGCGAGCCGCCGCCGCAGGGCTCAAGGCCAAAAAAATAAAAAAGGCGGGCGCTCTTCGCCGAAACACCGACACCCCCGGTGCGCGTGGCCGCAGGCTACTAATGACCATGGACACGGTATACGCCGTGGCGGAAAAATGGGGAATCGATCTGGCGGGGGTGAAAATCAAGTTCAACAAGAGTCTACGCGGCATGACCGGCATAACCGGCCCAACTGGGGTAATTACACTGACCCCTCAGGCCTTCGCGGATGAGATCACTCTAGCTAAAACCCTCGCCCACGAGCGATACCATGTCGACCAGGTGAGGCGCGGCGAGCCGTATCCGAAGACGGAGAAAGAAGCGATCCCGTGGGAAGACGAGGCGTACGCATTCGAGAAGCTATGGTGGGATCACCATCCCCTCAATCCAAAGAATGCGAATAAATAGACTTCCATGAAAGACATCTTCGAAGAATGGCTTCAGGCATACGTTCGGGTATACGACGATCCCCAATCACTGGAGATCCTCCCCTGTCCTAGCTGTGGCCATTCAGCCCTCCGGCTGGTGTACAACGTTTACGATTCGGACCGATCCGTCGGCTGGGTGGAGTTCTGGTGCGACAACTGCCGTAAGGGGATTTTTCTCTCACGCGCTGTCGTGCCAGAATGGGGCGTAACCGTCACTAGCCAAGAACGCCAGGCCATGTCCGGTGACCAGGATTCGAGATTCGAAATCATTCCTCCGCCAATCGACGAGGATTGATCACATAGCTCTATGTGCGAAACCTAACCGCCTGGCGCCAGAATTGGCGCCAGGCGGTTAGCGCTCCTGCCGCATTTTAATATCCAGATATTTGGGATTGGTCGACCCCAGCAGGCGAAAGCCCTACCGATCGTCGGCCAAGAATTAGCAGGCAGAGATCGGCCTGGCTCACAAGCGCATCGGCTACCTCACCAAGTGCCTGACCGAGAGCCTCGGTGACCCCCTCGACCCCGACGACCCCGCCACCGAAGCCGCAGAGGCGCAGCTCGAACAACCTCACCGTTAAGGAGCGGACGCAGGGCGAGAAGGTCAAGCAGAGATCAATCCCGATTTACGATGACAGTGCTTGACCTGGGTTCCGCGTGTCCAAAGAGAGGGTGGGGCCAGGAATCATCGCCATTCAACACGGATGAGATACACCTCACGTTGGCCGAAGGTCGCCTTCGGCTCGGGCCGCTTGAACAGCCGATCAGCGATCCTCGAGGTCACCGCCGTGAGCTCGGTATCCCATGACACGACGAGATCGTAAGTGAGGCACAAGATCACTCGCAGACCATCGCCGATACACCCGCAGCCACGCTGACGAACGCCTCAAAGATCTATCGATGTAGTACCGGCCGGACCGGTTTCCGGTACCGGTTTGTGTTGACCCGCGGAGGGAGTGGCTGAAGGATGGAAAAGGGCTCTTGACGAAGGGGTGGGAAAAGGATGCGGTGGTGGCCGGAACGCTGGCGACGACGTGCGACCACATCTGATTCTTTCTCTGACTCCTTGCTGGCGGCGGCGCGGGAGCGAGGCATCCCCGTCGAGCGGGTGAGCAGTTCCGACGTCGATGACCTCGCGATCGCGGTGGCGAAGAACACCTACGAGAAAGGCGACATCGCCGCGGCGGAGAAAATGCTGCGACTGATCGCGGCCGAGGGCAGGCCGTCGGCCGCCGGGCTGGCGGCCTTCAACCTGGGCGTGGTGCTGGAATCCCGCGGTAATACGCGCGATGCCCGGCAGGCGTACCGGATGGCCGTGGATCTTCCCAATCCCGACGCGACGGCGATGGCCGCGTTGAACCTGGGGATCATCCTGTTCTACGAAGGCGACATCGAGCAGGCCCAGACCTTCCTGACCGTCGCCATGGAGTCGGGACACCCGGAGGCCGCGCCGAAGGGGGCCTTCAACCTGGGTGGCCTGCTCGCCCGGGGAGGGCCGTACCGAGGAGGCGATGCGCGCGTTGCAGCGCGCGGTGGACTCGGGTCATCCTGACGAGTCGCCGGGAGCACTGACCCAGCTCGGTGCCCTCTGGTTTACCGTCGGCCGGGTCGCGGAAGCCGAGGCCGCGTTCGAGCGGGTCATCGCGACACGGCACCCGGAGTTCGCGGCCAGGGCACACGCGTGCCTGGTCGACCTGCGTCGCCGACGACGCTGACCGCGACCGTGGGGAACGACCTCGCGGCTCCTCAAGCAGGGACCGGCCCGCCGGCACCTTGACGGGCGGCCGAACCACGGATCGGCCGATCGCGGGACGCCGCGTGGTGACACGGAAGCCGGACGCGCGGAGGCCAAACACGCGAAGGCCGGACACCCGGAGGCCGGACACGCGGACCCCGGACGCGCGAAGGCCGGGCGCCACCTGGGTGACGCCCGGCCTCACGGTCCGGTTACCGGTAGGAGAACCCGGTTACCCGACCAGGTATTTCATGATCTTCTTGAGGGTGGCGGCGCGTTCGGCCGGGGAGGCCACCTGCTCCAGGCCGAAGCCGAGGAACACGGTGTCCTTCGTCGAGACGGCCGCCGTGTTGTCGGCCTGGGCCCTGGCGAAGTCGCCGGCGTTCGTCGGGCTGCCCGGGGGCGGGCCGGGGATCGCCCAGGCGCCGAGGCCGGACTCGAAGCCCTCGGCGGCGAGCTGGCCGCCGCTGGTGGTGATCCTGGTGTCGTCCACGAACGCGCCGACGCCGCCGGTGCCGGGGTCGGTCACGTAGCTGATCGACACCTCGACCTGCTGGCCCGCGTACGCGGCCAGGTCGAAGGCCACCTGCTGCCAGCCGCCGGAGCTGCCGGTGAAGGCGTTCCAGGAACCGCTGGTCCCGCTCGCCGTGCAGGGGTTGCCCGGCGTCAGGTAGCGCAGCAGCCACGGGTGCTCGTCCAGCAAGAAGCCGACCTCGCACTCGGCCGGGACGTCGGTCGAGGTGCCGCCGTTGAGGTCGGGCAGGGTCGTCCAGTTGTCCTGGCCGACCGTGTGCGCCTCGACGATGACGTTGTCGTAGCCCTGCTCGGTGTCGTACGAGAGCTGGAACTGGAGCTTGGGCTGCTGCGCGGCGGTGACGGATGTCAGGTCGACCGTGCGGGTGAGCCGCTTGTACGCGTCGTCGGTGTGCGGGCCCGCCACGTACCAGTCGCCCTCGGCCGGGTCGAACGGACCGGTCGCCCCGGTGTACTGGGCCGTGGCCTCGCTCCTGAACTGCGGGAACTGCGCGGGCGGCAGCGTGTCGCTGGTCACCAGCAGGGAACCCGCCTCGTCCAGCGGGTTGTCGGCGAGCGCCTGGCCGCCGAAGGTGCCGCTCGTACCGTTCATCGCGGCGTCGCTGCCGGTGAACCCGGTCGGCCCGACGCGCGTGTTGCGGCCGTAGACGCCGAGGTAGTACTGGGCGAAGTCGTCGGCGAGGATGAGGCACTCCTCGAAGAAGCCGTCCTGGCTGGTGATGACGCAGTCGGAGTCCGGTGCGCCGTCCAGGCCGTAGTAGATGCCGCCGAGGCTGGCACCGAAGAAGCCGAAGTACGCGGCGGTCTCCCCGGTGTAGAGCAGCTTGCCTCCCTCGTTGAGGTAGTCGCGGACGGAGATGGTGAGGTCCTGCTGCTGCCGCTTGACGTCCATGTCGGGGAGCGGGCCGAACGGGGTCTGGGTCGCCACGTCCTGGGCGTCCATCGCGAGCCGGTCGTCACCGAGGTACCAGGCCACCGCCTTGAAGTGGCCGAGCACGCCGAGGTGGTGCGGCACGCCCTGGGCGTCGACGTCCCACGTCTCGGAGGCGTATCCGGCCGTCTGCAGCGCCTGCCTGTACTGCGCCGCGTACTTCGGCGCGGTCACCGACGCCGGGTAGTCGGGGTTGAAGCCGGTGTAGTCCTCGTTCGCCACGATGAGCACCTTGGCGTCGGACTTCTTCTCCAGCTTGTACGTGAAGTGCTGGCTCTCCACGGTCCCGGTGCCGGATTTGTGGCCGCTGAACCAGACCTCCACGTTGTCCCCCGGTTCGGCGCCCTCGACCTTGGCGCGGTACTCGGCGAAGTACAGGTCGTTCTCGTCGCCGTACCGCTCGCCGCCGTCCCACTCCTTGAGGTCGCGCACGTGCACGGGGCCGCCGTCGATCCGGAAGTGCAGCCGCTTGGCCGACAGGGAGCGCCGCGCGGTCACGGCCACCGGCTGCGGGTCGCCGTACGAGACGGTGAAGCTGTCGGGCCGGAAGTCGGGAACCGTGCGGTTCACCGGGGAGACCGGGCTGTCGGGGTTCTGCACGGACTTGGCGAGGTCGACCGCGAGCGGGACGTTCTTGGCGAACTCCGCCTGGATCAGCGCCTCGCTGTCGGGGAAGGTGAAGCCCGAGCCGCCCGCGCAGTCGGCGAGCGTCCACTCGTCGTCCGGCACGCTCTCGACCGCCACCTCGCAGGTGGTCATCTCCGGCGTGATCGTCAGCGCGTCGCGCTTGTTGGTCATGTGACCGTCGGTCTCGCCGTTGGTCGTGTAGAGCTCGGCGCCGATGTCGGGGTCGTAGCCGGGCACGGCGGGCGTCGCGTCGTCGCCGAGCAGCGCCTCGAAGATGAGGTCGTCGGGAGAGGGGGTGGCCTGTTGCCAGCCGATGCCGTACAGCAGCAGCTGGGCGGCCGAGTGGTAGTTGAGGATGTAGGTGAAGTCGACCTTCTTGGCGAGGGTGTCGACGGCCATGGTCTCCGGCTCGGACTGCGCCTTCGGGCCCCGGTAGGTCTGGCTCGCCGGGTTGTCGGAGGAGCCCTCGTTGTCGTAGCCCCACTTGTAGTCGAAGTTACGGTTCAGGTCGACGCCGTCGGCACTGGTGGTCTGGCCGTCGCCGTTGTTGTCGCGGAGGTTCTTGCGCCAGAGGCGGTTGCCGTCGGTGAAGCTGTGGTCGTAGCCGTCGGGGTTGGAGACCGGGATGAACCAGAGCTCGGTGTTGTCGACCAGCTGGGTGATCTCGGGGTTGGTCCCGTAGCCGTCCAGATAGTGGAGCAGGAGCCTGCGGGTCATCTCCGGCGTGATCCACTCACGGGCGTGCTGGGCGGACATGTAGAGCACGGCCTTGCGCGACCCGTCCCTGAGCTGCCGCGCGTTATTCGTCACCTTGATCGCGGTGAGCTTCTGTCCCTTGACCGTGGTGCCGAGGTCGACGACCTTGGCGATGTTCGGCTTGGCGTTCGCGGCGTTGACGATCTGCTCGCGGATGCCCCCCGCGCCGCTGTACGGCTTGAAGACACCGTCCCCCTTGGCCGCCTGCCTGCTCGCCGCCGCGGACTTCTGGACCTTCAGGCCGAGGCCCGCCTTGCCGAGCTGCTCCGCCTGGGCCGCGCCGAGGATCGCCTCGACGGTGACCTTCTTGCCGTCCGCGGACTTGGTGAACCGTAGTTCCTCGCGCTCCACCCCCGACTTCAGCAGCACCTCCAGCTGCTGCGCGGTGAGTTCGCCGACGTAGACGTTCACGCCGTCGTCGCCGGCGGCGGCGGGTGGATCGGGTACGGCCGCCGCGGGCGTGCTCACGACCAGGCTTGCGAGTAGGGCTGTGACTGCGAGAATGGCTAATCTCGCACGTTTCATTGCAACCTCCGTACATCCCCCGAAAACAGGAATGCCCGAAATCTGCGCGATAGCCGGGCCGGAGTCAACGTCAATCCTCGCCAGCTTTTCGCTCTGGCCTCATGTGGTCAGAACAGGCTCGGGGTCTTCCGGAATCGCGAGGGGCGTGCAGGGTGCGAACTTCCCGGGAACGCGGAGGGCCCCGGGCCGGTTCACCGGCCCGGGGCCCTCTTCATATGGGAGCGACGGGGAACGGGTTACCTGCCGTAGACCTCCAGCTCCCACAGGGAGTAGCCGTACGGGGTCGCCCGCTGGGTGCCGTACACCCGCACGTAACGGGCGCTCGTCGCGGTGAAGCTCACGTCGTCCACGCCGCCGTCACCGGCGGTCGTGGCGTGGACCTGCGTCCAGGTCGTGCCGTTGGCCGAGGTCTCGATGCGGTACGCCCTGCCGTAGGCGGCCTCCCAGTTCAGCCGGACCCGGCTGACCTGCTTGGCGGAACCCAGGTCCACCGAGATCCACTGCGGGTCGGAGAACGCCGACGACCAGCGGGTGCCGCCGTTGCCGTCCACCGCGTTGCCGCCGACGAACGCCCCGTTCTCGGTGGAGGAGGTCGTCACCGGACGCCCGGACGACAGCAGCACGATGCCCGGACTCGGGGTGGGAGTCGGGGTGGGGGTGGGGGTCGTGGTGGTCCCGCAGTTGCCCGCGACGACCCCGGCCGCGTAGCGCAGACCGCCGTACAGGTGCGCCCGGAAGTTGGCCTCGGTGTAGGAGGCGATGGTGTGGCCGAGGCCGGTGTACCAGGACCGGCCGCCCTGGTAGGCCTTGCACCAGGAGATGGGGTGGTCGGCGCCCATCGACCCGCCGGAGTAGGTCGACTCGTCCAGGGTGGCGAGCACGCGGGCGCTGGAGCGGGGGTTGGTGCGGTAGTTGTACAGCTCGTCGGTGCGCACCCAGTTCGCCGGGAGGTGGGTCGTCGAGGGGTGCGTGCGGTCCTCCACCTTCACGGTCACCTGCTGGATGGCCGGGTGGGAGGCGAAGTAGGCGCCGACGAGGCCGCCGTACCAGGGCCAGTCGTACTCGGTGTCGGCCGCGGCGTGGACGCCCACGTATCCGCCGCCGCCCGCGATGTAGGACTGGAACGCGGTCTGCTGCGTGGCGTTGAGCACGTCGCCGGTGGTCAGCAGGAAGACGACCGCCTGGTACTGGGCGAGGTTGGCGGTGGTGAAGGCGCCCGCGTCCTCGGTGGCGTCGACGGTGAAGCCGTTCTCGGTGGCCAGCCCGCGCAGCGCGGTGATGCCCGCCGGGATGGCGTCGTGCCGGAACCCGGCCGTCTTGGAGAAGACCAGGACCTTGTACGCCGGATCGGCCGCCAAGGCCGGAGCCGCCACCAAACCGACCATGACGACGAAGAACGCGGTGACGACCGCGATGACATTACGCACCGTAGACCTCCATTTCCCACAGGGAGTAGCCGTACTGGGTAGCCCGCTGGGTGCCGTACACCCTCACGTAACGGGCGCTCGTCGCGGTGAAACTGACGTCGTCCACGCCGCCGTCACCGGCGGTCGTGGCGTGGACCTGCGACCAGGTCGTGCCGTTGGCCGAGGTCTCGATGCGGTACGCCGTGCCGTAGGCGGCCTCCCACTGCAGCTTCACCCGGTTCACCTGGCGGGCCGAGCCCAGGTCGACCGAGATCCACTGCGGGTCGGAGAACGCCGACGACCAGCGCGTACCGAGGTTGCCGTCCACCGCGTTGGACCCCGCGGAGGCGGCGTTCTCCGTGGAGGAGGCGGTGACCGGGCGCCCCGCCGACAGCAGCGTGCCCGTGGGCGGCGGGCCCGTTCCGGTGGTGAGGGTGAAGTCGTCCACGTCGAACAGCGAGCCCGTCCCCCCGGCGAAGACCAGGAAGAGCTTGGTGGTCCCGGCCGGGGCGTTCGCCAGGGTGGCGGAGACGTCGACGAACGTCTCCCATCCGCCGGTCGGCGCCACGGTGGCGGTGCCCAGCAGGGTCCCGGTCGCCGAACCGGCCCTGACCTGGATCGTCCCGCCGACCCCGCCCGAGGAGACCCGGGCGGTGAACCCGGTGACGCCGCTCAGGACGTAGGGATCGAAGGAGATCCAGTCGCCGTTCTCGATGCTGCCCACGGTCTTGGCCCCGTGCGCGGTCGGTTTGTCGTACTGGGCGACGCCTTGAGAGGTGGTGTAGTGCTCGGCCTGCCGGTTTCTCGGCTGGGTGACGTGCTGGGTGTGGGTGGTGAGGCCGCCCGCGTCGGTGTACTCGGCGTCCCAGACCCCGAACAGGTTGGCGGCCCCGTCGTGCTCGCCGTTGCCCGGCGTCTGGATCGTGCCGGTGCAGCCGTTGGCGCTCGCCATCGGGTGCCCGTGGGTGTCGTGCCCGAGGATGTAGTTCATCTTCACCCGCGCGCAGTCGATCGTCGTGTCCTCCGCGTCGGTGACGGTGATGCGGTACGGCACGGCGTCGTTGAAGCCGAACACCTGCCCGTTGAGCGGGAGGTCGATCCGCACGACGGGCGCGGTGTTGCCGACGTTGATCTCGATGTTCGCCGTCGCGGTGTTGCCGGTGCTGTCACGCACGGTCAGGGTGACGATCCGCCTGCCGTCGGTGGTGTAGGTGTGGGTGGGATTGGCCGCGGTGGAGGTGGCGCCGTCACCGAACGCCCAGGAGTAGGTGAGCGCGTCGCCGTCCGGGTCGGAGCTGCCCGCCGAGGAGAACGCCACGGTGAGCGGCGCCCTCCCGGAGACCTTGTCGGAGGTCGCCCTGGCGATGGGCGCCCGCCCGCCGGTGCCGATGTGCTCGATGCGGTACAGCGCCGAGTCCTGGTTGCCGTTGAACCAGCCGGTGCCGTAGTCGAGCACGTAGAGGGCGCCGTCGGGGCCGAACGCCATGTCCATCACCAGCTTGCCCGACCAGGGGAAGGGCTGGATGGTGCCCCGGGTGCCGTTCGCGTTCACCTCGATGTCCTTGATCCACTGCCGCTGGAGCTCACCGGCGAGGAAGTGCCCGTCGAGCGACTGCGGGAACTTGACCGGCGAGTTCAGCGCGGCGGAGTAGCGGTAGACGACGCCGCCCATCGGTGACTCCGCGCCGCAGCCGAACTCCGGGACCAGGGTGCAGCCGTCGTAGGTGATCCAGGCCGGCTTGGCCGCGGGCAGCTTCACCAGGCCGGTGTTCTTGCGCGAGGTGTTCTCCGGGCCGCCCGCGCAGTCGTACTTCGCGCCGATCGTCGAGGTGTCGTAGTTGTAGCGGGCGTAGGTCTCGGCCGGGGTGTTGTTGCCGGTGCAGTACGGCCAGCCGAAGAAGCCGGGCCCGGTGATCCGGTTGAACTCGACCTGCCCGCCGGGCCCGCGCGGGCCCGCGGTGCCCGCGTCGGGGCCGTAGTCGCCGAGGTAGACGACGCCGGTGGCCTTGTCGACGCTCATCCGGAACGGGTTGCGGAAGCCCATCGCGTAGATCTCCGGACGGGTGTTCGCGGTGCCCGGGGCGAACATGTTGCCGGCCGGGATCGAGTACGAGCCGTCGGCGTTCACCTTGATGCGGAGCACCTTGCCGCGCAGGTCGTTGGTGTTGGCGGCGCCGCGCTGCGCGTCGAGGGCGGGGTTGCGGTTCGGCCTGTCGTCCAGCGGGGCGAAGCCGTCGTTGAACCCGGGCTCGGTGTCGTCGCCGGTGGTCAGGTAGAGGTTGCCCGCGGCGTCGAAGTCGATGTCGCCGCCGACGTGGCAGCAGGCGCCCCGGCTGGCCCGTACCTCCAGCACGGTCTTCTCGCTCGCGAGGTCGAGGGTTCCGTCGGTGTTCAGCCTGAGGCGCGTGAGCCGGTTGACGCCGTCGAAACGCGCGAACTCCGCCGGGGTCCCGTCGGGCGGGGAACCGTGCGGCGGCGTGGACAGCGGCGGCGCGTAGTAGAGGTAGACGAACCGGTTGGTGGCGAAGCCGGGGTCGACGCCGATGCCCTGCATGCCCTCCTCGTCGTTGAAGTAGACGGAGAGCTTGCCCGACACCTTGGTGTTCCCGGCGGCGTCGGTGATCCGGACCGTGCCGTCACGGGCGGTGTGCAGGACGGAGCGGTCGGGCAGCACCGCCATCGTCATGGGCTCTCCCACCTCGGCGACCCCCTTGGCCAGCGTGACCTGCTGGAATTTGGCGGGGTCGACGGGCGGGGCGGCTGCTTTCGCTGTGGTGGTCGCTGTGGCCGGGAGCGGGGACAGGAGGGCGATCACGGTGAGGAGAGCGGTCAGGGGTGGTAACCATCGGCGGAGCGAGGCCATGGATGAGACTCCGGGTCTCTGTGGGGGGTGGACCGGTGGTCATAGGTCTCGGGACAGGGGGCCGGGGTCTCTGGAGGGGGACGCCGGAAAACACTGAGGGAGCGCTCTCCCAAACCGAGATTGCTCTTGCTCGACAATCCTTGTCAAGGGGCTGTTTAACCTGACGGAAACAGGCCGCACATCGCGAGCGAACACGGGTGCACCTCGGGGAACGCTCCCTTTGCGCCTCTTTGCACCGTGCCAACCATCGCTGAGCTGGCCGAACCCGCGGCTCCGCGGGGAGGCGATTTCCTGACTCCACCCCTTCCGGCGGCGGGGCGGGCCTCTTCTGCCACTGAAAGGAAACGTGAACGCGACCGCCCGTCTCTGGGGAGCGCTCTCTTCATGATCGCCGTTTCTCGGGCGTCCGGCACGCCGCCTCTGCTTGGCCTTCGGTTCCTACCTCCCGATCCGGATCACGCCGTCCTCGGTCCCCTTCACTCCGGGGCGGGGGTCTTCGAGGAGGCGACGTCGTTCCTGAGATTGACCGGCCGGTGTGCCCGGAACTGGTCGCCCGGCTTCAGCCCGTGCTCGACGACGCGGTGGTCGGTGCCGTAGCCGGAGCGCTGCTGGTAGGCCCAGTACGAGGTCCGTCCGGCGTCCGCCCACCGGTCGAAGATGACCACCGAGCGGGCGGTGTTGCCGCCCACCGGGTCGATGACGAGGTCACCCCGGAGCAGCTCGCTCATCTTGATGGGACGGGTGTGGGCCCTGGTGGCCAGGCTGATCGTGTTGAGGCCCGGTTTCGGGAGCCCGAGCGTCATGGAGACGTAGCCGGAGCCGTCGGTCCGGTAGCCGCCGTACGACTTGAACTGGCTGTAGGGCACGCGCCGCGCGGTGGCCGGGTGCCAGCTCCTGGCCCGATCGATCATCCCGGCCCGGTCGACGACCGGTTTCACCGCTCCGGTGGCGCCCCCCTTGACGCCGCCCGCGACACCGCCGGAGACCGACGGCGTCGACCCGGTGCCGTCGCCCGCGCGGCTTTCCAGCGCCGATCCGCCGAGCAGCACACCGGCGGCCACGCCGACGGACAGGCCCAGCGCGGTTCCGATCAGGAACCGCCGCCGTGGGCGGCTCATCAGCCGTCGCGGCGCGGGCGGACCGGGCTCGCTCTCGTCTCCGGGTCCCCCACCGTTCCCGGATCTGCCGCCGTTTCCGGATCTGCCGTCCCCGGGGTTCTCCACGTTCCCGGGTTCCCTTCCGTCCCGGTTCCCCTCTCCTCCCGAGACCTCCGCCTCCTCGGACGTCTTCTCGGACGCCTCTTCGGACATCTCTTCGGACGCCTCCTCAGGCGTCTTCGCGGTCGTCTCCGGGGTTCGCTCACTCGCCTCCGGGACGCCTGCCATCCGCCGTGCGTGTTCGGCCGCCTCCCACAGTTCGCGGAACCGGCCCTCGTCCTCCCGGCAGAGCCGGGCGAGCCCTTCCACGGCGCCGAGGGGAATCCACGTGTCCCCGGCGAGCCATCGCCCCCAGGACGACCGGCTCGCGTGGGTGGCCTGCTCCAGGGCCCGCAGATCGAGCCCCGCCCGTTCCTTGAGAGCCCTCAGCTCCCGCAGGAGAACGCGGGTCGGCTCGGGCAGATCGTCGGGCAGCGGGCGCTGTCGTCGGCTCCGGCTCGTGTTCTCGATCCCATTCACCACGGTGATTCGTCCCAACCTTGTCCCAGAGGCCTGAGTCATCGCAGGTCATACCGCCACATTGGGAACTATTGTCCCAACTTCCCCAATTTCACGATGTGTTTCAGGAATTTCCTGTCAGCGTGTGTCCCGCCAACCGAACGATCAACGGCAGGGACAAGGAGAGCACATGCCCTCGAACCGAAGCTCATGGATCACGGCGGGAAACCTGGCACTCATCACGGTGCTCGCCTGCGGAGGCGGCCTGGTGCCGGCGTCCGCACAGGCGGCGAGCACCCACACCGACCCGCTGGCGAGCGCGACCACGACGCCGGCACCCACCCCCACCCCGACCCCGACCCCCACCCCGGCGCAGACGTCGGTGCCGGAGGACGAGACGGAGTCATCCCCGGAACCGGATGAGGAGGAGGGGGTGCAGACGCTGGCCGCCGCCGCTCCGGTGACCCGCTCGCAGATGATCGCGCGGGCCAAGACCTGGAAGCCCGGTACCGCGCAGCGCATCCCCTACAGCCAGACCAAGAGACACGGCGGCTACCGGACCGACTGCTCCGGCTACGCCTCCATGGCACTCGGCCTCGGCAAGCCCGGACAGATCACCGTCGGGCTCGCCAAGAGCGCCTTCACCCGTCCCATCAAGATGTCCCAGCTGCTCAGGGGCGATCTGGTCATCGACGCCATCGGCAGCAACACCACCCGGCACGTCGTCATCTTCGACCGCTGGGCCAACTCGGCGCGCACCTCGTACTGGGCCTACGAGCAGCGCGGCGGCTACGGGACGGACTACCGCACGCGCAACTATGGGCTCGCGGCGAAGAGCCAGTACAAGGCGTACCGGGCGCTGAACATCCGTGAGGACGCGCCGCCGAAGCCAACCACGGTCACCCGCGCCCAGGTGATAGCGCGGGCCAAGACCTGGAAGCCCGCCACCGCGCAGCGGGTGCCCTACAGCCAGACCAAGAAGCAGGGCGGCTACCGGGCCGACGGTTCGGGGTATGTCTCCATGACCCTCGGCCTGGCCAAGCCCGGACCCATCACCACCGCCCTCGCCACCAGTGCCCACACCCGTCCCATCAAGATGACCGAACTCCTCCAGGGAGACCTCGTCATCGACCCGGTCGGCGGCAACACCGCACGACAGGCCCTCATCTTCGACCGCTGGGCCGACGCCAAGCGCACCTCCTACTGGGCCTACCAGCAGCGCTCCGGCTACGGCACCGACCACCGCGTCGTCAAGCACGGCCTCACCGCGGGCACCCAGTTCCGTGCCTACCGGCCCCTCGCCTTCCGCTGACCCGGAACGTCCACTGACCCGGAGCACTCACTGGTCCGGAACATTCACTGATCCGGAACGTCCACTGACGCGGAGGAGCGTTCACCGGCCCGAAGCGGGAGCCCGGTCACACTCGTGACCGGGCTCCTCGCCGTTCTCGTTCCCGCCGTTCTCGTTCTCGCCGTTCTCGTTCTCTCCGGGGCGTTCCTCCGTGTGCCGTACCGCGATTTTGTCGGTGGGCTGCCATAGCGTCGGTGGCCACGGCCGTGGCGGACCGGTCGTGAGCGGGGTCGGCTCCGATCCCGATCGGACGACCATGAGCATGGCCGCGGCGCCGACCCGAGTCGGCACCGGGCCGGAAGGGAACGCCGGTGAGTGGTGTACGAGTGCTGGTCGGCACGCGCAAGGGCGCGTTCATCCTGACGTCGGACGGCAGGCGCGAGCGGTGGGACGTCAGCGGCCCCCACTTCGGGGGCTGGGAGATCTACCACGTCGCCGGATCCCCCGCCGACCCGTCCCGGCTCTACATGTCGCAGTCGGGCGGCTGGTTCGGGCAGGTGATCCAGCGTTCCGACGACGGCGGCGCGACGTGGGAGGCGGTCGGCAACCGGTTCGAGTACGACGGCGTCCCCGGCACCCACCAGTGGTACGACGGCACGCCGCACCCGTGGGAGTTCAACCGGGTCTGGCACCTGGAGCCGTCACCGACCGACCCCGACACGGTGTACGCCGGGGTCGAGGACGCCGCCCTGTTCCGTTCGGTGGACGGCGGGCACAGCTGGCAGGAGCTGCCCGGGTTGCGCGAGCACCGCTCGGGGCCCTCCTGGCAGCCGGGCGCCGGTGGGATGTGCCTGCACACGATCGTCCCCGACCCGCGCGATCCCGGGCGCATCACCGTGGCGATCTCGGCGGCGGGCGTGTTCAGGACCGACGACGCCGGCAAGAGCTGGCGGCCGACGAACCGCGGCCTGCGCTCCGAGGGCATCCCCGACCAGGACGCCGAGGTCGGCCACTGCGTGCACCACATCGCCTCGCACCCCTCGCGCCCGGACGTGCTCTTCATGCAGAAGCACTGGGACGTCATGCGCAGCGACGACGCCGGTGAGTCGTGGTACGAGATCAGCGGTGACCTGCCCAGCGACTTCGGGTTCCCGATCGCCGTGCACGCGCACGAGCCGGAGACCGTCTACGTCGTCCCGATCAAGAGCGACTCGGAGCACTACCCGCCCGAGGGCAAGCTGCGGGTGTACCGCAGCCGGACGGGCGGCAACGAGTGGGAGCCGCTCACCAGGGGGTTGCCGCAGAGCCACTGCTACGTCAACGTGCTGCGGGACGCGATGGCCGTCGACACGCTCGACTCCTGCGGCGTCTACTTCGGCACGACCGGCGGGCAGGTCTACGTGTCGGCCGACTCCGGCGACAACTGGACGGCCATCGCCCGGGATCTCCCGGCCGTGTTGTCCGTCGAAGTGCAGACGCTCCCATGATCCGGGTGGTGCTCCCGGCTCATCTGCGCAACCTCGCGCGTACCGAGGGCGAGGTGGAGCTCCAGATCCAGGGGGAGGCCACCCAGCGCTCGGTCCTCGACGCGCTTGAGGCCCGTTATCCGATGTTGCGCGGGACGATCCGTGATCACGCCACGCAGCGGCGCCGCCCGTTCGTGCGGTTCTTCGCCTGCGAGCAGGATCTGTCCCACGAGCCGCCGGACACCCCGCTGCCCGAACCGGTCGCGACGGGGGCCGAGCCGTTCATGGTCGTGGGAGCCATGGCGGGCGGGTAGGTCCGCCCTCGGGCCCCTCACCGTCCGCGTCCCCCGAGCCGCCCGCCCGGGAAGGATCGGCGATCACGTGAGGGGCCGCCAGGGCCGAGGAGCCACGAGCCAAGGAGTCACGGGCCAAGGGTGATGACAGGGGCCGGAAATGACTGAGGGCACCTCCGCGATGCGGAAGGTGCCCAGGTCATCGGCTTCAGCCGGTGGTGCGCCGCCAGGGACTCGAACCCCGGACCCGCTGATTAAGAGTCAGCTGCTCTAACCAACTGAGCTAGCGGCGCTTGCAACGGAGGTAACTCTAGCAGCAGCCCCAGCGCGCTCGCACCACGGTTGATCCCGTTCGGCTCCTGCCCGTCTTCTGGGGAAATTTCCGGAGAAACCGGATCATTCGGCCCCCACACAGACTCGGGGCCGGACAGTCCCCCAACTGCCCGGCCCCGGCCTCTTCGCGGGCGTCGCCTTCGTCTCCCCCAAGACTTCCGGCTGCTCCGCTCAGGAACGCGATCCCCCTCGCGTTCTTATCCGGTGAAAAGTCTCTGCAACGCTCCCCCCGGGCTTCGCAGACCCCTCGACCTGCATCAACACTACCTAGCCAAATGCAACGGGAGCGTCATCCAAAGGTTGATTTTGCGCCTACACCCAACCTTGACCCGGTATCACCGAAGCGCCACCGGCCTAAGGATTCGTAAGCCCGGCGTCGAGAGGCGACCGCGGAGGTTTCCGGGCGCGTGACCCGAGCACACGGCCAGAGCACGCGACCAGAGCACACGACCAAGGCGCGCGGCCAGGGCCCGGCGGCCGTCCAGGGCCGGGGCCGGGGCGTGGTGATCGTCAGGTTCACGGCCGGGAAGAGCGGGTTCCCCGGCGGAGGCCGTCAGGGGAGTTCGAGGTTGATCTCCATGTTGTCCTTCAGGACCCGGCTCACCGTGCAGTACTTCTCCTCGACGCGGTGGGCCACGGAGCGGAGGACCTCGGCGGCCTTCTCGTCGCCCTCGGGCAGCTCCACGTCGTAGGTGATGGTGATCGGCCCGAGCCTGGACGACTCGACCTTCTCCGCCCCGACGGTCATCGCCAGGCGGACCATGCGGTGGCCGCGCTGGGCCGTCAGCGGCTCCACGGTGACGATGTTGCAGCCGCCGAGCGCCGCGAGCAGCAGCTCGACGGGGGTGAAGACCCCCTGCTCGTCACCGCCGCCCATGGCGACCTCGGCGCCGCGATCGTTGCGCGCCACGAACCCGTCCTCGGTCCGCTCCACTCTCACCTGTGCCATGGCGTTCCTCCCCCTGGATCTGCGGATCACCCTACAGATGCCCGCGAAGGGAGGGACGCCCGGGTAAGGGCGGGAATCAGGCCCGCCCTCAGGCCTCCGGATGTTTGGACAGGTACTCGATGTAGAACGGCCGCAGTGCCTCGCCCAGCTCCCCGTGGCCCGAGGCCATCGCGTCGCTGAGCAGGGCCGAGACCCGGCTGAGGTCGTTGGTCGTCTGGTCCTCGTTCCCCGCGGACGCCTCCGCCGCGGGAATCAACGTGAGCAGCTCCCACAGGAAGCCGAGATCTCCGTGGTGCACGGCGTAGTGGACCGCGCGATCGTGCAGTTCCTGGGCCGACAGCGACTCAAGCTCGTCCGTTTCCAACAGACCCACCCCCTCACGCCCCTTCTGCCCCGAGAATATGGCCATCATGCGCAATTGACGGTGCGTACCGTCAGTGCACCAGCCTGACCAGCATCTTTCCCGTGTTGGCGCCGCGGAGCATGTCGACGAACGCCCGCGGGGCGTTCTCCAGGCCGTCGACCACGGTCTCGGTGAAGACGATCTTTCCCTCGCGGAGCCAGGCGCCCACCTCGGTGATCATGTCGGGCAGGCGGTCGGAGTGGTCGGACACGATGTACCCGCGCAGGGTGAGCCGCTTCCCCACGACCAGGCCGATGTTCCTCGGGCCCGGTACCGGCTCGGTGGCGTTGTAGGAGGAGATCGAACCGCACATCGCGACCCTGCCGTACGTCCTCAGCTCGTCGATGGCCGCCTCCAGGTGGTCGCCGCCGACGTTGTCGAAGTAGACGTCGATCCCGCCGGGAGCCGCCCTGGCGAGCTGCCCGTGGATGTCACCGTCGTGGTAGTCGAAGGCGGCGTCGAAGCCGAGGTCGCCGACCAGATGGGCCACCTTCTCCCGCGACCCGGCGCTGCCCACCACGCGCGAGGCGCCCCGCAACCGGGCGATCTGCCCGGCCATGCTGCCCACCGCCCCCGCCGCGCCGGACACGAACACCGCCTCGCCGTCCTTGAAACGGGCGATGTCGAGCAGGCCCACGTACGCGGTGAGGCCGGTCATGCCCAGCGCGCCCAGGTAGGCGGTGAGCGGTACCCCGGAGATCTCCTCGACCTCGCGGGCCTCGCCGGCGTCGAGGACGGCGTACTCGCGCCAGCCGTAGCGGTGGGTGACGGTGGCTCCGGGCGCGAGGCCGGGGGCGCGTGACTCGACGACCTCGCCGAGCGCGCCGCCGTCCAGGGGCTCGCCGACCCGGAAGGGCGGGGTGTAGGACTTGCCCTCGTTCATCCGGCCCCGCATGTACGGGTCGACGCTCATGAAGAGGTTGCGGACGAGGATCTCCCCCTCGGCGAGGGCGGGCGGCTCGACCTCCGCCAGCTCGAAGTTCTCCGGGACCGGCCACCCCGAGGGCCGCGACGCGAGCCGGATCTCCCTGGAGACCGTACGTCCCCCTCCTCGTGGCGCGTGACCGGCGACCGTGGCCTTCGTGCCGTTCACGGCGGCGGGCCCCGCCCACGACGCTCCCGCCGGGGCGGGTCCGGCCCCCTTTCCAGTCCTCGCCTCCGACCCGGACCCGGGCCCGTTCCCCGTTCCCGGCCCGTCCTTGGGGTTCGGCCTGTCCTTGGGGCCCGGCGCGGGAGAGGATCCCGGAGGGGGGCCTGGCTTGGGAGGGCCGGGTTTCGGCGGAGGGCTCGGCTTGGGCGGGGGGCCGGGCTTGGGGGGAGGACCGGGCTTGGGAGCGGAGTGGGCCTCGGTTCCGGTTCCGGGCGTCGAGCCGGCTCCGGCGGACGGCTTCTCCGGTCGGCCGGCGGATGGTCGGGCGTTGGACATGATGAGGCCCCCTCGGCGATTCGTGCTCCTCACCTGGGACTTTCCCATCCGGCCGCGTTTCTTCCCGCCGGGGAACGGCACGCCTGACGCGATCTCGCCACTTTCATGACCGCATACGGTCACGGATGCGAAACTTTCCGCGGCGGCCGGGCCGGCTCACCGTTCCCGGCGCTCGTGGCGACCGCCGCGTCCTCGCCGTCCGAGGTAACCGGATCGGCGGGTACGCGACCGGTCGGCAAATCACCTGTTATGCGTATATATCCACATTCGGGGCGCGAACCTACCGCCCGCTCGACCATCCATGCGAGGATCCCAAAACGTGAAAATACTCATCAAAATAGTGGTCGTAGCAGCCGCTCTGTGGGCGGCGACCCAGCTCGTGGACGGCATCACGGTGTCCGCGCGCACCCCGGTCAGGGAGATCGGCACGCTCGTCGCCGTCGCCCTCGTCTTCGGGATCGTGAACGCCGTCCTGAAGCCGATCATCTCGACGCTCGGCTGCGCCTTCTACATCCTCACGCTCGGCCTGTTCGCCCTGGTGGTCAACGCCGGGCTGCTGCTGCTGACCAGCTGGATCGCCCGCCAGCTCTCGCTGCCCTTCCACGTCGACGGCTTCTGGGCCGCGTTCTGGGGCGCGATCGTCATCGGCATCGTCAGCTGGCTGCTCGACCTCATCCTCGACAAGATCGTCGGCGACTGAGCCGATGACCGTCGTCCTTGACGGCGCCCACCTGACCTGCGAGCGGGTCGACCGGGCGGCCCGCGGTTCCGGGATCGCGCTGGGCTCCACCGGCCGTGCGGAGGCGGCATGGCGGACGGCCGGCCTGCTCGACGGGCCCGTGTACGGCCGAACCACCGGCGTGGGCGCCAACAAGGACGTGGCGGCCACGGACACCGGCCTGGACCTGCTCCGCAGCCACGCGGGCGGCGCCGGACCGGTCATCGAGGAGTTCCGCGCCCGCGCCACCCTCGTGGTCCGTCTCAACCAGCTGCTCGCCGGGGGCTCGGGGGTCGACCCGGCCCTCCTGCCCGTCCTCGCCGACGCTGTCAACCAGGGCCTCACCCCGCCGATCCGCACCTACGGCGCCATCGGTACCGGCGACCTCACCGCCCTGGCCACCACCGCGCTCTGCCTCATGGGCGAGCTCCCCTGGACCCCTCCCGCCGGACCCTCCGAGCTCTCCGAACAGGGCGGGACGCGGGCGGGCGATCCGGTGCCCAGGTTCGCGCTCGCCCCGGGCGACGCGCTGCCGTTCATCAGCTCGGGCGCGGCGACCCTGGCGGACGCGGCGCTGGCCTGCCACCGCCTGGGGGTCCTGCTGTCCGCCGCCACGACGGTCGCGGCCCACTCCTTCCGGGCGATCGAGGCCTCGCTCGAACCGCTCTCCCCCGTCGTGCAGCGCGGCCCCGAGCAGACCGGGGTGGCGTCCGGGCTGCGCGCCCTGATCGGTTCCACCAGCCCGCGCCGCGTCCAGGACCCGTACGGCTACCGCGCCTTCCCGCAGGTCCACGGGGCCGTCCTCGACGCGCTCGGCCGGGCGGAGCGGACGGTCGCCGAGGAGATGAACGCGGCCCCGGAGAACCCGCTGATCGCCGACGGCCGGGCCTGGCACAACGGCAACTTCCACTCGGCGCGGGTCGCGCTCGCCCTCGACGCCCTGCGGGCCGCGCTCGTGCAGACCGCGACGCTGAGCGCCGCCAGGCTCGCCACCCTGAACGACCCGGCCCACACGGGCCTGCTCCCCTTCCTGGCCGAACGTCCCGGGTTGTCCGGGGTCATGATCCTCGAATACGTCGCGCACTCCGCGCTGGCCGAGCTGCGCCACCTGGCGGCCCCGGTCACCCTGGGCGGCGCCGTGCTCTCCCTGGGCACCGAGGACCACGCGAGCTTCACCCCGCAGGCGGCCCGCTCCGCGCTCGCCGCCGCCGAACCGCTGGAGATCGTCCTGGCGTGCGAGCTGGTGGCCTCCGTACGGGCCCTGCGGCGGCGCGGCCTGCCCTGCGACCTGCCGCTTGACGACGCGATGCACGACCGTCCCCTGGACGCCGACCTCGACGCGGCGCGCGGGCTCCTGCCCGGCCTTACCCCTCGGCGTCCTTGAGTCAGCCGACCGAGCCGCGCTCGCGCAGCTGGGGCGCCTGGACGATGCGGCGGCGGCGCGTGTTGCCGTCGGCGGCGGCCACGACGATGCGGACGGCGGCCCGGACGATGCCGTCGATGTCCCAGTCGACCGTGGTCAGGCCGGGGGTGAGCAGTCCCGACATGGGATGGTCGTCGTAGCCCATCACGGACACCTCGAACGGGATGCCCAGCTTCCGCTCGGCCGAGGCCGCGTAGACGCCGTAGGCGATCGAGTCGGCGAAGCAGAAGAACGCCCGGTGACCGGCGTCGAGCATCTCGCCCGCGACCCGGGTGGCGGTTCCCAGCGACTGCGAGGAGGTGACCGTCTCGATGTCCAGGCCCAGCCGCCCGGCCTCGGCCAGGACGTGCACGTCGGCGGGCCGGTCGGGGGTGCTGGCCCGCGTCGAGGTGAGGACGGCCAGGCGCCGGTGACCCCGCCCGCGCAGGTGCTCCAGGGCGAGGGTCACCCCGGCCCGGTTGTCGAAGACGACCTCGCCCGCGGTGCGCGCCCCGGCCAGGGCGTCGCCGATCGACACCACCGGCAGCCCTTCGCACAGGTCGGCCCAGAGCGGCGCGGCGGGGTCGACCGGCTGCACGATCAGCGCGTCCACCCGCTGGTCACGGAGCTGCCTGGCGAGCGTGTGCTCCCTGGCCGGGTCTCCGGCGGCGTCCAGGATCAGGGCGTAGCGGTCGTTGTCCTTGAGCGCGCGGCCGATGCCGACGGCCAGCGCCTGCTGCCAGAGGTCCTCCAGCGAGCCGCAGAGCAGGCCGATCATGCCGGTCCGGCCGCTGGCCAGGGCCCGGGCGATGGGGTCGGCCTCGTAACCGAGCTCGGCCGCGACCCTGCGCACCCGCTCGATGGTCTCCTCCGACACCTGCATGCCGCGCAGGGCGTACGAGACGGCGGCGGGCGACAGGCCGGTGGCCTTCGCCACCTCGCGGATGGTCGCTCGTTTCCGGGGCTGGGGCATCGGACCAGCCTATTCCCCGGGCCCTCCGGAGACGCGGTTCCCACGCGATCGGGGGCTTCGCAGGACATTCGGGAGGGATTGACACGATCTTCGTGAAGCGGTTCACTGAAACGGTTCACTGAACCGTGTCACTGTTGGATGTGGCGAGGTGGAGGCGTTTACCCCTATTCTAGGTAGGGAATACCTCGAAGCGTGAAAGGAGGGGACCCGTCGTGACCGTCGACGTTCACCAGCATCTGTGGACGCCCGCGTTCGTGGACGCGCTCAGACGGCGCACGGCCGCGCCCCGCCTCGACGGCTGGACCCTCCACCTGGACGGCGAGCCCGCCTACGAGGTCGACCCCGCCGACCACGACCTCGCCGGGCGCCTCGCGCTGAACGCGGGCCTCGACCTCGCCCTCGTGTCGCTGTCCAGCCCGCTGGGCATCGAGTCCCTGCCCCCCGACGACGCCTGGCCGATCATCGACGCGTACCACGAGGACGCCCTCGCGCTGCCCGCGCCCTTCGGCGCCTGGGCGGCGACCTGCCTCAGCGAGATCGACCCCGCCAGGCTCGCCAAGACCCTCGACACGCGAGACGGCGTCAAGGGCGTCGGAGGGCACGTCGACGGGAACGCGCGGCCGGGGCTCGTCGGGCTCCAGCTGCCCGCGACCGCCGTGCGCGACGCCGCCGGTCTGGCCGGGGTCGCCCCGCTGCTCGACGTGCTCGCCGAGCGCGACCTGCCGCTCTTCGTGCACCCCGGCCCCGCCACCGAGCCCGAGGGGCCCGGCTGGTGGCCGGCCGTGGTGCCGTACGTGCAGCAGATGCACGCCGCGTGGTACGCCTTCGCCGCCTTCGGCCGGGCCCGCCACCCCCGCCTGCGGGTCTGCTTCTCGCTGCTCGCCGGGCTGGCCCCGCTCCACTCCGAGCGCCTGGCCAACCGGGGCGGCGAGGGCCGGGGCCAGGTCGATCCCGACCTGTTCCTGGAGACCTCCTCCTACGGCCCGCGCGCCATCGACGCGATCGTCCGCGAACTCGGCGTCGACATCGTGGTCAGCGGTTCCGACCAGCCCTACGCCACCGCACCCGACCCCGCGCTCGGCGACGCCGCCTGGCACGCCGTCGCGGTCACCAACCCGCACCGCCTTCTGAACGGAAAGGAGTCGCGCAAGTGAACCAGTACCAGGGCCGCGAGAGCTGTGTGCTCCCGGCGAACCACGCCGCGGGCAAGCGGCGCGCAAGAGTCATCGGTCATGCCGGTCACGCCGGGCGAGTGGACATCGCGGGCTCCGGGCCGTCCGGCGGTGAGACCTCATGAGCTACGAGGCCCTGCCCGCCCGCGCCCTCGACCGGCGCGAGCTCCTCGACCTGGTCAACGAGCTGGCCGCCGACCCGTCCGGGTGGGCGGACCAGGTGGAGTTCCCCGAGGAGGGCGGCCGCCACTTCGCCTCCCTCTACCGCGACTCCCACGTGGACGTCTGGCTGCTGTGCTGGCGTCCCGAGGACGACACCGGCTGGCACGACCACGACACCTCCTCGGGTGCCGTCCGCGTGGTGGCCGGGACGCTCCTGGAGTGCAACCCCCGCATCGGCGGCGAGCACCTGGAGACCGTGATCTCGGAAGGCGAGTCCTTCTCCTTCGGCCCCGACCACATCCACCGGCTGACCGGCGCGGTGCACGGCAGCGTCTCGATCCACGCCTACTCGCCGCCGCTGTGGCGCCTGGGCCAGTACTCCATCAGCGACAGCGGCGTGATGCGCCGCGTCTCGGTCAGCTACGCCGACGAGCTGCGTCCCATGGACGACGTCGAGCAGATGGTCGAGGTCGCCTGAGAACGCGGGTTCCGTTGAGAATTTGACAAGAAGGTAATCCCGGACCGTTGCCGGATTTGGTCAGAAAGGCTTTGATCAAATCTGGTAACGGAAGGGGACCTGTGAACATCCCGACCATCGTCCGTAGCTCGCTGACGGCCTTGTGCCTCCTGGTTGCGAGCGCGTGTGCGAACGCCGACACCGGCGGCGCCCCCGCGACGGGCTCCGGCGCGCCGTCCGCGCCTCCCGCGGCCACCAAAATCAACTACCTGACCTCGTTCAACGTCTTCGGGCGCGACTCCTACGCCTACGTCGCCCTGGAGAAGGGCTATTTCAGGGACGCGGGGTTCGACGTCACCATCAGGCCCGGCAGCGGCACCGCCGACTCCCTCAAACTGATCGCGAGCGGCCAGGCCGACTTCGGGATCACCGACCTGACCGGCTCCATCGTCACCCTCGCGGGGCAGAGGCTGCCGGTCACCGGCGTGGCGGCGATCCAGCAGCGGTCGCTCACCGCCGTCATCGCCCTTGAGGACTCGGGCATCACCGCGCCCGAGGACCTGGAGGGCAAGCAGATCGCCGACCCGCCGGGCTCGGCCGTCAAGCTCGTCTTCCCCGCGTACGCCAAGGCCGCCGGGATCGACCCGGCCAAGGTCACCTTCGTCCCCGCGCCGCCCCCGTCGCTGCCGCAGCTGCTGGCCTCGGGCAAGGTCGACGCCATAGGCCAGTTCGTGGTGGGCAGGCCGACCATCGAGCAGGCGGCCCAGGGGCGCAAGGCCGTGGTCCTGCCGTACAGCGACCACGTCAGGGAGATGTACGGCAACATCCTCACGACCACCGCGAAGATGGCGGCCGAGAGGCCCGAGGTGGTGACGAAATTCCGGGACGCCCTGCTCAAGGGGCTGGAGTACGCCATCGACAACCCCGACGAGTCCGGAAAAATCCTGAACAAGTATCACCCGACCCAGAACGCGGTCACCGCAGCCGCGGAGCTGAAGGAGATGGCCGCCTTCGTACGGCCGTCGGAGGCCGGGGTGCCCGTGGGCGCGCTGGAGGAGAGCCGCCTGGCCGCCGTCATCGCCATCCTTGAGGACGCGAAGGTGATCAAGCCCGGTTTCAAGCCCTCCGACATCGTCACCTTCGGCCTCGTCCCCGGATCCTGAGGTGATCGAGATCTCGGATCTGTCCTGCGTGTTCCCTGGCAGGACCGGACCGGTGACCGCGCTGGAGGGGATCGGCCTGCGGGTGCGCGAGCACGAGTTCGTGGCGGTGATCGGGCGCTCGGGCTGCGGGAAGTCGACGCTCCTGCGGCTGGTCGCCGGTCTCATCCCGGCGACCGGCGGGCAGGTGCGGGTCGCGGGAGAGCCGGTGACCGGGCCGCGCCCCGACGTCAGCCTCATGTTCCAGCGGCCCGCCCTGCTCCCGTGGCGGACGGTCCTCGGCAACGTGCTGCTGCCCGTGGAGTTCCTCGGCCGGTCGAGGGCCGCCCATCTCGGCCGCGCGCGCGAGCTGCTGCGCGTGGCCGGGCTGGAGGGGTTCGAGAGGCGGCTCCCGCACGAGCTGTCGGGTGGCATGCAGCAGCGGGTGGCCCTGTGCCGGTCGCTGATCTGCGAGCCGAAGGTGATGCTCATGGACGAGCCGTTCTCCGCGCTGGACGCGCTCACCCGCGAGGAGCTCTCCGCCGAGCTCCAGCGGATCCGGGCGGAGAGCGCCGCCACGGTCGTCCTCGTCACCCACTCCATCGAGGAGGCGGTACTGCTCGCCGACCGGGTCGTGGTGCTCAGCCCACGGCCCGGCCGGGTCCGGGAGATCGTGGAGATCGACGTACCCCGGCCGCGTTCCCTCGGCCGCGACGCCCACGCGGAGCGGCTGGCCGGGTACGGCGCACGGCTGCGCTCCCTGCTCGCGGAACCCCTCGGCGAACGAGCGGGCGAGCGGCCCGGTGAGCGGGCCGACGAACGAACCGATGAGCGGGCCGACGAACGAACCGGCGAGCGGGCTCCGGGCTCGTCCGGGGAGCCGACGGGGAGAGGCGCCCGATGAGGGTCTGGGTGCTTCCCCTGATCGGCGCGGCGCTGACCGTGGCGGCGTGGTGGCTGGCCACGGTCGCCTTCGGCATCGCGCCGTACGTCCTGCCCGCGCCGCCGGACGTGCTCGCCGTCTTCGGCGAGCACGGCGGCTACCTGCTCGACCAGACCTGGGTGACGCTGGTGGAGACGCTGCAGGGGTACGCGCTCGCCGTGGTGACGGGCGTGCTGATCGCGGTCCTGATCGCCACGTTCCGGATCGTCGAGGAGAGTGTCTACCCCCTGCTGATCGCGGTGAACGCGGTGCCCAAGGTGGCCGTCGCGCCGATCCTGGTCGTGTGGATGGGGTTCGGTCAGCTCCCCAAGGTGGTCATGGTCTTCCTGGTCTGCTTCTTCCCCATCGTGATCTCCACGGCCACCGGCCTGCGGTCCACCCCGGCGGAGTTCGTCGAGCTGAGCAGGTCGCTCCGGGCGAGCTGGTGGCGCCTGTTCCTCCAGGTCCGCTTCCCGCACGCCCTGCCGCAGATCTTCGTCGGGCTCAAGGTCGCGATCTCGCTCGCCGTCATCGGCGCGGTGATCGGTGAGTTCGTCGGCGCCCAGGCCGGGCTCGGCTACGTCATCGTCCAGTCCGGCGCGAGCGCGGACACGGCGCTGGCGTTCGCCGCGATGGTGCTGCTCGGCGCGATGAGCATCGCGCTGTTCTACGTCCTGGTCGCGATCGAACGCCTCCTGCTGCCGTGGGCGCGCGAGACCACCGCCTGAACCCGGCTCTCCCGGCAGGGACCCGCCACATCATCCGAGTCGACACGGAGGTATCCGATGAGTGATCCAGAAGCGGGCGAGGCCGGGCTGGGCCCGGTGGGCCAGCACATCGTCTTCGAGAACGAGCTGGTCAGGGTCTGGCAGATCGAGCTGGAACCGGGCCAGACCCAGCCCCTGCACCGGCACGACCACCCGTACCTCATCGTCGCGGTCGAGGAGGCCGTCAACGTCATCGAGACCGCCGACGGGCAGCTGATCGACGCGCCCGAGCCGCGCGGCTCGGTGATCTTCAGGGAGCCGGGCGCGGTGCACAAGCTGACGAACGTGGGAGAGACGAGATACGTGTCGCGCCTGGTGGAGTTGAAGAATGGCTGACCGCCCGGCCGCCGGGGACCGGCCCGCGTCGGCCCCCGGTGAACGGCCCGCACCGGTCCACGGTGAAGGGCCCGCTCCGGTCGTCGTGGCCGGTGCGGGTCCCGTCGGGCTCATCACCGCGCTCGGGCTGGCCCACCACGGCCTCCCGGTCGTGGTGCTGGAGGAGGACGAACGGCTGTCCCCGGACACCAAGGCCGGCTCGCTGCTCACCCGCAGCCTGGAGATCCTGCACCGGTACGGGGCACTGCCCCCGGTGCTGCGCGCCGCGCTGCGCGTCGACGAGATCGGCGAGTTCGAGCGCGCCACGGGCCTGCCCAGGTTCCGGGTGGGTACGGACGCCCTGGCCTCCGACACCAGGTTCCCGTTCCTCGCCAACATCCCGCAGCACCACCTGGAGCCGGTGCTCCGCGACGAGCTGGAGCGCAGGGCCCCGGGCGCCCTGCGCATGGGACACCGCGTGACCGGCTTCCGGCAGGACCCGGAAGGGGTGGAGGTGACCGCCGAGACGGCCTCGGGGTCCCGGGTGATCCGCGGGTCGTACCTGCTGGGCTGCGACGGCGGGCGGTCGTTCGTCCGGGGGGCGCTCGGCGTGACCGTCGAGGGCCGGACGCTGGAGGAGCGGTACGTGCTCGTCGACCTGGAGGTCGACCTCGACGTCGAGACCCCGCGCGACTACCCCTACCTGGGCTACTTCTCCGACCCGGAGGAGTGGGTGGTCGTGGTGCGCCTGCCGCACTGCTGGCGCTTCGTCTACATGCTCAAGCCGGGCACGCCGGAACCGGACGAGGCCGAACTGCGGGACAGGGCGCTGCGCTTCCTCGGGGAGGTGGGCCCCTCGCGGCTGGTGGGCTGCAACGTCTACCGCGTCCATCACCGGATCGCGAGCCGCTGGCGTGACCACCGGGTCTTCCTGCTCGGGGACGCCGCCCACCTGATCACGCCGATGTGGGCCCTCGGCCTCAACACCGGGGCGCTGGACACCTCCAACCTGGCGTGGCGCCTGGCGTGGGTGCTGCGGGGGTGGGCGGACGACCGGCTGCTCGACGGGTACGAGCGCGAGCAGCTCCCGATGGCCTCCCTCGGCTCGGGCAGGATGGCCGAGGCGGCCCGCGCCGTCATGGCCCATCGCGGTGAGGGCGCCGCGGCCATGACGGAGGGCGGCTGGGGAACCGCCCAGACGCGCACGCTGCTGGGAGTACGGCTCGACGTGGACGGCACCGGCGACTGGGCCATGGTCAGGACCGGTGACACCCCCGCACCGGTGCGGGCCGGTGACCGGGTCCCGGACCTGCCGCTGTTCGGCCCTGCCGGGGAGGTCCACCCGCACGACCTGTGCGCGGACTCCTTCGTCGCGCTGTACTTCACCGACGCCCGGCGGGCCCCCCTGGCCCCTCCCCCCGACTCCCCCGCGCTGCGGCAGTACGTGGTCAGCAGGTGGGACGTGCCACCGGGCTCGGAGCTGCGCGACCGGCTCCTGCTCGACCCCGGCGAGCGGGTCCGCCTGCGGTTCGGCGTCCCCGGCGACACGCTGGTGCTGTTGCGGCCCGACGGGCACGTCGTCGCGATCAGGCCGTTCGCCCCGCGGGGAGGCGAGGGTCTCGCCGAGGACCTCTACACGGCCGTCACGGACAGGCCCCCGCCACCCGCCCCCTCCTCGGCCGGCTAGCCGCGTTCCCGACCGTACGGGGTCGTGCCCGGACGGTCGGGAACGGGAGGGGTCAGAAGACGCGCGCCCTGACGGCGTTGGCCATGCCCGGGTCGTCGGCGAAGACGCCGTCGATCCCGAGGGAGTAGAGCCTCTCCAGCCAGCCCATCACGTTGCCGGTGGCGCGCGGGTAGGCCGGGCTCGCCGGGTTCCCGAACCGGAAGTCCACCGGGAGCTGGGCGTTCTCGTTCCTGACGGTCCAGGTGTGGACCTTCAGGCCGGCCCGGTGGGCGTCCCGGACGAGCGTGGTGGGCGGCAGGAGGCGGCCGTCGGGGCCGGTGGGCACGATCCGCCTGGTGTCGACGCCGACGCCGTCCGCGTAGCTCGCCACGTCGCGCAGCCCCGCGGGGGTGACCATGGTGTCGTAGGTGCGCGGGTCCCCGGCGGCGATCCAGTCGTACGGGGCGCCGGTGGCGGTGATCAGCTGGACCAGCGGCAGCCTGGTCCTCTTGCTCAGCTCGCGCAGGTTGGCGGTCTCGAAGGACTGGATGAAGACCGGGTCGCGGCTCCCGCGCCAGCCGTGGCGGCCGAGCACGTCGAGCAGCGGCTCCTCCAGGGAGAGGCCGATGGAGTCGAAGTAGCTCGGGTGCTTGGTCTCGGGGTAGACGCCGACCCCGCTGCGCCTGGCGAGCGCCACGACCTCGTCGAAGGTCGGGATCTCCGCGAGGCCGTTGAAGACGGTGTTGTCCGGGCGCAGGTCGGGGATGCGCTCCTCGGCCCTGAGCGTCTTCAGCTCGGCGAGCGTGAAGTCCTCGGTGAACCAGCCGGTGATCGGGGTGCCGTCGATGGTCTTGGTCGTCCGGCGCGCCGCGAACTCGGGGTGGTTCTCGACGTCGGTGGTGCCGCCGATCTCGTTCTCGTGCCTGGCCACCAGCACGTGGTCCTTCGTCGAGACCAGGTCGGGCTCGATGTAGTCGGCACCGAGCGCGATCGCGGTCTCGTACGCGAGCAGGGTGTGCTCGGGCCGGTGCGCGCTGGCGCCCCGGTGGCCGATGACGACGGGTTCGCGGCCACGGGGCTCGGCGGTGGCGGGTTCGGGTTGTTGCAGCACAACGGCGACGGTACCGGTCGCGAGGACCGCCAGCGCCGCGGCCAGAAGCCTACGGATCATGTTCAGGAACGTAGGCCGCCCGGATGACCATTGGAACAACGACTCGCGAAGGAAACGGGTCGTACGGGCGGCCGGTGATGCGGCCCGTCCCGGAGGGTGGGGAACCGCCTCAGCCGCCGCCGGGACCGCCCCCTTCCGCCCTTCTCGTCTCGGCGTCCACGTCGTGGCCGGTGAGGTCGGCGTTCATGAACTGCGGCGTGCGGGGGAGGCTGAGACGCAGTTCGGCCTCGGTGCTGATCCGCAGCGTCGCCCGCCGTACCGTGACGTCGATCACGTGGCCGCCGCCGGTGCGTCCGGCGTCCAGGAAGTGCAGGTGGTACCCGGCGACCGCGATCCCCTGCGCGTAGTCCGGCGTACGGAAGCCCGCGACGGTGCCTTCGACGTCGGTGAAGGTGGTCAGGCGCTGGTCGCGGGTGGCCTCGACCAGGGGCGGGTAGGGCCGGTGCTGCCTGGCCACGGTGCGGGTGGTCACCCGCGCGAACAGCCCGTCGAGGCGTACCGCGTAGAAGAGGTTGCGCCCGGCGGCGAGCCCGTCGCACAGCGACTCCAGCTCCGCGCGCGACATGCCGGGGCCGACCTCGGCCTCCCGGTCGGCGCGGAAGAAGGTGACGGCGGCGAAGGGGGTCTTCTCCGCGGGATCGGCCGGGACGGCGGTGCCGTCCGGGCGGAGATGGTGGAACCGGCCGTCGAACCCCACGAGCTCGCCGTCCAGCCCGTTGAAGGTCCCGAGGCCGAAGTCCCCGTGTCGGCGCAGCTCGCCGATGGTGAGGTCGCCCTCGTACACCCCGTCGAGGAGGGCGTCCATCGTGGAGGACTGGAAGATCTCGCGGGCGCGGGCGGTGTCCCGGTGCAGGGCGCCGCCGACGTCGCGGTGCGCGAGGAAGGCGCGCAGCAGTCCCCCCAGGAGGTCGTGGTGTCCGTTCATCGTGCCGTCACCCCTCCCGGGAGGATGTCACTCGAACGACTCCAGGCGCAGAACCGCCGCGAGGCTCTCGTTGTCGCCGTAGTCGACCGGCACGTCGACGACGACGGGCCCCGGAGTGTCGATGGCCCGGCGGAGCACGCCGGGGAGCTCGTCCGCGGAGGTCGCCCGCATCCCGGTCGCGCCGAAGCTCTCGGCGAAGCGCACCGTGTCGATCGGGCCGAAGTCGACCCCCGACGTCCGCCCGTACTTCAGCCGCTCCTGGAAGGCGACCATGTCGTAGGTGCCGTCGCGCCACACCAGATGCGTGAGGTCGGCGCCGACGCGCACGGCGGTCTCCAGCTCCATCGCGGAGAAGAGGAAGCCCCCGTCGCCGGAGACGGACACCACCTTGTGGCCCGGCCGCACGAGCGCGGTGGCGACGGCCCAGGGCAGTGCCACGCCGAGCGTCTGCTGGCCGTCGGAGAACAGCAGGCCGCGTGGCCGGTAGGTCCGGAAGTGACGGGCCATCCAGATGTAGTGGGAACCGACGTCGCAGACCACGGTGGCGTCGTCGTCGACCGCCTCCCGCAGGGCGCGGACGATCCGCAGGGGATGGATCCGGCCCGGACGGGACTCGGCGGGCGCGGCGTCCAGCTCGGCGAGCCTGGCGCGCAGCGCGGCGACACGGGCCACGGCGCCGCGGGCGGGAGCGAGCCCGTCCAGCCGGTCGGCCAGCGCCGTCACGGTCGCCGCCACGTCGCCGCGCAGCTCGATCGACGGCCGGTAGCGGTTGTCGATCTCCGCCGGGCCGTCGTCCAGGTGGACGATCTCCGGTCCTGGGCCGGGGCCCGGGTTCCACAGCCCGGGGTCGTACTCGACGTGGTCGTAGCCGACGGCGAGGACGAGGTCCGCCTGGCCCAGCGCCTCGTCCCCCGGCTGGTTGCGGAACAGGCCGACCCTGCCGAGGAAGCGTTCCTCCAGGTCCCCTCGCGGCACCACCCCGGCGGCCTGGAAGGTCTCCACCACCGGCAGGCCGGTACGGGACATCAGGTCGCGCACCGCCTCGGCCGCGTCCGGGTCGCCGGTCCGGGCCCCGAGGAGCACGACCGGCGTCCGTGCCCCCCTGACGGTGTCCGCGGCCCGGTCGATCGCCTCCGGAGGGGCGGCCCCGAGCCGCGGCACGTCCGGCGTCCCGGCGGGAGGCTCGGTGGCGGCGTCGGCGAGGAGGTCCTGCGGGAGGATGACGGCCACGGCCCCGCGAGGCGAGGTGGCCGCCGCCCGGCAGGCGTTCGACACGACCTCGGGCAGGGCGGCCACGTCGTCCACCTCCCAGGTGAACTTGCAGACCGCCCGGAGCAGGCCGGCCGAGTCCATCGACTGGTGCGTCCGCTTCAGCCGGTCGGCGCGGGGCACCGCCCCGGCGAACGCGACGACCGGGTCGCCCTCCGTGGTCGCCGTCGCCAGGCCGGTGGCCAGGTTGGAGGTGCCGGGTCCAGAGGTCACCAGCACCACGCCGGGCCGTCCGGTGAGCCGTCCGGCCGCCGCCGCCATGAACGCGGCGTTCTGCTCGTGCCGGCACACCACCAGCCTCGGCCCGGCGTCGAGCAGGGCGTCGAACACCGCGTCGATCTTGGCGCCCGGGATCCCGAAGACGTACTCGACCCCCGACATCTCCAGGCAGCCGACCAGCAGGTCGGCGCCGGTGGCGGGAACCCGCCTCACGAGCCGGCGCGCCGTCACGGCCATGTCCCCACCTCCCCGTCCGCATGGTGAGAGGTCCCTGTGACCCAGGGTCCCGTCGCGAGTCGCAAAGAGTGACGGCCACCCTGGATCCGGGTGGACGCGATGCCGTACGGCCTGCCGCCGATCACGGCCCCGCCGTCCGGCCGGCCGGTGACGGTCCCGTCCAACGCTACGCGCCCGCCCAGGAAGCCACAAGAGGCCCCTCAACCCCGCTGACCAGCGCTTTTACGGCACGTACGTCACGCCGGAAAGGGTGGAAAGGGCGGAAGGCCGGCTTCCCGGCGCGGGCCAGGCCGGGGAGGATGAGCCCCGTCGCGGGCGAGATCGGGGAGCGTGCCGGGCCGGGAAGCGGGTCAGGCCAGGGAGGGTGATTCCTCGGCCGGTCGGGGCTCGCCCGCGCCGGACGGCGCGACCGGGCGCCCGGCCAGGAAACCGGCCGCCAGTTGCAGGCCGCACGCGCCGAGCCCGGCCAGCAGCGGCAGCGTCCAGCCGCCCGAGAGCTCGTGGAGCGCGCCGATCAGTAACGGCCCGAGCGCGGCCAGCGTGTAGCCGACGGACTGGGCGACGGCCGACAGCGCGGTCACCGAGACCGGGTCGGGCGCGCGGAGCGTGATGATGAGCAGGGCGAGCGCGATCGAGGCGCCCTGCCCCACCCCGAGGACGATCATCCAGAGCCACGGCAGGGTGGCCGGGGCGATCAGCACGCCGAGGTACCCGGCGACCGTGAGGACGGTCGCGGTGGTGACGTACGGCACCTGCGACCGGGCCCGTCCCGCGAGCACCGGGACGGTCAGGGTGGCCGCCACCTGGGCCAGGTTGGTGAGGCTGAGCATGTATCCGGCCTGGTCGGCGGGGAGCCCCGCGTCCTTGAAGATCGTCGGTATCCAGGCCAGCATGATGTAGAAGGTCAGCGACTGCAGGCCCATGTAGACGGTGACGTACCAGGTCACCCGGCTGCGGAGCAGCTGGGCGAACGGCCTGGGCGCGGCCTCCGGGCGGGCGGGGCGGCGCAGGGCCTGGGGCAGCCAGAGCGCCGCGGCGGCCAGTGCCGGGATCGCGGCCATCGCGGTCACCTCGCGCCAGCCGAGCCCCGTGGCCCGCTCGATCGGGACCGCCGAGCCGGACGCCATCGCGGCGCCCAGCACCAGGCCGGAGACGTAGATCGCGGTGAACGGCCCGACCCGCGAGGGGAAGTGCTGCTTGACCACGCCGGGCATCGCGACGTTCATCACGGCGATGGCCGTACCGGCGACGGCCGCGCCCGCGTAGAGCGCGGGGACGCTTCCCACGCTGCGCAGCGCCACGCCCGCGGCCAGGATCAGCAGCCCGGCCATGAGCGTGCGGTCCAGGCCGAAGCGGCGGGCGAGCAGGGGGGCGAGCGGGCCGAGGACGCCCAGGCAGACCACCATGACCGTGGTGATCGCCCCTCCCCCCGCGGCGCTCAGCCCGAGATCGTCCATGATCTCGCCCAGCACCGGGGAGACGCCCGCGAGCGCGGGCCGCAGGTTGAGCGACGCGAGCACGAACCCCGCGATGAGCAGAACCCGCGACACCCATGACACCGGCGACACCCGCGACACACTGACCCCCCGTTCGGACATTGCCCAACTCTCCCATAAGCCTCACAGAGCACCAGAGGGGGAGGTTATTCAACGCATCAGAAGGGATACGTCGCGATATTTCCTTGCATAGTCACCCAGCGCGTCTCGGTGAAGGCCTCGATGTTGGCCCGTCCCCCGCCGAAGCGCGAGCCGGTGCCCGACGCGCCGACCCCGCCGAACGGGGCCACCGCCTCGTCGTCCACCGTCTGGTCGTTGACGTGCACGATCCCGGTGGGAACGAGGTCGGCCAGCGCCAGGCCGCGCATCGCGTCACGCGTCAGGATGCCCAGCGACAGGCCGTACTCGCTGTCGGACGCCAGCGCGGCGGCCTCCTCGATCGTGGAGAACGGCAGCACGGGCGCGACCGGGCCGAACACCTCCTGGACGTACGCGGGCGCGCGCGGGGGCAGGTCGGCCAGGACCGTGGGCCGGTAGAAGAGCCCCTCGTAGGTGCCGCCCGCCGCCAGCCGCGCCCCGGCGTCGACGCTCGCGGTGACCAGGCCGTGGACCTTGTCCCGCTGCCCGGCGTCGATCAGCGGGCCGAGCGCGACCTGCCCGCCCGCCGGGTCGCCGACCGGCAGGTGGTCGGCCTTCTCCGCGAGCCGCGCCACGTACTCCTCCGCGATCGAGGAGTGCACCAGGTGGCGTCCGGTGGTCATGCAGATCTGCCCCTGGTGCAGGAAGGAGCCCCAGGCGCCCGCCGAGACCGCGAGGTCCAGGTCGGCGTCGTCCAGGACGATCAGCGCGCTGTTGCCGCCGAGCTCCAGGTGGGCCCGCTTGAGCAGCCGCCCGCACGCCTCGCCGACCGCGCGCCCCGCCGAGGTCGAGCCGGTGAAGGAGATCACCCGTACCAGCGGGTCGCCGACCAGCGCCTGCCCCGCCGCCACCCCTCCCGGCAGCACCTGGAGCAGCCCGGACGGCAATCCCGCCTCCTCGAAGACGCGGGCGAGGACGACACCCCCGGAGACGGCGGTGCGCGGGTCGGGCTTGAGGATCACCGCGTTCCCCAGCGCGAGCGCCGGGGCGACCGACCGGATGGCGAGGACCAGCGGGAAGTTGAACGGGGAGATCACCCCGACCACCCCGGCGGGCACGCGCCGGGCCAGGCTGAGCCGCCGCTTGACGGTCGGCAGGATCTCCCCCAGCGGCTGGGAGGCCAGCGCGGCGGCCTCGTGACACTCCTGGGCGGCGACGTGTGTCTCCACGCCCGCCTTGGGGCGGATCGACCCGGCCTCGCGGACCAGCCAGTCCTGGATCTCCTCCGCGTGCTCCTCGAACAGCCCGCCCGCCCGCCGCAACACGGCCGCCCGCTCCTCGAACGAGGTCGCCGCCCACTCCCGCTGCGCCCGTACGGCGAGCACGGCCGCCGCCGCCACGTCCTCGGCCCCGGCGACCCCGACCCTGCCGAGCTCCGCGCCGGTGGCGGGCTCGACCACGGCCGCGTCACCCGCGCGCGAGGTGACCCATCCGTCCCCGAAAACCTGCCCGGCCCACTTCGTGGCATCCATAAGCGGCATGGTGTCTCCTTCGTCGTTCTCATCATGGCGAGGTGCGCGGTCGTCACCCGGCCCTGTCCTTCACTTGGCTGTCACTCGGCCGTCACGGTCGGAAGTCCGGGTCGGGCACGACCGCCACGTCGAGCGGCAGCGGTTCGCGTCGCCCGGCCGGTCCCGGGACCACCTCGTCCAGCGCGCCGGCCGGCTCGCGGTAGGTCTCCACCCGCCGCGCCGGGCACCCCGGCGACCTCGCCAGGGCCGCCATGCGGACCTCGGTGAACGGCGGCCAGGGGGCCTTGCCCGCGCCGGCCCGCTCCGCCGGCCGGTCCATGACCGCCCCATGACCGAGTACCGGCCGTTGGCGAGCACCACGAACAGCGTCCCCACCCCGTAGTGCGCCGCGCTCCACAGGGCCTGGACGCCGTGCGGCGCGGAGCCGTCGCCCACGACCGGCACTCCCGCGCGGGCCGTTCCACCCCGTGTCGCGGGTCAAGGGATCAGCGCGGCCACGCCGGCCCTGCTCCTGAGGACACCGTCCCCCTGCGCCAGGTCCGCGATCGCCTGCACCGGCTCGCGGTCGATCTCCGTACCCCACCTGGGCAGGTCGATCCCGGCGATCGCCCTGTCCTTGGCGTCCTTGGCGTCCTTGGCGTCCTTGGCGTCCTTGGCGGGTTGCCCGCCCGAACCACACGCGACCGCGCCGGTCAGGACGGCTGTGGGACGGTGCACAGGACCTCCCGAGAGGGGAAGAACGCGAGGGGTGACGTTCGTTATACGAACAATGATTCTCCGGACGAACGGGGCATATCGCGGAAGTTACGCCGTCGATGTCAAGTGTGTCAAGGAATCGCGAGCCTCCGAGTTGACCGTCGGAACGGCGGATCAGTATGTTCATTCTGAGAACATTCGTTCATATAACGAACAAACACTCCGGAATCACGTCACCCGAGCACCGGAGCGGCCGAAGCACCGGGCGGACAGGAGTCTCCGACCTTGAACGACGTCTACATCCTCGACGCGGTCCGCACCCCCATCGGCCGGTACGGCGGCGCGCTGTCGGGCGTCCGCCCCGACGACCTGGCCGCGCACGTCGTCCGCGCGCTGGCCGACCGCGCCCCCGCCCTCGACCCCGCCGCCATCGAGGACGTGTTCTTCGGCGCGGCCAACGGGGCGGGCGAGGACAACCGGGACGTCGCGCGGATGGCCGTGCTCCTGGCCGGGCTGCCGGTGACGGTGCCCGGCACCACCCTCAACCGGCTGTGCGGCTCCGGCCTGGAGGCGGCGATCGCCGCCTCCCGCGCGGTGGCCGTGGGCGACGCGTCCCTGGTGGTCGCCGGGGGCTCCGAGTCGATGAGCCGGGCGCCGTGGGTGATGCCCAAGCCCGCGCGGGGCTTCGACCGGGGAGAGCGGACCCTGCACGACACGGCCCTCGGCTGGCGCATGGTGAACCCCCGGATGCCCGCCGAGTGGACGGTCGCCCTGGGCGAGGGCGCCGAGATCCTCGCCGACCGCTACGACATCGGCCGCGAGGCCCAGGACCGGTTCGCGCTGCGCAGCCACCGGCGCGCGGCGGCGGCCTGGGAGCGCGGTGTCTTCGGCCGCGAGGTGGTCCCGCTCGACGCCCTCGACCACGACGAGTCCGTCAGGGCCGACTCGACCGAGGAGTCGCTGTCCCGCCTGAAGCCGGTCTTCCGCTCCGGCGGCACCGTCACCGCGGGAAACGCCTCCCCCCTCAACGACGGCGCCGCCGCGCTGCTCGTCGGCGACGAGGCGGGGGCCGCCCGGTCCGGGCGAGCCCCGCTGGCCAGGATCGTCTCCCGCGCGGTGGCCGGCGTCGAGCCGCACCTGTTCGGCATCGGACCGGTCGACGCGGCCCGTACGGCCCTCAAGCGGGCGGGCGTCGGCTGGTCCGACCTGAGCGCGGTCGAGCTCAACGAGGCGTTCGCCGCCCAGTCGCTGGCGTGCCTCGCCGAGTGGCCCGACCTCGACCCCGAGATCGTCAACGTCAACGGCGGCGCCATCGCGCTCGGCCACCCCCTCGGCTCCTCGGGGGCGCGCATCCTCGGCACCCTCGCCCACGAGCTGCACCGCCGGGGCGGCGGGTACGGCCTGGCCGCCATCTGCATCGGCGTGGGCCAGGGACTGGCCGTCGTCCTTGAGGGAATCGGTTCCTGAGCGGCGTCCGAACCACCCGGAGGTGGACATGACCTCTCCCGCCGAGCCCCCGGCTCCCGCGGCTCTCACGACCGGGGGCCTGTTCTCCGGGATGTTCGCCAGGGGCGCGACCCCGGCGGAGGTGTCGGACGTCGCGTGGCTCGCCGCAATGCTGGACGCCGAGACCGCGCTGGCCCGCGCGCAGGCCGGGATCGGCCTGGTCCCGGCCGAGGTGCCCGCCGCGCTGGCGGAGGCCTGCCGCCCCGAGTTCTACGACGTCACCGAGCTGGGCGAGCGGGCCGCGCGGACCGGCAACCCCGTCATCCCCCTGGTCGCCGCCCTGCGGGAGCGGATCGAGCCCGGCCTGCGGCGGTTCGTCCACTACGGCGCCACCAGCCAGGACATCAACGACACCGCCGCCATGCTGGTCGCCCGCCGCGCCCTCGCGCCGATCCTGGCCGACCTGTCCGCCTGCGCGGACGCCTGCGCGCGGCTGGCGTCCGAGCACCGCGGCACCGTCATGGCAGGACGCACCGTCCTGCAGCACGCCGTGCCCGTCACGTTCGGGTTGAAGGCGGCGGGCTGGCTGAGCGCGCTGGACGGCTCGCGGACCGGGCTGGCGGAGGTTCCGCTGCCGGTCCAGTACGGCGGGGCGGCGGGCACCCTGTCGGTCCTCGGCGACCGGGGCCACGAGGTGCCGCCGCTCCTGGCGGCCGGGCTGGGGCTGGCCGAGCCGGTCGTCCCCTGGCACACCGACCGTACCCCTGTGGCCCGGCTCGCCTGCGCGCTCGGCACCGCCGCCGGGACGCTCGCCAAGGTGGCGAACGACGTGAAACTGCTCGCCCAGACCGAGGTGGCGGAGGTCGCCGAGCCCACCGGCCCCGGCCGGGGCACCTCCAGCGCGATGCCGCACAAGCGCAACCCGGTGGGCTCGATGTCCGTGCTCGCCTGCGCCCAGCGCGTCCCCGGGCTGGTCGCCTCGATCCTGGACGGCATGGTCCAGGAGCACGAGCGCGCGGCGGGCCCTTGGCAGGCCGAGTGGGAGACGCTGGGCGAGCTGCTCCGGCTGACCGGCAGCGCCGCCTCCTGGCTCCGCGAGGTGCTGGAGGGCCTGACCGTGGACACCGCCCGGATGCGCGCCAACCTCGGCGCGACCCGCGGGCTGCTCATGGCCGAGCAGGTCGTCGTACGGCTCGGAGGCACCCCGGAGGCCCGGCGGCTGGTGGACGCCGCCTGCGCCCGCGCCGCCGAGGAGGGCGCGGAGCTGCGGGAGGTCCTGCTCGCCGACCCCGGCGTCCCCCTCACCCCCGGGGAGATCGACGCGGCCCTCGACCCGGCGGGCGCCCTCGGCTCCGCCTCCGCCTTCGTCGACCGGGCGCTCGCCGCCCACGAGAACCTCACCGGAGCCGGAACATGAGCGAACGGGACGAACGGGAGAGCGGGTACATGAGCGAGTTCACAGGCGAGAAGACGGACGGCGCGAACGGGCAAGCGGCCGAAGAGAACCACCCGAACGGGGGCGCCGCCGAAGGAGCGGACCACACGAACGAGGGCGCGCCCCAGGAAGCGACCCGCGTGAACGGCTGGGCGGCCGGGGACGCGACGCGCCGGGCCGTACTCGGCGACGAGCACGTGGACCGCGCCGTCGCGGGCACCACCCCGTTCACCGCCGACTTCCAGGAGTTCATCACCACCTACGCCTGGGGTGAGATCTGGACCCGTCCCGGCCTGGACCGGCGCACCCGCAGCTGCGTCACGCTGGCCATGCTCGCCACGCTCGGGCACGAGCAGGAGCTGGCCATGCACGTCAGGGCGGCGCTCCGCGTCGGCCTGACCGAGGAGGAGATCAAGGAAGTGCTGCTGCAGACCGCGATCTACGCGGGCGTGCCCGCCGCCAACCGGGCGTTCGCGGTGGCACGGGCGGCGCTAGAGTTCGACCGGAACGAGGAGGGCGGGGATGGTCGAACCGGTTGACCGTGGCTCTGACCACGTGCAGTCGCTGGCACGCGGGCTCTCGGTGATCAAGGCGTTCAGCGCGACGAGCCCCGAGCTGACGCTCAGCGAGGTGGCCCGCGCGACCGGCCTGACCCGGGCCGCGGCCCGGCGGTTCCTGCTGACGCTCGTCGACCTCGGCTACGTCAGGACCGACGGGCGGCTGTTCGCGCTCTCCCCCCGCGTCCTGGACCTCGGGTACGCCTACCTGTCCAGCCTCTCGCTGCCCGAGGTGGCCGAGCCGCACCTCGAACGCCTCGTCGCCGAGGTGCACGAGTCGGCGTCGGTGGCGGTGCTCGACGGCGAGGACGTCGTCTACGTGGCCCGGGTGGCCACCAGCAGGATCATGCGGGTGACCATCAACATCGGCACCCGCTTCCCGGCCCACTGCACCTCGATGGGCAGGGTGCTGCTGGCCTGGCTGCCGCCCTGCGACCTCGACGCCTATCTCGGGAACGTCGAGCTGCACAGGTTCACCCCCAGGACGATCACCTCCCCCACCGCGCTCGGAGCCGAGCTCGACAGGGTCCGCGCCCAGGGCTGGGCCATGGTCGACCAGGAGCTGGAGGAGGGCCTGCGCTCGATCGCCGTCCCGGTGAGGGAACGCTCGGGGCGGGTGACCGCCGCGATCAACATCTCCTCCCACGCGAGCCGTACGACCTCCGAGTCCGCCCGCCGCAACCTGCTCCCGCCGCTGCTCGCCACCGCCGCGCGGGTGGAGGCCGACCTGCACGCCTCGGGCGTCAAGGGCAGCGCCCTCTCTCCCCGCTGACCCCGACCACCGCCCCCTTTGACACGTCACCTTGATGACAACGTTGTCACCGCGCCGAACCTGGGCGATGATCGGGGCCGTGACAGAGAGTTCGCGGGGACGTCCCACCATGAAGGACGTCGCGGCGCTGGCCGGGGTGGCGCTGAAGACCGTCTCCCGGGTCGTCAACGACGAACCGGGGGTCAACCCCGCCACCGCCGGGCGGGTGACGTCCGCCATCGAGCGGCTCGGCTACCGGCGCAACGAGAGCGCCCGCGTCCTGCGCCGGGGCAGGACCGCGAGCGTCGGCCTGGTGATCGAGGACGTGGCCGACCCCTTCTACGCGGGGTTCAGCCGCGCGGTCGAGGACGTGGCGCTCCGGCACGGCTCGCTGCTGCTCAGCGGCTCCTCCGGGGAGGATCCCCGGCGCGAGCGGGAACTGGCGCTCGCCTTCTGCGCCCGCGGGGTCGACGGCCTGATCATCGTGCCCGCCGGGACCGACCACGACTACCTGCGGCCCGAGCTCGACGCGGGCGTCGCCGCCGTCTTCGCCGACCGGCCGGGCGGGCTGGACGCCGACACGGTGCTCTGCGACAACGCCGGGGGCGCGCAGGCGGGTGTGGCCCACCTGATCCGGCACGGTCACCGCCGCGTCGCCTTCGTCGGCGACAGCGCGTCCATCTTCACCTCCGGCGAGCGCCTGCGCGGCTACCGTCGCGCCCTCGCGGAGGCGGGCCTGCCCTTCGACCCCTCCCTGGTCGCGACCGGCCCGGCCCGGCTGGCCGGGTCCGCCCTGGCCCGGATGCTCTCCGGCGAGCACCCGCCCACGGCGGTGTTCACCGGCAACGGCCGGATCACCGTGGCCGCGCTGCGCACGGGACACCGGCCCGCCCTGGTGGGTTTCGACGACTTCGAGCTGTCGGACCTGCTGGACCCCGGCGTGACCGTGGTGGCCCAGGACCCGGTCCGGCTCGGCGGCACCGCCGCCGAACTGCTCTTCCGCCGCCTCTCCGGCGACCTCGGCCCTCCCGAGCGGATCGAGCTGCCGACCCGGCTCGTCCCCCGGGGCTCGGGAGAACTCCCGCCGTGACGGGCCTTCCAGCGATCAAAGCGGTGAAGGCGGAGGCGGTGAAGGCGGTCAGGCGATGTGGGCGGGCAGGGCGACGCCGGTGAGGCGTTCGGCCTCGGCCCACAGCCGGGCGTTGGTCCCGGCGTCGAGGGCCCTGCGGGGCGGCCGGGCGGTGACGGTGGGGCCGACCAGGCCGAACCGCCCGCCGGGGCCGTAGTAACCCCCGGCGACGGCGCCGGGGCCGGTCGCGGCGTACAACAGCGGCTCGGTGCCCTGCTCGACGCCCTGCGAGGGCAGGAGACCGTCGAAGGCGCCGAGCAGGACCGACAGGCGCGACCTCCTGCCGCCACCGAGGCTCGCGCCCGCAGTCTGCAGGTTCGTGCGCGTGTAGCCGGGATGGGCGGCGGTGCTCAGCAGGTTCCAGCCGCGCCGTTCGGCGAGGGCGGCGAGGTGCCGGGTCAGCATGAGGTCGGCGAGCTTGGACTGGGCGTAGGCGCGGTTGGGCCCGTAGCGGCGCTCGCACTGGAGGTCGTGGAAGTCGATCCGGCCGAAGTGGGCCATGCCGCTGCTCATGGTGACCACGCGCGGCGCCGGGGCGGCGAGCACCGTCGGCAGGAGCCGGACCGTGAGCGCGAAGGGGCCGAGGTAGTTGCTGCCGAACTGCAGCTCGAAGCCGTCGGCCGTGGTCATGCGGACGGGCGGGGCCATCACCCCGGCGTTGTTGACGAGCAGGTCCAGCGGGGTTCCCTCGGCGACGATCCCGTCGGCGAACTCCTTGACCGAGCCCAGGTCGGCCAGGTCGATCCGGCGCACCTCCAGCCGGGCGTGCGGGTGCCTGGCCAGGATCTCGGCGCGGGCCCGCTCGCCCTTGGCGACCGTGCGGACGGCCATCACGACGCGCGCCCCGGCGTCGGCGAGGCGCCGGGCGGCCTCCCTGCCCGTGCCGCTGTTGGCCCCGGTGACGACGGCGAACCTCCCGCTCTGGTCGGGTACGGCGTACATGGCGACTCCTTCGGACTCCATTTAGAGACTGACGGTCTGTTGTCGTGGACGTTAGCAGACTGATGGTCTCTTAACAAGGGACCGCCGGTCTGTAGACTGCCGGGATGACGACGTTCCAACGCGCGCGCAGCGAGGAGCAGCGTGCGATGCGCAGGCGGGCGATCCTGGACACCGCCGCCGCGATGCTGGCCGAGATGCCGGTGGCGCGGGTGAGTCTCAACGAGCTGAGCCGCCGCGTCGGCCTGGCCAAGTCGAACGTGCTGCGCTACTTCGAGTCCCGCGAGGCCGTGCTGCTCGAACTGCTCGACGTCGCCTCCCGGGAATGGCTGGAGCGGCTCGACGGCGCGCTCACCGCCGCGGTCGGCACCGGCACGCCGTACGAGCGCGGCGACCAGGTGGCCGCCACCCTCGCGGCCACGCTCGCGGACCGCCCGGTCCTGTGCGACCTGGCCGCCTCCCAGGCCGCGGTGCTGGAACACAACGTCTCCCCGCACGTCGCCGCGCAGTACAAGCGCGCCGCCGTCGCCAACGCCGTCACCCTGAGCCGCCTGGTCGGCGCACACCTCCGCGAGCTCGGCGAGCACGACGCGATGAGGCTCGCCGCCGCCACCGTCATGGTGACCGGCGCCGTGTGGACCCACTCGCGCCCGGCCGTCGCGATGCTGGCCGCCTACGAGGCCGACCCGTCGCTGGCCGCCATGCGACTGGACTTCACCACGGCCCTCCGCGAGACACTCGAAGTCCTGATCACCGGTCTTCTCGCCCGCCCGTCCCCCCGAGACGAGGCGCAGCCCGGACCGTCGTGACGCGGGCCGGCGCGGGATCGGCCCTGACGGCTGCGGACATACCGACCTCGTCGCCGGTTCGGGGAGTTCGACATCGTCCCGCACCCCGCGCGTACGACCGCCTCACCCGCCCCTGACAGGGCCTCGCACCCCCCGGCCATTCACCGGAAAGTCGCGACATAACGCGAAATTTGATGAAGGGCTTGCCGTGCGCCCCACTCTATACGTAGCCTTATACGTATACGGGATGAGGATGGAACGATGCCCAACAAAACGATCTACGTCTCGGACGAGGACCTGCCGCTGTTCCAGCGGGCCCAGGAACTCGCCGGGGGCAAGCTGTCGACGGCGATCAGCCTGGCGCTGCGGCGCTACGTCGAGATGGAGGAAGGCCGCCAGGAAGGCTACGAAGAGATCATCATCCAGGTCGGCCAGGGCGGCACGGGCCGCAAGCAGCGCTTCTCCGGGGTGCTGCTCGGCGAGTGGGGACGCACGACGGGCAGCCGGATGGAGATGTTCCGGGTGTACCGCTCGCGCAAGGACAACTACGTCCTGCACGTGGACCGCTCGCCCGACTGGACGGACAGCCTGACCTCGGGAGCCGACAACTGGCTGGAGGGCCTCCTGTCGCGCGGCGCGTGGCGGAGCTATCTCGGGCTCGCCGACTCCAGCTGGGGCTTCGTCCAGGGCGAGTCCACGCTTGAGGTCGTGAACACCTTCCAGGAGCTGCGCGGCAGGATCCCGGACGAGTTCTACGACCTGATCGCCGACATGGCCGAGCGTCCCGCCGTGGAGGACCTCGACATCTAACCCCGTCCACAGAACGCAACCGGACGGTCGAAATGCGACCGCCCGCTACCCCGTCACGCCCTCATCCCCCCTCATCCCCCCTCATCCCCTCTCGTCCCATGGAAACGACCGAAGGAGAGACCCGCATGCCCCCCGCAGTCACAGCCGAAGGGCTGGTCAAGAAGTACGGCGACGTCGTCGCCCTCGACGGGCTGGACCTGTCCGTACCCCAGGGCACGGTGTTCGGCCTGCTCGGCCCCAACGGCGCGGGCAAGACCACGACCGTGCGAATCCTGACCACCCTCCTGAAACCGGACGCGGGCCGCGCCACGGTCGCCGGGTTCGACGTCGTCGCCGACGCGCACCGGCTGCGCGGCCACATCGGCGCCTCCGGCCAGTACGCCGCCGTCGACGAGCACCTCACCGGCGCCGAGAACCTGGAGATGGTCGGCCGCCTCTACCACCTCGGCGTCAGGCGCAGCAGGGAGCGGGCCCGCGAGCTGCTGGAACGCTTCGACCTGACCGAGGCGGCCGACCGCCCCGTGGAGGGTTACTCCGGCGGCATGCGACGCCGCCTCGACCTGGCCGGGGCGCTGGTCGCCAACCCGCCGGTGCTGTTCCTCGACGAGCCCACCACCGGCCTCGACCCCCGGGCCCGCACGAGCCTGTGGGACGTCATCTCCGAACTCGTCGCCGACGGCACCACCGTGCTGCTCACCACGCAGTACCTGGAGGAGGCCGACCGGCTGGCCAGGACGATCGCGGTGGTCGACCACGGCCGCGTGATCGCGCTCGGCACCGCCGACGAGCTCAAGGACCTGGTCGGCGGCGACCGCGTCGAGCTGACCGTGACCAGCGCGACCGACCTGCGCGTCGCGCGGCGCGTGCTCGCCCCGCTGGCCGTGGGGGAGACGCGGGCCGACGACGTCACGCTCCGGCTGACGGTCCCGGTCAACGGCGGCACGGCCTCCCTCACCACGGCCCTGGGCCACCTGGCCGCCGAACGCGTCGCCGTACGCGACGCCGGGCTGCGACGGCCGACGCTGGACGAGGTGTTCCTCACCCTCACCGGACACCAGGCCGGCGCCCCCACCACGACGAAGGAGCACGCCCGATGAACACCCTCCAGATGGCGATCGCCGACGGCATGACGATCACCAAGCGCAACGTCCTCAAGATCAAGCGAGCACCCGACCTGCTGGGCGGCGTGATCATCCTCCCGATCGTGTTCGTGGCGCTGTTCGCTTACGTCTTCGGCAGCATGATGAACCTGCCGGGCATGTCGTACCAGGAGTACATGATCCCGGGAATCTTCGTCCAGACGATCGTGACGAGCGCGCAGATCACCGGCTACACGCTCACCCAGGACCTGCAGAAGGGCATCTTCGACCGGTTCCGCACGCTGCCCATGTCCCCCTCGGCGGTGCTGACCGGCCAGACCTCCAGCGACGTCCTCATGAACGCGAGCAGCGTCGTCGCGATGACCCTCGTCGGGCTGGTCGTCGGCTGGCGCATCCACTCGGAGCCCCACCGGGCCGCGCTGGGCTTCCTGCTGCTCCTGCTGTTCTCGTACGCGTTCTCGTGGGTGACCGCGACGGTCGCGCTGGCCCTGCGCAAGCCCGAGATCTTCAACAACATCGCCACCATCGTGTCGATGCCGCTGGTCTTCCTGTCCAACGCCTTCGTCGACAGCACCCGCCTGCCCGGGCCGCTGCAGGTCGTCGCCGAGTGGAACCCCGTCTCCACGGTCGTCCAGGCCACCCGCGAGCTGTTCGGCAACACCAACGCGGCCATGCCGGTGCCCGACGCCTGGCCGCTCCAGCACGCGGTGCCGATGACACTGCTCTGGTCGGCACTGCTCCTGGTCGTGTTCGTGCCCCTGTCCATCCGGCTGTACAAGAGGGCGGTCAGCCAGTGACCCGGCCCGACGGGACGGAGCGTGCGGTGATGAGGACGGAACCGCGGACACGTGCCTCCGACGGGGAGCGCGACGGTGTCGTGCACCGCCTCCAGCAGGCGTTCGCCGACGGTCGCCTCGGCTCCGCCGAGATGGAGGAACGGGTCGAACGCGCGCTCACGGCGAGGTTCCACGGCGACCTGCTGCCGCTGGTCGCCGACCTGCCGAACGCCCTGGACCACCCGGACTCCCCGAACTCCTCGGACGACGTGCTCCGGCTGACGTCCGGTGGTCGTATCAGGCGGTCGGGCGACTGGCAGGTCCCGCGCGTGCTGAGCGTCGAGTCCGAGTACGGCGGCGTGCGGCTGGATCTCTCCCGGGCCCTCGTCCGGCACCCGGAGATCGACATCAGGCTCCGGCTCCCCTACGGCTCCGCCACGATCCTCCTGCCCCCCGGCGCGACCGCGAACACCGACGGGGTGCGCACCGTATGGGGCAGCGTGACCTGCGCGCTGCCCGGCCGCGCGCACCCGGGCAGGCTGCACGTCCGGGTCACCGGGGAGCTCGAATACGGCCGCCTGCGCGTCCGCACCTCACACCTCCGGCCCGGCACCCGGCGATGAGACCGTGACAGAGACGTGGAGCGCTGTCACGCGGGCCGGGCTCCAGCGCCTCTCAGTGACCGGTGCAGGACGAGCGAGCAGAGGACGGTCGCGGCTCCGACGAGGACGATCGCCGTGTGCGGGGAGGTCAGCTCGGCGGCGGCCCCCGCCAGGGCGCCGCCCACGGCCTGGCCGGTCATCATTCCCGCCGAGGCCAGGCCGAAGGCCTGTCCCCTGACCGGTTCGGGGACCGCGTCCACGAACCACCGCTGCAACCCGAGCTGGCAGGCGGTCGACGCCGCCGTGGCGAGCAGCACGATCAGCGCGGCTCCCGCGAGTCCCGGCCGGGCGGCGAAGGCGAGCAGGGGAAGCCCCGACACGACCGCGAAGGGAAACGCCAGCCGTTCCCTGCCGGTGGGCGAGACGAAGCGGCCGACGACGAAGTTCCCGGCCGCCAGGCCGACGGAGGCGGCGGCGAGCGCGAGCCCGGCGGTGTTCCCCAGGTAGGGGACCATCATCGCCTCGGCCCCCACCACGAGCGAGATCGGCAGCCACTGCGCGAGCAGCAGGCCGCGTACCCTGCGATCGGCCAGCAGTGCCCGGTTCACCCGCAGCGTCTCCCGTACGGCACCCTCGCCCCCCGCGTCGTCGACGCCCGCGTTCCTGGCCGGGAAGTCGGGCAGGCCGAAGCGCAGTACCAGCGCCGCCAGGACGGACAGCCCGGCGGTGACGGCGAGCGCCCCCTCGGGCCCGGCGAGGGCGAGGATGGCGCCACCCGCCGCCAGGCCGCCGATCTGGGCCCCGGCGGACGTCACGTTCAGCACGGACCTGGCCAGGACGAACGCGTCGCCCGGCAGAAGGTCGGGCAGGAGGGCGCTGCGCGCCGCGCCGAAGACCGGCGAGAACAGCCCGGTGGCCAGGACCAGGACGAGCATCGCCCAGACGGGCAGCCCCGCGAAGGCCAGGAGGACGCAGGTCACCACCCGCAGCAGCTCACCGGCGACCATCAGCGCGCGCGGGCGGATCCGGTCGGCGAGCGAGAGCAGGAACGTCCCGCCGACGATGTAGGGAAGGAAACCCACCATGTACGCCGCCGCCGACAACCCCGGCGAGCCGGTCCGCGCGTAGACCAGCGCCGACAGGGCCAGCATCTTGACCTGGTCCCCCGCCACCAGCAGGGTGAAGCTCCCGAACAGGACACGGAACTCCCGGCTCGCGAAGACCTCCGTGTAGGTCGCGCCGCGCTCTTGTGTGGTCATGGACACGATGGTGGGAGGCTCCCGGACGGCTGGCTAAGCTTTCGGATATATCCGAAAGGTCGTTTCATGGTCTTCCGCATCGAGGTCACCCCGCAGGACATCATGGCCAGCAGGTTCGCCATCTCCCCGCTCATCGTGACCAAGGACGCGCTCTGGATCCTCTCCGGCAGGCGGGAGGCCGGGGAGTGGCGGGCGTGGGCCGGGAGGATGCGGGAGCCGTACGGGAGGCTGCTGCTCACCCACCCCGGGCTGGGCGCCATGGTGGCGCTGTTCCGCGAGCTGCACTACAACGCCGACTTCCCCGCGCCGCCGCCGACCGGGGTGAACACCCCGTTCGAGACGGAACTCGCGGCGGTGCGCGCCACCCCGGCGGCACGGGCGCACGCCGAGATCGCCAGGAACCTGGAGGGGATGCCGCGCCTCCCGGAGCCCGTCAGGGACGTGCTGTTCTCACCGGACGTCGTACGGCTGTTCGCCGAGGCGCTGGGCGCGGTCTGGAAGGAGATCGTCTCCCTCGCGTGGCCGCGCTTCCACGCGATCCTGGAGCGGGACGTGGTCCAGCGGGCGGGCCGCCTGGCGACCTACGGCTGGGGTGCGGCACTCGACGACCTCAGCCCCCGGGTCCGATGGCGTCCCGACGGCGCCATCGAGGTGCTCTCCAGGGGCACGGACGAGACCTACCGGCTCGACGGGCGCGGTCTGCTCCTCATGCCGACCGTGTTCCCCGTCGGGGTCGGCTCCTACCTGGAGAACCACTGGCCGTACGCGATCAGCTATCCGGCCCGGGGCACCGGCATCCCGCCCGAGACGCCGGACGGCCTGGCCGGGCTGATCGGCAGGACCAGGAGCCGTCTCCTGCTGGAGCTGGCGACCCCGGCGACCACCACCCAGCTCGTGAGCCTGCTGGAACTCAGCCTGGGGACCGTGGGCGGCCACGTCTCCGCCCTGCGCAGGGCGGGCCTGGTCACCGGCAGCCGCACCGGCCGGGGCGTCCTGTACCACCGCACCGCGCTGGGCGACTCCCTGGTCGACCCCTCGGGCCTGCGGCCCTGAGGAGCCGGGACATCGGAACCGGTTCGGCCTTCCAGGACCGCCGGGTCGCGGAGCCGCGCGAGAACCGGTCGTCCCGAGGACGAACGCGGGCGGCCCGGACCACGGAGGCGCCCGGTTCCGTCCGCGACGGCGCGTTCAGGCCGTGTTCAGGCCGCGTTCAGGCCGCGTGCGACGGGAGCGGGACGCCGGTCAGGTTGGCGCACGCGTCGAGGAGGCCGTCCTGCACCTCGGGCGACCGCGCGGCGGGGTGGGCGAAGCACGTCTCCTGGTGGTGGAAGTAGCCGCCGGTCACCATGGCCTCGGGGTCCTGGCTCGTGGCCAGCCACACCTGCGTCACGGGGCCCAGGGAGAGGTCGTCGGGCGCGCCCGGACCTCCCATCCTCGTCGGGACCCAGCCGGGTTCGAGCGCGTTGGACAGCACGTCCGGCCACCGGCGGGCGACCGCGAACGCGAGGACGACGTCGAGCAGCTTGCTGTCGGCGTACGCCCGCGAGCCGTCCCAGTTGCGGGTGTTCCACTGGAGGTCGTCCAGCTTGGGGTCCCCGCCGCGATGCATGCCGGAGCTGAGGTAGACCAGCCGGGCGGGCGGGGTGATGAGTGCCGTGAGCAGGTACGGGGCGAGCACGTTGACCGCGAACACGTGGGCCAGGCCGTCGGCGGTCTCGATCCTGCTCGGCTCCCGGTATCCGACGGCGGCGTTGTGAATGATCGCGTCGTAGCGGCCCAGTTCGTCGGCCTGGACCGCCACGGAGCGCATCCCCTCGATGGTGGTCAGGTCTCCGACGAGGACGGCCTCCGCCTCCGGCAGTGCCTCGCGCGCGTCGTCGGCGCGGGTGTCGTTGCGCGCGTGCAGCGTGACGCCGTGGCCGTCGTGAGCCAGCAGCCGGGCGGCCATCAGCCCGAGGCCGTCGGTGGAGCCGGTGATCAGAATGCGCGCCATGAGAACGATCCCCCTCGCAGAACATGCTGGTCGTTAACTACCCACGGGGAAGGCGCGCACGCCGCCGGGCACACATCCGGCCAGGTCAGTGGCCCCGTACGGCAGCCCGGTCAATCTTTCGAAACCCCGGGAGACCGGAGGCGCCGCGCGGGCGTCGCCGTCCGTCAGGGATTCGCGAGGCGCCTTGGGCACGCGGGAAAGCCCCGGCCGGACGAACACCCGAGAACACCTCGGGGACGCGGAAAGACCCCGGACGAACACTTCGGACACGCTGGAACACCACGGACGAACGCCTCAGGAACGTCTCGGACCCGCCGGGAACCCGGGCGGAGACCTCAGACGCGCTGGACGGCCCCGTCGGACAACGCCACGACGGTGACCCCGAAGTCGTGGATGGTCGCCGACAGCTCGTCGGGCGAGAGGCCGGGGGCCACGACGACCAGGGAGCCGCGCATCAGCGCCAGCCCGATCAGGGTCGTCATGGCCAGGCTGCACCTCAGGGGCCAGGTCACCAGGAGGACGTCGGACTTCTCCAGCTCGACACCCTCGTCGAGCACGCTCATCCGCACGATCAGGTCGTGGTGGGTGTGCACGCCCCCGTCGTCGACCAGGAGGGCGGGCTGCACCGCCGGGTCGAGGAAGGGCAACGGGACGGGCTCCAGGAGCAGCAGGTCGGCGAAGTCGACGGTGTCACGGGCCTGGCCGAACGCGATCACCTGCCGGACCCGCGAGTCCTCGACGGCCCGCAACGACGCGTCCGCCAGGCGCGGGGTGGTGATGAGCAGCCGCGCGTCCCACTCGGCCAGCAGGTCGGCCATCTCGTCGCATCCGGAGGCGATCGGCGCCGCCACCCCTCCCGCCGCGATGACCGTGTGCACCGCCAGCGTCTGGGCCACCGCGCTGTCCACGTGGATCCCGGCCACCTGGCGCCGCCGGGCACCCCGCCTCACCAGGCCCGACGCTCCCCGCGTCACCTCAGCGGCCAGCCGGCGGTAGCCGTACACCACTCCGGCGCCGAGGTCGATCAGCGCGGGCCGGTCACCTCGACCGTGCGCGTAGCCGAACACCGCCTCGGTGAGGGTGCAGCTGGTGGACGGAGAGGTGGGTCTCATTCCGCCGACGGTAGGGCCGCCCCGCGCACGCGGGCATCCGCAGATGTATGTAGATGACTGTGTATTCGGTCCTCACCCCCCGGCGACGCCCGATTTCCCCGCCCTGAACGGGCTTCCGGTCCCCTCGTACGGTCCTGGATTCCCCCTCGTATGGCCCCCGATCCCCTCTTCGCGCGGCCCCTGATTCCCCTTCGTGCAGCCTTCGGTCCCCTTTCCCACGGCCTTCCGGTTCTCCCCTGAGACACCCCGGTCCCCCGGCCGGCACCCGGTTCCCGCTTCGCGGGCCCCGACGCGCCGCGGTGAAGAAGGTGAAGCAGGAGAAACCGGGAGAAGAACCCGGAGAAGCGCTGGGCGGGCCCGAGCCCTGCGCGACTCGAGCCCGCTGTCGCGTGACCCATGGCCCAGGCCCCCACCCCTCCGAGGAGACCTCGGCCATCAACGGGGACACGCGACGTCCGCAGCGTGCTCGACCGAGACGCCCGGGATGGTGTGGACCTACCGTCCCGGACCGGAACTGTGACCGGCACGGTGCGGAAGGCTGGACGTCATCGGTCGAACACCAGGAAAACGTACGGTGCGCTGCGGGTACGACACATGCTCCGGACTGCGTATCCCGGGATGTATCTTCACGGCCGTGAATGTGTAGCCCGAAGTATGTAGCACTCGGCGGAACTCACGGGCTCCGGGCGGGCCCTGTGAGCCGGGCGAACGTGCGAGCCGGGCGCGCCCTGTGAGCCGGGCGAACGTGCGAGCCGGGCGCGCCGGAGCCGGGCGGCCCGCTAGGAACGGTTCTGCTCGATGACCCAGGTGGCGACCTGTGTGCGGGAGGAGAACCCGAGCTTGGCCAGGATGTTGGCGACGTGCCGGGCCGCGGTGGCGGGACTGATCACCAGCTCGTCGGCGATGGCCTTGTTGCTCATCCCCCTGGCGATCAGCTCGGCGATCTCCCACTCCCGGCAGGTGAGCGTGGTCATGGGAGCGACGACCGGATGCTTGCCGAGCAGCGCGGGCGTCTCGTACGGCTCGTCGAACTGCAGCGCGTAGCGGACCGCCTGCTCCTGCGACATCTCCTGGCCGTGCGCCCACAGCTGCGCGACCAGCGCGTCGCCGAGGCGCATCCGGGCGGGCTGGAGCAGCTCCTCCATCCGCGCCCCGAACCCGGGCGGCGGCAGCACGGCGCCGCCCATCGCGCTCCTGATCGCGGCGGAGGCCCCGGCCAGGCGCACCGCCCGGCGGTCGTCCTCCTCGGCGAGCGCGAGCTGCGCGAGCGTCTCGATGCGGCGGGCCACGCCGAGCCGCTGGCCGGTCCCGATGCAGAGCCGCAGGCTCTCGATCAGCCTGCCCCGCGCGGTGGCGAGGTCTCCCTGGGCCAGCGCGATCCGGCCCAGCCCCGACAGGCAGGTGATGGCCTGCCAGTGGGCGGTGATGTCCTGGAGCATGTCGAGGGCGCGCTCGTAGTGGGCGCGGGCCTCGGCCAGGTCGCCGCGGAGCCAGGCGACCTGGGCCAGGCCGATGAGGGCGACCGGCGCGGCCCAGTGGTTGTCGAGCTCGTGGGCGATGGCCAGCGCGGCCTCGAAGGAGCGCTGCGACTCCTTCGCCCTGCCCTCCGACAGCGCGAACGTGCCCTCCATGGACCGGATGACCGTCTCGTGCCAGGGGTCGTCGACCGTGCGCACGGCCTCCAGCGCGTCGTCGAGCAGGGACCTGGCCCTCTCGGGGCGTCGCTGGTAGATGGCCACCCAGGCGAGGATGGCGAGCGAGCCGCTGAGCGGTCCGTACAGGCCCGCCTCGCGGCACGGGTCGACCGCGGCGGCGCAGGCGATCTGCGCGGTGTCGGGATCACCCTGCCCGAAGGCCACCTGCCCGCGCAGCGCGAGCGCGTCGCCGCGCACGCACGGCGTCAGCTCCCCGGGGCCGGCGTCGAGCAGGCGGTCGAGCCACTTGTCGGCCGGGGTGAACCTTCCCCCGGCGATGATCGGCCAGCGCAGCAGGATGAGGAGGCGCAGCGCGCTCTCGGGGTCGCCCGCGGACTCGACCGACCAGCGCACCGCCGCCCACACGTTGGCCTGGAGCTCGTCCAGCATGACCAGCATCGGGCAGATCTCGGTCCAGGCCGGGCGGGGGCGCCGGACGATCGTCTGGTGGATCCGGGCGGCGACCTCGATCATGTGGTCGCGGTGCAGCCTCCGGAACTCGGGCTCCTCGCCCGAGGCGTCGAGCTGCTCGGTGGCGTACTCGCGGATCGTCTCCAGCATGCGGTAGCGCGTCTCGCCCGCCACCTCTGCGTCGGCCAGCACCAGCGACTTGTCGACCAGGTCGCAGAGCACCCCCAGGACGTCCTCCGCCCACAGCGCGTTGCCCGCGCAGACCTGCTCGGCCATGTCGAGCGTCCATCCGCCGGTGAAGACCGCCAGCCGGCGCAGCAGGATCCGCTCGGGCTCGTTGAGTTGCTGGTAGCTCCAGTCGACGGTCGCCCTGAGCGTCTGCTGCCTGGCCGGGGCCGTCCGGTCGCCCGCCGACAGCAGCCGGAACCTGTCCCTGATCCTGGCGTTGATCTGCTCCACGGTCAGCACCCTGCACAGGGCGGCGGCGAGCTCGATGGCGAGCGGCATTCCGTCGAGCGCCTCGCAGAGCCCGGCGATGTCGGCCGCGTTCTGCTCGGTGACGGAGAAGGCACGCGAGGCGGCGGTGGCGCGGTCGGCGAAGAGGCGCACCGCCTCGCTGGTGCCGAGGAAGAGCCGCACGCCCTCACTGGTGCCGAGGTCGTGGCCGTCGCTCCTGGGCAGGGTGAGCGGCGGCACCCGCCACACGGTCTCCCCCGCCACCCGGAGCGGCTCGCGGCTGGTCGTGAGCACGCGCACGTCGGGGCAGACGGTGAGCACGGCGCGACAGAACCTCGCGGACTCCTCGATGAGCGACTCGCAGTTGTCCATGACCAGCAGCAGCCGCCGGTCGCCGAGCGCGTCGATCAGGGTGTCGGCCAGCGCCCGGGACGGCTCGGCCTTGACCCCGAGCACGGCCGCCACCCGGGGCTCGATCTGGTCGCCGCGGACCGCGTCGGCCAGCTCGACCAGCCAGACCCCCCCGGGGAACTCCCCCGCCACCTGGCTCGCGACCCGGACCGCCAGCCTGCTCTTACCGATGCCGCCCGCCCCGCAGAGCGTCACCACCCGGGCGACGCCCAGCAGGTCGGTGAGTTCTTCCACGTCGGCTTCACGCCCCACGAAGCCGTTGGGTTCGAGGGGGAGGTTGCCTCCGGTGAGGGAGGCGTGTGCGGTGTCCTGGGTCATCGGCTCTTAGGAGAGGTCGCGGGTAGAACCGTCACAGAAAGTGTGACATCAATTACCGAACCATGCCCACTCTTAGACCTTTTCCGGCCTATGTGATTCCCCGCGCCCGCTCCCTCTCACGCGCCGCCCCGCGCCGCTCCCTTTCACACGCCGCCCCGCCGCGCCCCGCCCCCGCCCCGGCGTGACCGCCCACGGCCATCCGGTGACCACACGATGGCCATCGTCGGCGCGGCGACTCACACTGCTCCCATGGCAGACTCCCCCACCGACACGACACCCGAGATCGGCGAGCTCAGCGTTCCCGGCTGGTACGCCCACACCGACAAGATGACGAAGGTCGGCTTCCTGACCGTCGCCCGCAGGCTTCCGGCGCTGGTCTCGCAGGCCGTCAGGCTGGCGTGGCTGGCCAGTCCCCGCGACACCGTCGTCACCATCACCCTGAACCTGCTGAGCGGGGTGTTCACCGCGTTCGGGCTGCTCGCCACGACCGGGGTGCTGTCGGCGCTCTTCGAGGCGGGACCGACCCCCGAGCGGGTACGGGCCGCCCTGCCCAGCCTGATCCTGGTGGGGGTGGCCGCGGCCCTGCGTACCCTCACGCAGGCGGGGGCGGGCTGGGCGCAGTCGCGCCTGGAACCGCAGGTGGGCCGGATCGCCGAGGAGCGCCTGTACGGGCTGACCGGCCGGGTCGGCCTCGCGTCCTTCGACGACCCCGACTTCCACGACGCGCTCCAGCGGGCCAGGTCGCGCGGGGTCGCCGTCGCCGACGAGGTGGTGGGCACGGCCATCAACACGCTGAGCGCGGTCATCGGCATCGTCGCCGCGGCGGGCGTGCTGGGGGTGCTCCACCCGGTCCTGCTGCCGCTGCTGTTGCTGGCGGTGCTGCCCGACGCGTGGGCGGCGGTCCGCTCGGCGCGCATGCGCTACACGACGATGTACGCCCTGATCCCGGCCAGGCGCCACAAGTGGATCATCGCGGAGCTGCTCGCGGACCGCGACCCGGCCGCGGAGGTGCGCTCGTTCACCATGCGCGGCTTCCTGATGCGGATGTACGACAGGGTGGCGACGGCCGAGCAGGCCGTCATGCTCGGCCTGGCCCGGCGGCAGGTCCTCGCGCGGGTCGTCGGCGAGGCACTGGGCGGCCTCGGCACGGCCGTGGTCTACGTCGCCCTGGGCGTGCTGCTGGCGGTGGGGGCGGTCCCCCTGGCGGTCGCGGGCACCGCGGTGCTGGCGATCCGCTCGGGCCAGACCTATCTGGCCAACCTGATGTACGCCACGAACCGCCTCTACGAGGAGGGCCTGTACTTCACCGACTTCCTCGACTTCTGCGCCGAGGCGGAGGGCAGGCTGCCCGCCGGACGCCCGGCCAGGGCACCGAAGCGCTTCGAGCGGATCACCGCCGAGGACGTCGTCTTCACCTACCCGGGTTCCACCGGCCCGGCGCTCCAGGGGCTCACGGTGACCATCGGCAGGGGCGAGGTGATCGCCCTCGTCGGGGAGAACGGCTCGGGCAAGACCACGCTGGCCAAGATCCTGTCCGGGCTGTACGAGCCGGACGGCGGCCGGGTCAGCTGGGACGACACGGACCTGGCGGACGTCGACCCCGACGACCTGCGCGACCGCATCGCGGTCATCGCCCAGGACCACACGCGCTGGCCGCTGACCGCCCGCTACAACATCAACATGGGCACCGACAAGGGGGAGGCCGCGCTCGTGTCGGCGGCCGAGGTCGCGGGCGCCGACCAGGTGGTGGCCGAGCTGCCGAACGGTTACAACACCCTGCTCGACCGGCGTTTCAAGGACGGCCACGAGCTGTCCGGCGGCCAGTGGCAGAGAATCGCGGTGGCCCGCGGTTTCCACCGCGACGCCCCGCTGCTGATCTGCGACGAGCCCACCGCGGCCCTGGACGCCCGCGCCGAGCACGCCCTGTTCGAACGCATCCGGCGGCACGCCGACGGACGCACCGTGCTGCTGATCACCCACCGGCTGGCGAGCGTCCGCTACGCCGACCGGATCTACGTCCTCGACCACGGCAAGGTCGTCGAGCACGGCACCCACGACGAGCTCATGACCCTCGGCGGCCTCTACGCCGACCTCTACGGCCTCCAGGCCAGGGCCTACTCGACCTGACCCCGGGGAGACCTCTGCAGTCCGGTCCGACCATCGAGGCGACCGCGACAGGTTTTTCAGGGCGGGCTCCGTTCGGTCTGGCCATCAGGGCGACCGCGACGCCCTTCCGAGGCCGGGCGCCACTCGGTCTGACCGCCCAGGAACACGGCGCCACTCGGTCTGACCGCCCAGAAACGTGGCGCACTCGGTCTGACCACCCAGGAACGCGGCGCCACTCGGTCTGACCGCCCAGGAACGCGCTGCTACTCGGTCTGGCCGCCCGGGAACGCGCTGCTACTCGGTCTGGCCGCCCAGGAACGCCTCGATGACGGACCTGGCGATGGGGGCCGCCACCCGTCCGCCCGGCCCGCCGCCCTCGACCAGGACCCCGACGGCGATCCGGGGGGAGACGGCCGGGGCGAAGCCGGTGAAGATCGCGTGGTCCTCGCCCGAGACGGCGTTCTCCGCCGTGCCGGTCTTCCCCGCGACCTTCACCCCCCGTACGGCCGCGGCGGCACCGGTCCCTCCCCTCCCGGTGACGGCGATCATCATCTCGGTGAGCCGTTCCGCCTCCTCGGCGCCGAGCGCGCGACGGTACGGCGAGGGCTCGGTCACGTCGATCACCGTGCCGTCGGCGAGGCGGACCTCGTCCACGAGGTGGGGGCGCATCAGCGAGCCGTCGTTGGCCACCGCCGCCGCGATCATCGCGATCATGAGCGGGGTGGCCCGGACGTCGAACTGGCCCAGCGCCGACAGCGCGGTCTGCGCGTCGTCCAGCGCGGGGGGATAGACGCTCCTGGCCACCGGCATGGGCACCTGCAGGTCGTCGGTGTCGAACCCGAAGGCCTCGGCCTGCTCGCGCAGCGCGTCCTGGCCGAGGTCGACGCCCATCTTCGCGAAGGGGGTGTTGCACGAGAGCCTGAACGCCTGGAGCAGCGGAAGCGCGCCGCCACCGCAGGCGCCGCCCCCGAAGTTGCGCAGGTAGGTGGAGGTGCCGGGGAGGCGGAAGGCCTTCGGGGCGCTGACGCGGGTGTCGAGGTCGTAGCGCCCCGAGCCGAGCGCCGCCGCACCGGTAATGATCTTGAAGGTGGAACCCGGCGGGTAGTTCCGCTGGATCGCCCGGTTCAGCAGCGGGTCCTCGGGGTCGCCCTGCAGCCGCTTGTCCACCCGGTCGAGCTTGGCCGCGTCGAAGCTCGTGTAGAGGTTCGGATCGTACGAGGGCAACGAGACCATGGCCAGGATCGCGCCGGTGCGAGGGTCGATCGCGACGACGGCGCCGGGCCTGCCCGTGGCGCGCAGCCCGTCGTAGGCGGCCCGCTGGGCGCCGCGGTCGACGGTGAGCCTGAGCGTGGCGCCGCCCCGGGTGCCGTCGACCAGCCCGCGCACCTTCACCCGGGGGTCGTTCCCGGACAGCAGGGCCTCCTCGGCCTGCTCGACGCCACCGGTGCCGTAGAGCGAGAAATGCCCGGTGACCGCCGCGTAGAGCGGGCCGCCGGGGTAGACCCTGCGGTACCGGTACGTGGCGCTCCTGGCCTTGCGGCTGGCCGCGACGACCGTGCCGTCGCGGAGCAGGATCCTGCCCCGGGGGCTCTCGAAGCGCGCGATCATGGTCCGCTTGTTGCGCGGGTCCTCGTTGAGCCGCTCGGAGTCGAGTGCCTGGATGTAGGTCACGCCGGCGAGAAGGGCGAACAGCATTCCCCCGCACATCAGTGCGACGTGGCGCAGCGGAACGTTGATCCGGCGCGCGCGCGGTGCGACCATGGCCCCTCCCCGGACACCCGACCTCGGTATCCGGTTTAACAGCCGGACCGAAAAGGGCACCTCGACCAGGGGCAAAGCCGCCGTACGGCTTCCGAACGACCATAAGCCTCAGGGCTCACCGGGGCACGAACCGCGCACCCGTCCAGCCTCACACCGACACGAGTCACACGGTTTCCGGCCTCACACCGACGCGGACCGTGTGGTTTCCGGCTTCACACCGACGCGGACCGTGTGGTTTCCGGCTTCACTCCGGCGCGGGCCGCGCGGTCGCTAGTCGACCACCGAGTGGTAATACGCGATCTTGTTACGGATCGCCACCTGCTTCTCGCGCAGGTTCTCGATCTGCTCCTCCACCCGCCGGTCATGGGCTTCGAGCAGCGCGATGCGGTCGCGTACCGTGTGGTCGCCCGCCCTGGTCATCTCCGCGAAGCGGAGCATCTGCGCGATCGGCATGCCGGTGTCGCGCAGGCAGCGGATCATGCCGAGCCAGCCGACGTCCTCCTGGGTGAACCTGCGCTGCCCGGCCGCGTTGCGGCCGATCGACTCAAGCAGCCCGATCCGCTCGTAGTAACGAAGCGTGTCGAGGCTGAAGCCGGTCTCCTCCACCACCTGTCCCGGTGTGTACACACTCACATCGAGCAGCATTTCACCTGGAGCCCGCTCAAGGTCAAATCCCTTGTTTTCCGGCGGCCCGCTTGCCCTGGAGTCCACTCCAGCATCCAGGGTGGTCTTCATGACACGCATCCCCCTCGCCCTGGGCACCATCCCCTTCGGCACCGTCCTCGACGACAGGACCGGCTTCGCGATCCTCGACCGGTTCGCCGACGCCGGGGGAGCCCTGCTGGACACCGCGAACAACTATCCGTTCTGGAACGAGGGCGCCACCGGCGACGAGAGCGAGCTGGCCATCGGGCGCTGGCTCGCCGCCCGGGGCAACCGTGACCGGATGGTGCTGAGCACCAAGTGCGGCGGGCGGCCGACCGTCCCCGGCGACCGGACCCTGGACTCCGCCGAGGGCCTGTCCGCCACGGCGATCGCCGCCGCCGCCGAGGGCAGCCTGCGGAGGCTGGGCACCGACCACGTCGACGTGTACTGGGCGCACATCGAGGATCGCTCCGTCCCCCTGGAGGAGACCCTGGGCGCCTTCGCCGAACTCGCCCAAGCGGGCAAGGTGCGTGAGATCGGCGCGAGCAACGTCCCGGCCTGGCGGCTGGAGCGCGCCCGCGCCACCTCGCGGGCGAACGGCTGGCCGCTCTACACCAACGTCCAGCTGCGCCACACCTACCTGAGGCCCCGGCCGGGGGTGCGGCTGCCGGAGGCGGGTCACGTCCTGGTCCAGGACGACATGCTCGACTATCTGCGCTCGGAGCCCGGCCTGACGCTGTGGGCGTACAACACGCTGATGTTCGGCGCCTACACCCGCGAGGACCGGCCGATCCAGGACATCTACCGTCACCCGGGCACCGAGCGGGGGCTGGCCGTGCTGCGGGAGATCGCGGGCGAGCTGGGCGCGACCGTGAACCAGGTGGTGCTGGCCTGGCTGATCGGCGGTGACGTGATGACGGTCCCGATCGTCGGCGTGAGCTCCCTGGCCCAGCTGGAGGAGGCCCTGGGCGCCCTGGACCTCAAACTCGACGACGAGCACCGCGCCCGCCTGGACGCCGCCCGCTGACGGCCCGCCTCCGCACGGACGCCGCCCGCCGCTCGCCGTCGACGGGCGGTATCCAGGCGGCGGGCGGCGCCGTCACTCCTGCGGCAGGTGCGCCGACAGGTAGCGGCGGACCAGGTGCTTGCACTCGGCGATCAGCTCGGGATCCCCGTCGGGCATGGAGCGGAAGGCGAGTTTGAGCACCGCGTCGGCGGCCTCGACCGCGACGAAGAGCACCCGGTCCAGCTCGGGGCCGAGCGGGGCGCCGAGCAACTCGACGACGATCGTGCGGAGCCGGTCGGCCACGATGGCGTTGTTCTCCAGGGCGGCGTCGAGCATGCGGCGGGTCCCCACGAGCAGGGGACCGCCGGGCGAGGCGAGCACTCCCCCGAAGTCGACGACCGCGAACCCCGGCGTGGACCGTTTCATCGCGACGAACTCGTCGATCGCGAGGTCGACCATCTCCGTCCACTCGGACAGCTGCACCTCGGAGAGCCTGGCCGTGACCCTGTCGAGGAACGCCTCCAGATTGCGTAGCGCCAGCGCGCGTACAAGCCCCTGTTTGTCGGGAAAGAACTGGTAGAAAGTGCCGATCGGAACCTCCGCGCGGCGCGCGACCTCCTTGGTGGTCAGTGCCTCGTAGCCGACCTCGTCCAGTAACCGCGCACACTCGTCCAGCATGCGCTCCACCCGTTCCAGGCTGCGGCGCTGAGCGGGTTGGCGGCGAAGCGTTCCCCCGGAGACGTTCGTCATCTCCCCATCATCCCCCACGACAAGCCCGGGGGATTAACATGAGCCAGACTCACGCTAATTGGAGGCCGGGATGTTCCTCTGGGGTACGGCGACCGCGTCCTATCAGATCGAAGGCGCCGTCGCCGAGGGCGGGCGGGGCGCCTCGATCTGGGACACCTTCACCCGCGAGCCCGGCCGCGTCCGCGACGGCGACACCGGCGACGTGACCTGCGACCACTACCACCGCTGGCCGGAGGACGTCGCGCTGATGTCCGGCCTCGGGGTGAACTCCTACCGCTTCTCCATCGCCTGGCCGCGCGTCCAGCCCGACGGGAAGGGCGCGATCAACCGGGCGGGTCTCGACTTCTACGACCGGCTGACCGACGCGCTCCACGAGAGGGACATCGTCCCGGCCGCCACGCTCTTCCACTGGGACCTGCCCCAGCCCCTGGAGGACGAGGGCGGCTGGCTGAACCGCGACACGGCGTACCGTTTCGCCGAGTACGCCGCGGCCGTGGCCGACAGGCTCGCCGACCGGATCCCCCTGTGGATCACCCTGAACGAGCCCTTCATCCACATGGTGTTCGGCTACGCCCTGGGCACCCACGCCCCCGGCAGGACCCTGATCCTGGACGCGCTCCCGGCCGCCCACCACCAGCTGCTCGGGCACGGCCTGGCCGTACGGGAGCTCAGGGCGCGCGGCGCGGAGAAGGTCCTGATCACCAACAACTGCACGCCGGTCTGGCCCGCCTCGCAGGACCCCGCCGACCTGGCCGCCGCCGACGCCTACGACATCCTGCACAACCGCCTGTTCAACGACCCCGTGCTCCTCGGCGCCTATCCCGACCTGTCCGCGTACGGGGTGAGCCTCGACTGCGTGCGCGACGGCGACCTGGAGCTGATCGGCGCCCCCCTCGACGGCCTCGGGATCAACTACTACAACCCCACCCGGATCGTCGCGCCCACCGGCGAGGGGCTGCCCTTCGAGGACGCGGGCGTCACCGGCTACCCCACCACCGCCTTCGGCTGGCCCGTCGTCCCCGACGGCCTGCGCGAGCTCCTCACCGGCCTCAGGGCCCGGTACGGCGACGCCCTCCCCCCGGTCTACGTCACCGAGAACGGCTGCTCCCAGCCCGACGGGCCCGGCCCCGGCGGGACCGTGGACGACCAGGCCAGGATCGCCTTCCTGGACGGCCACATCGAGGCCGTCGAGCGGGCGCGGGCCGAGGGGGTGGACGTGCGCGGTTACTACGTCTGGTCCCTGCTGGACAACTTCGAGTGGGCCGAGGGCTTCAGCCAGCGCTTCGGGCTCGTGCACGTCGACTTCCCCACCGGGACGCGCACCCCGAAGGCCTCCTACCACTGGCTGCGCGACCGCATCTCGCGGGGTCTGGACGGCGCGCCCTCCCGGCCGTAGTCCGAAAGGTGTACGGCGGCTTCGGCGTCACGCAGGAGGCCGGGCGGGGTCCGGCGCCGGATGATCGGAGGCGAGGAAAGAGGAAACCGGAACCCAGCCGACCATCCCCCGTACCCCCGCCTCCACGGTCGCGGCCGAAAGCAGCCGAAAGCGGCTGGAAACGATCGAGAACGGCGCCGGGCGCGGGCGTGCGGGGCCACCGCGCCCCCGGCGTCACCGACGGAGAACGAAGTTGACCACCGAACTGGTACTGACCCTGGCGGCCCTGGCGCTCGTCGACAGCACGAGCTTCGGGACCCTCGGCATCCCCGCCTACCTGCTGCTCGCCTCGGACCGGTCACCGGCCGGACGCCTGCTGGTCTACCTCGCCACGGTCGCCGTCTTCTACTTCGCCGTCGGGGCCGGGCTGATGCTCGGGCTGGCCGCGGCCCTCGACGCCTTCGAGGAGGCCCTGTACAGCCGTACCGCCTACTGGATCCAGCTGGTGATCGGCGTGGGGCTGTTCCTGCTCAGCTTCCGTTTCGACTCCAAGCGGCAGAAGGAGAAGGAGGGGCCGAGCCGCTGGGAGCCCCGCCTCGGCGGGCCGGGGGCGATGGTCCTCCTGGGGCTGACCGCCGCCCTGCTGGAGGTCGCGACGATGATCCCCTATCTCGGCGCGATCGGTTTCATGACCGGCGCGGACCTGCCCGCCGTCCAGTGGGTGCCGCTGCTCGCGTGCTACGTGCTCGTGATGATCCTGCCGCCGCTCGTACTGCTCGGCCTCAAGATCGTCGCCGGAAGCTGGCTGGACCCGAAGCTGGAACGGCTTCGCGCCTGGATGCGCAAGCACTCGGCCTCCGCGATCGGCTGGACCCTCGCCATCGTCGGCTTCCTCATCGCCCGCGACGCGGCCGGGCGCCTGTTCTCGGGCTGAGCCCGGCACACGACGGCCCGCCTCGTCTCACCTGACGGGAGCCGGTGGAAAACCCGTTGCGAGGCGGCGAGACGGGTCGTACCGTCTAGGGCCATGTGCTTGTACTTCGCCTGCCACATGGTCGGCTACGTGATCCGTCCCCGCGACAGCCGGGCTCTGGCCCGCTAGGGACGCGTCACCCCCTTCTCCGTTCCCACGCGTCCCCGATGCGCGCCCAGGGCCTCCGAGACCTTCCTTCACCTCGGACCCGAAAGGGCGAAAGCTGTGGCGCACTCCTTCGCGCACGGAAACCATTCACACACCCAGAGAAAGGTCAGGAACGGCGGTGGCCGCGGTGACCGCGACCGGGCCAGGCGCGCCCTCTCGCAGAACTTCCTCGTCGATCCGCACGCCGTCCGGCGGATGGCGGACGCGGCCGGACCGCACGAGCTGGTCCTGGAGCCGGGCGCGGGCGAGGGCGCTCTCACCCTCGCCCTCGCGGGAAGCTGCGCCAGGGTCGTGGCGTACGAGATCGACCCGCTGTACGCGGGCAGGCTCGCCGCCCGCACCCGCGACGACGGGCGGATCGAGGTGGTCAGGGGTGACTTCCTGACCGCGCGGGTCCCGCGCGAGCCGTTCGCGGTCGCCGGGAACATCCCGTACTCGATCACCTCCAGGATCGTCGACTGGTGCCTGCGCGCGCCCGCGCTCACCTCGGCGACCCTGCTCACCCAGCTGGAGTACGCGCGCAAGCGGTCCGGCGACTTCGGCCGCTGGAGCAAGCTGACCGTGCTGACGTGGCCCGGCCACTCCTGGGAGCTGGCCGGGCGCGTCGGGCGCGAGAGCTTCCGGCCGGTGCCCGCCGTCGACTCGGCGATCCTGCGGATCACGTCGCGCCCCGTCCCGCTGCTGCCCGGCGGCCGGGACGCGGCCTGGCGGGAGTGGCGGGAGTTCGTCGAGTACGGCTTCACCGGGCTGGGCGGTTCGCTGCACGCCTCGCTGCGGATGCGGTACGCCCCCCACCGGGTCGACGCCGCGTTCGCGGAGGCGCGGGTGGACCGTGACACCGTGGTGGCGTTCGTCCACCCCGACCGGTGGCTGACGCTCTTCGAGCTGCTCCACTGAGACACCCGTCCGGTTCCACCCGGTACCACCCGGGTCCGGCCCGCCCCCTCGGCCGGACCCGGGCTTCCGTCTTCACGACGAGCGGGAACTACCCCTCGGTGACGTACGGGCGGTCGCGCCGGGCGTCGCGCAGGACCGAGCCCCACCACAGGAGCTGGTCGAGCAGCACCTTCGCGGCGCGGTCGGGGCCCTCGGGATCCTTGAGGGTCCCGTCGGGGCCGAACAGCTCGTAGTAGCGGGGGAAGCTGACATAGTCGCGGACCGTGTGGGCCTGCAGCTCGCCGAAGACCTGGCGCAGGTGCTCCACCGCCAGGATGCCCCCGCTCCCCCCGCTGTAGCCGACGAAGCCGATCGCCTTGGCCCGCCACTCGGTGTAGTGCCAGTCGATGGCGGCCTTCAGCGAGGCGGGGAAGCTCCGGTTGTAATCCGGCGTCACCACGACGATCACGTCGGCCGCCCCGATCCGCCGGGTGAGGCCGGCCATCTCCGCCGGACGGGCCATGTCGGGTTGGAGCGCCGGTGGCAGGGGCGGCAGTTCGAGCGGCAGCGGCGTGTCCGCCAGGTCGACGAGGTCCACCGCGAAGCCGCCGTGCCGCTCGGCCCGTTCGGTGAACCAGTTCGCGACCACCGGGCCGAACCTGCCCTCCCTGACGCTGCCGATGATCACTGCGAGGTTGAGGGTCTCACTGGGCATGACTGTGCTCCTGGTGGAGAGGCGGGATCCGGGGGCGACCGCGAAGGTCGCGTTCCCCAACCTGCCGGGCGGGGCGGAGACCAGGAAGACCGGGCCGAGACTGGTAGTGACAGAGCCACGACCCCGGCGGCCACGGCTGTTACGTTCGGAACGTGAGCGACAACGAGCTGGGCATGTTCCTGCGCATCCGCCGCGAAGCCGTCACCCCCGCCGAGGTGGGGCTGCCCACCGGCCCCCGCCGCCGCACACCGGGCCTGCGCAGGGCCGAGCTGGCCACGCTCGCCGGGGTCAGCGTCGAGTACCTGACCAGGCTCGAACAGGGACGCGACCGCCACCCGTCCGCGCCCGTCCTCTCGGCCCTGGCCTCCGCGCTACGGCTGACCACGAGCGAGCGCGTCCACCTGCACCGGCTCGCCAAGTCGGCCGACGGCGCCTTCACCTGCATGGGCGCCGCGACGCCGGCCCGCGAGGTCCGTCCCACCGTGCGGGCGCTGCTCGACCGGCTGGAGCCCGCCCCCGCCCTGCTGCTCAACCGGCTGAGCGAGATCCTCGCCTGGACGGCGGGGTACGAACGGCTGGCCCGGCCGATCGGCCTGCTGGACGGCGACCCGCCGAACCTGGCCCGCTTCGTGTTCACCGACAGCCGGGCACGGACCGTCTACCCCGACTGGGACCATGTCGCCGACGAGCAGGTCGCCGCCCTCAAGCAGGGGCCGTTCCGGGCTGACTGGCACATCGCCACCATGGCCGACGAGCTGGCCGTCACCGCCGGGGTGGCCTTCACCCGGCGGGTGGACACCCTGCCCGGCCTCCCGAAGGCCGGCGGCGTCACGCGGCTGGTCCACCCCGACGCGGGCGAGCTGTGCCTGGCGTACGAGACCCTCGAACTGCCCGCCGACGACGACCAGCGTCTCATCGTCCATCTCCCCGCCGACAGCGCCACCTCCGCCGCGCTCGACCGCCTCGCCGGCCGCCACCCGGGCGCCCTGCGCGCGGTCTCCAGCTGACCCGGAACACGCCGTACGCGGGCACGGGCCGGGTCCGCGGGCCTGTCAGCTCTGTCAGCCCTCTCAGCGCTGTCAGCGTGGCTCCCTCCGTTGTGCGCCCCAACCGGCATAATCGAGACGATCAGCCTGGTCAGGCCGCACATGTGACGTCCCCATCCGGGGCGTCCCCGGGCAGGTCCCCTCCACCGACATTCATGTCACGCCATGCGACGGCCCTGCAGCGACCCGGGCGTCCGGCAGGAGGGCAGGAGGAACGTATGCGTCTCGCCGTACGAGTCGGAATGGCCGCCGCCCTCCTGGCGGCCCCGAGCGGCCCGGCCGGGCCATCCGGACCGGCCGAACCGGCGGGACCGGCGGGACCGGCCGCGCCCACGCCCTCACCCGCACCGGCGTCCGCCCCGTCCACCCCCAAGCCCGCGCCCGCCCCTGCGACCAAGCCCGCACTCGCCCCCGCCCTCAAGCCCACCCCCAAGCCCGCGCTCGCGCGCCTCCCCGGGCCCGCACGCGTCTCCGCGGTCAAGGTCACCGCGACTCCCACCCCTGCCCCCACCCCCACGCCCGCCGCGGCCGACGCCACCCCCACTCCCACCCCCGTGGTCAGCGCCAGTTCCAGTGCCGCCGCGACCGCGACCGCGACCCTCACCACCAGGACCGACCACACGGTCTCGCTGCCTCCCTTCGGGGGCAGGAACACCATCCCCCCGTGGCTGAAGAAGGTCCCGTCGCTCCGCGTCCTCCCCCTGTGGCCCCGCCAGGCCAGCCACGTCCGGATATTCGTGCACTGCCCCCCGAAGTCGAACCACGCGCTCATCGGCTCCACCGCGTTCAACCTGAAGGGGTCGAGACGCATCTACCGGGAGGTGGGGCTGGGACTCTCCGACCGGGGGCTGGGGCACCGCGCCGCGTCCATCTCCTACTACGCCCTGCCGGGATTCCACGAGGCGTGCCTGAAGTGCGTGAAGGTCACGATGAACCAGCAGACCCGCATCAGGCGGATCCGGGTGCTCGGCCAGGACTCCACCCCCCTCTACGTGCGAAGGTTCAGCATCTGGCAGTTCTTCGACTAGCGCGTGCCCCGCCCCCCGCCCGGCGTGCGTGGCCGGCCGGGAATCGGACGGGCCGGGTCACGATCCGCCGGTCGGGCCGGTGTCCGGCCGCCAGATCCAGTTCTGCCGGTCGTACAGCGGCCGCAGCCCGGCCGCGAGCATGTTGTTCAGCGACGGGTTGGCCGAGCCCTCCGCGGGCAGCCCGGCTTCGGCGACGAGCCGGCGGCAGCCCGCTTTCGCGGCCTCCTCGGCGCGGGCCGCCAGCAGGGCCGACTGCGCGCCCCGGTTGCGGTGGCCGGGCAGCGTCGAGGCGGCGTTCAGGGAGCCGATCTCCCCGTGGACGAAAAGGTTGGCGCCGGCGACCATGTCGTCGCCGTCCCAGGCCGCGAACGGCCGGAAGGCCGGGTGCCCGGCGCTGGCCGCCATCATCTCGCCGAGCCCCTCCTCCGGCATGCCGAACCCCCGCAGGACGACCGAGGCCCACTCCTCGGCCTCGCCGGGACCGACCGGCCCGACGCGCAGCGCGGTCCGGCCCGGCCGGAAGTCGTCGATCGGGCACGTCAGCTTCACCCAGGCCGATCCCGGGACGATGCCGTGCCCGGCGCGGATGTCGTCCCAGTCCGGCGGCAGCGCGGACGGGGCGATCTGGATCACCGCGCCCTCGCTGTCCTCCGCGCGGTAGAAGTCCACCACGCGGTCGATCAGGTCGCGGGTGACCGGCTCCTCCACCCCGAACCCGAGCGCCTTGCTCCAGTAGCCCGTCACGTCGTGCCGCATCGACAGGGCGACACCGCCGCCGATGCGCGTGGTGGCGATCCCGAGCGTGGACCTGGCGGACGGCGGCGCGGACGATTCGTACTGGTACATGAACTCCGCCTCGGCGCCTTCGGCGAGAGCGGTCAACCGGTCCTGCGACATGCTGTCTCTCCTCGGATAGATCGGGTGCCCGGTACGCCCCGTGGCCGCGTCTCGCGTCCCGGGGCCCGACACCCACGAGACGCAAGATGCGGCGGTCACACCGGAAGTTCGATCCGTTCGCGAATTCGCCAGGATTCGCCAGGATTCGCTGGAATTCGGCGGAACCGGCCCGACGCCGTACTCCGCCGTACTCCGCCCTGGAGGATCAGTGCGACGCGCCCGGGACACCGGTGTCACGCGGGAGGTGGAACAGCCGGAACCGCCGCACCCGGCCCGCCTCCAGGAACTGCACCCACGCGGCCGCCGGCGGGCAGTGGAAGGGGTCCTCGGGCGGGTTCTTCAGGTCGGTCTCCCAGATGACCACCTCGCGACCGGCCACGACGTTGGTCAGGCTCTGGCGCACGCCGTCGTCGAGATCGCGCTCCATCGCCCGTACGAGATAGTCGAAGCCCTTCGTGCGCTTGCCCCGGGACCAGGTGACCTCCACCTCGGGGGACCAGTGCGCCGCCAGGGCCTCGGCGAACGAGCCTTGGCGCGCGGCCCGCAGCGTCTCCTCGGCCTCCCTGCGGCGCGCCTCGGTCAGCACCGCCACGTCGTCGTGCGCCAGGTTCGCGGTCGCCAGCAGGGCCTCGGACAGTTTGGCGCGTGCCTGGCTGAGGCGGCTGCGCACCGTGCCGACCGGCACCCCGCACAGCTCCGCGATGTGCTCGTAGGCCGTCACCTCGGTGAAGTAGCGCAGCATCGTCACCAGCCGCAGGTTCGGGGACAGCTCCTCCATCGCGCGCCAGACCCAGTCCCGCGTGGCGTGTCGGTCCAGGATCTCCCCGGGGTCGGGCTCGCCGCGCGGCGGCACCAGCGGCTCGAGATCGGCGACCGGCACCGCCTTCCTGGTACGAAGGTGCATCCGGCAGGCGTTGCGGACGACCGTCCGTAGCCAGGGCGCCACCGCGTGTGGATCCCGGACGTCCCCGATGCGGCGCAACGCGATCAGGGCGGCCTCCTGGACGACGTCGTCGACCTCGGGGCAGTAGCCCAGGATGCCCAGCGCCACCGCGCGCATGTCCGACCGGTGCCGGGCCAGCAGCAGCCCGAGAGAGGCGACATCGCCGGACTGCGCCTCTCGGACCAGATCGACTTCGGCCGGTGCCGCTTCCCCCATGCCCTCAAGACTACAGAAAGCCGTCCCACCTGCGACGATCGGTGCCGGTACGCCCTGCGGACGGGGCGTTCGCCCGCGTACGAAAGAAGGATTTCACCTCACCGAAACCTAAGGCGACATCACGCTGGGTAGATTTCCGCCATCCTCGACAACGTTGACCCCTTCATCGGCACAGCGGCCACCGACCTGCCCCGGGCACGCGGTCTGGCCGCCACCTGGTGGTGGCCGAAACCGCAGGTGGGCAACACCCACCCGGGCGCCACGTCGCCGCTGGGCATGGTGTCGGCCTGCGCCTACTCCGGCGCGTACCCGACCGGCTACGGCAGGTACACCAAGAACACCGAGGGCGTGCCCGAGGAGATGTTCGGGCGGTCGCAGGCGTCGGGGTTCAGCCATTTCCAGCAGTCCGGCACCGGCGCGATCCGCAAGTACTACAACTACGTCCGGGTCACCCCGATGGTGCAGCCGCTGGACGCGCTGGGAGAGGCCTGGCCGCTGCGCGACGAGGTGGCGGAGGCGGGCTACTACGCGGCGACCCTGGGCACCGGCGTCCGCTGCGAGCTCACCGTGGGCGCCAAGGTCGCCGTCCACCGCTACACCTTCCCCGAGCACGGCAGCGCCCGGGTGGTGGTCGACCTGTCCTGCGGCGGCCTGGCCATCGAGCACGGCCGCACGGTGCCGTTGCGGGCGCAGGTGGAGAGCATGGGCCACGGCCGGGCCCAGGGCACGGTGGTGATGGAGGGCGTCCCGCTCTCGGTGTACCTGGAGGTCGACAGCCCGGCCTGGCGGCAGATGCTCTGGTACGACCGGCGGCTCATCGACGGCGGCACCCGCCTGGACTTCGACAGCATCCGGCACACCACGCTGCGGCCCTTCGGCATGCTCTTCATGGGCCCGGCCGAGCCCGGGCAGACGATCGAGGTGCGGCTGGGGTTCTCGCTGCGCGGCTGCGAGCAGGCACGGCGGAACCTGGAGCGCGAGTGCGGGGACGCGCGGCCGGCGTTCGACGCGGTGCGCTCCGGGACTAGGGCCCGCTGGGGCGACCACCTCGGACGTGTCCAGGTCGAGGGCGGCACGCCCGCCCGCCGCACCGTGTTCGCGACGGCGCTCTACCACTCGCTGGTCAAGCCGTGCTTCGCCGACGACGAGAGCCCCTTCTGGCCGACCTCCGGGCCGTTCGCGTTCGACGTGTGCACCATGTGGGACATCTACAAGACGCAGCTGCCGCTGCTCGCGGCCATCGTCCCGGAACGGATCGCGGACCTGCTGGAGTCGCTGATCCGGGTGTGCGAGGAGGAGGGCAACTTCCCCGTCGGGTACCGGATGGCCCGCGGCGCCGACCGGTTCCACCGCCAGGCCAGCGCGCTCGCGCACACCGCGCTGGCGGACGCCCACGCCCTCGGCCGCACGCGCCTGGACTGGAACTGGGCGCTGGTGCACATGGTCGACGACCTGCGCCGCCTGTACGGCGAGGAGTTCTTCGAGCACGGGGTGGTGCACCCGATCACCCACACCCTCGACCTCGCCTACGGCCACCACTGCACGGCACAGGTCGCGCGGGCGCTGAACGACCGGCGCCTGGCCGACGACCTGGAGGACCGGGGCCGCCGGTGGGTCAACGCCTTCGACCCGGGTACGGGCCTGCTGCGCGACTCGGAGTTCTACGAGGGCGGCAAGTGGAACTACTCGTTCCGGCTGCTGCACGACATGGCCGCGCGGATCGCGCTGGCCGGTGGTGACCACGCCTTCGTCGGCATGCTGGACAGGTTCTTCGGCTTCGGCGCCGCCCCGGTGAGGCAACCCGGCCTGCGCCCCCCGGCGGCGGAGATGGCGGCCGGATACGCCCTGAACCGGTTCGAGGGGCTGAACAACGAGCCGGACATGGAGGCGCCGTGGGCGTACCACTACGCGGGACGGCCCGACCGCACGGCCGAGGTGGTCCAGGCGGCGCTGACCTGGCAGTTCGGCACCGGCCCCGGTGGACTGCCCGGCAACGACGACTCCGGCGGCCTGAGCTCCTGGTACGTCTGGGCGTCGCTGGGGCTGTTCCCGATCGCCGGGCAGAACCTGTTCCTGGTCAACGCGCCCGCGTTCGCCAGGTCCGTACTCAGGACCGGTGACGGCGAGTTCGTCATCGAGACCAGCGGGCACCGCGAGACGCCGATCGGTGTCGACGGCATCGATCGCGACCCGCCGGCGCAGTACGTCCAGTCGGCGACCCTCGACGGCGAGCCCCTGCACGCGACGCACCTGAGCGCCGCCACCGTGCACCGGGGCGGCGTGCTGCACCTGCGGCTGGGCCCGGAGCCGTCGGGGTGGGGGCGGGAGGCCCGCCCGCCGTCCCTTTCCGATCCACCCGCCAGACAGAAGGAAACACGATGACCAACCCCCGCCGCCGTCTCGTCATCGTGGTCAGGGCCGACCCGGTCGTCTGCGGCCACTCCGGCGAGGCCCGCAACCTCGCCGAGGTGGCGCTGACCCGCGGCTTCGACGACGTACGTCTGCTGACCTGGCCGATCCCGACGCTGCAGGCGGCCGGGCTGCCGCTCAAGCCGCTCGACCGGCTGCTGCCGTACAGCCCGGGGATCACCGTGGAGCGCCCGGAGGCGGTCGGTGACTACCGGGTGCCGGACGGGCGCCACCAGGCCGGTCTCACCGGCCGTCTCGTCGAGCTGCTCGCCGAGCCGGTGCCCACGACCTGCCTGTCCATGTACCTCGTCCCGCACACCTCGGTGGTCATGGACGCGGTCGGGGCCGCGCGCGCGGCCGGGTTCGCGCCCGACGTGCGCACGGTCGCGAAGGCGGTCGGCTCCGACGTGACCAACGTGATCCGGTCGTGCCTGCGCGAGGGCCGGTTCGGCGCGGCGACCGTGCTGTTCACCACGTTCCTGGCCAACGACGAGGTCGTCGCGGTCTCCGAGTACACCCGCGAGGAGATCGTCGCCTCGGCCGAGCAGGTGGATGCCCGCTGCGGCACCCGGTTCGCCGAGCAGTGCCGGCGCCGCGTGACCGTCAGCTACCCGCCGATCGACTCCGCCGCCTTCCTCGACCCGGATCCGGCGCGGGTGGACGCCGCCCTCGCGAGGCGCGGCCTGGAGCGTGACGGGTACGTCCTCTTCCTGTCCCGGGTGACCCCGGCCAAGGGCGTCGACGACCTGCTGGCCGCCTACGGCCGGACGCGCTGCCGGTCACGCGTGAAACTGGTCGTCGCCGGCACCGGGACCTCGCTGGAGCAGGTACGGGCGATGGCCGAGAAGGACGACCGGGTGGTGCTCCTCACCGACGTCGACGACACCGAGAAGCCGCTGCTCATGCGCGGCTGCGCGGCCTACGTCCTGCCGACCAGGCCCGAGCCCGACTTCGTCGAGACGTTCGGCATCGCCCTGGCCGAGAAGATGCTGGCCGGCGGCGGGCCGATCGTCACCACCGCGACGGGCGGGACCCTGGAGGCGGTCGGCGACACCGCCGTCATCGTCGAGCCCAGGGACATCGGCGGCCTGGCCGCGGCCGTGGACCGGGTGGTCCTGGAGATGCCCGCCGCCGAGCGGCGGCACCTGGAACTCCGCGCCCGCACCCGTGCGATGGCGTTCGACCGGGCCGCGGTGTTCGACGGCCTGTTCCCCCGGGAGGCCCTCACCGCCGGGGATCCCCTGCCCGCCGCGGCCCGCTGACCGCTGGGGTCCACTGACCACCGGAGTTCGCTGCTCGCTGCGGCCCGCTGACCACCGGGGTCCACCAACCAGCGCAGCCCGCAGGCCGCCGGGATCCGCTGACCGCCGAGGCCCGCCGACCTCGGACAGGACCCCGGCGGCCTGCGGTTCTCCGACCTCGGCCTCGCTACTCGCCGGGCAGCAGGTACCGCCAGGAGAGCACGAAGAGTTCCCCCGAGCCGGTCTTGAACAGCGACCGGCTGTGGCCCTGCCAGGCGGGCACCGCCTTGGTGATCGCGCTCACCGCCGCCCCCTCGACGTCCTTCTGCCAGACCGGGTCCACCGTGCCGGAGGGCTCCGGAGCCCCCGCGGGCCACGGCTCCGGCTTCTCCGTCGCCGACGCGGCCCCTTCGGCGACCACCCGGACGCGGGTGGCGACGTAGTCGGTGCCCGTCTCGGCGGCCTTGGCCGCCAGGCCGTCCATCAGCTTCTTCGCCTCCAGGAGCTGCTTCGGGTAGAAGCCCGCGACCTGGTCCAGGGCCGGGACCCGGACCTCCAGCATCTTGCCGTCCTTGCCCCGTACGCCGAGGACGGTGGCCGGCACGTCCGTCACCATCGGCGCGCCCGGCCTGGGTGTCGCGGTCGGCGACTGCCCGGTCAGGTACGTCTCCATCGACACGACCGTCTTGTCCCTCTCGGCGTCGGTGAGCTTGAGCTGCTTGCTCGCGTCGACGATCACCAGGCCGTCGCTGTACAGCACCACCCTCGGCGGGCGCAGCACGTTCGTGGTCGCGGTCACGAACCCGCCCTCGGCGCCCCACAGGGCGACCGGCTTCGCCGGCCCGTCGTCGGCTGGGGTCGCGGATATATCGGGTTCAGCCCCTCCGCAGGCCGCCGCCAGGGACAGCAGCGCCACGAGCAGGGTCATTCGTAGTCTCATGCCCCAGAAACGTCCCCTTCCTCCCAATGGTTCACCCAGCACGGCTCCCCGGACGTGAACTTCTGTGGTGGCCCCCATCTCCGAAGATTCATCTTCTATGGGCGAATTGCGCCACATAGGGACGGTTTACTCCCGGGTGATCGATTCATCGGACAACCGGAGGAAACCCTGTCCAGGAAGCACGCGAACCGGGGACACAGGACGGCGCTGGCGGCGCTCGTACCCGCGTTGGTCCTCGGGCTCGCCGGAACAGCGAACGGGGCACCGGCGTCCCCCGCCGATCCCACCCCCGTCGCCGACGCCGCGCTGCGGGCGTCTCTCGCCTCGTCCTACCCGCCGGCGTTCACCCCGCTGCTCGACGCCCCGAACACCCCGGCCGCTCGGTCACAGGGGACGCCGGGCAGCCCGATCGAGACGTACAGCACCGGCCGCCCCGTGGCCCCCGGCGTGCGGCTCGACTCGCTCGACACGCTGGACGCCCGCGGCTGGCAGCGGTCCGACGCGCTGTCCATCGACCTCACCAAGGGGTCCACCGTCGGATACCTCGACAGCGGCGCGGTGGCCAAGACCGGCCTGATCTCTCAGCTGGCCGACGCCAAGGGCGCGGTCGCCGCCGTCAACGGCGACTTCTTCGACATCAACAACTCCGGCGCCCCCGTCGGCGCCGCCGTCGCCGACGGCAAGCTGGTCAAGTCGTCGTCGGGCCGCGACATCGCCGCCGGGTTCGACACCTCGGGCGCCGGCCGCATTCTCGACATCCTCTTCGAGGGCAGCGTGCGCGTACCGGGCGAGGAGCGGCCGATACCGCTCGCCCGCCTCAACAGCCACGACCTGCCCGCGGACGGCATCGGCGCCTACACCTCCCTGTGGGGCCCCTACACGCGTACCCGCGCCGTACAGGGCGTGAGCAAGGTGACCGAGGTACTGGTCGCCGACGGCAAGGTGCGGAGCGTCACCCAGGGCGCGGGCGAGGGCCGGATCCCGGCCGGCGCGACCGTGCTGCTCGGCCGGGACGCCGGGGCGGACCGGCTGGCGAAGCTCGTCCCGGGCGACGCCGTCCAGGTCGACCACCGGCCCAGGACATCGGACGGCTCCGAGCTCGCCACCGCGATCGGCGGCGGCACCCTGCTGGTCAAGGACGGCGTCGCGCAGAACGTCGACGACTCCACCATGGCCGCGCGCATGGCGATCGGCTTCAGCGCCGACGGCCGCAGGATGTTCCTCGTCACCGTGGACAACCGGACGATCGACAGCCGGGGCGCCACGCTGAGGGAGATGGCCGGCCGGCTCGTCAAGATGGGCGCCCACGCCGGGCTGGAGATCGACGGCGGCGGCTCGGCGACGATGGTCACCCGCAAGCCCGGCGCGGACAAGGTACGGATCGACAACGAGCCGAGCGACGGCGAGGAGCGGCTGGTCGCCAACGGCCTCGGCGTCTACCGCGAGCAGGGCAGCGGCAAGGTGAACGGCGTGTGGGTCGAACCCGCCGTCGACCCGGCCGCCGCCGCCGGGACCGGCCCGGTGCCCGGCGGCCGTCCCGATCGCGTGTTCCTCGGCCTCACCCGCACGGTGACCGCCACCCCGCACGACGAGGTGTACGGCCCGGTGCGCGGCGAGCCCGCGGTGCGCTGGACCGCGACCCACGGCGACGCGAAGAACGGCGTCTTCCGCGCCAAGCTGCCCGGCACGGCCACGGTCACCGCCTTCTCCGGCTCCAAGCACGGCAGCACGAAGATCGAGGTGCTCGGTCCCGCGGTACGGCTCGACGCCACCAACCCCTCGGTGAACGTCGCCAACGCGACGGCCACCGCGAGCTTCGGCATCGTGGGCTACGACCGGCACGGCAACTCCGCGCCGATCGAGCCGTCCGACCTGCGGCTGGAGTACGACGAGACGCTGCTGAAGGTGACCCCCGGCGCGGCCGGCGGCTTCACGGTCGCGGCCGCCAGGGAGTCCGGCGCGGGCCTGATCACGGTCCGGGCCGGCGAGCTCACCACCGTCGTGGCCGTCACGGTCGGCGTGGAGAAGAAGGTCCTCGCCGACTTCGACGACGCCGCGAAGTGGACCGCGGGATCGGCGCGCGGCACCGCCAAGGTCACCCCCGTGGCCGAGGGCGTCAACGGGCAGGGCATGAGACTGGAGTACGACTTCACCCAGTCCACCGCCACCCGCACCGCCTACGCCAACGCCCCGCAGCGCCTCGGCGTGAGCGGGCAGTCGCGGGCGTTCGGCGTCTCGGTGTACGGCCACGGCCAGGGCGAGTGGACGGCCTTCACGATGATCGACGGCCTCGGCAGGTCGACGTCGGTGTACGGCCCCTACGTCACCTGGGAGGGCTGGCGCGAGGTCGAGATCCCCGTACCGGCCGGGCTGACCCAGCCGGTCAGCGTCAGCCGCTTCTACACGATCGAGATCAAGGCCGACCGGAGCTACCGGTCCGAGGTCCTGCTCGACGACCTGTACGTCAAGGCCGCGCCCTCGATCGAGGCGCCGCCCGCACCGCGCGTCCAGGACCGGCTCGTCGTCACCGACGGCACCGTGGACGGCGAGCCCTGGCGGTTCGCGGTCATGTCGGACGCCCAGTTCGTGGGCCGCAGCCCGGACTCCCCGATCGTGGCCACGGCGCGCCGGACCATGCGGGAGATCAGGGCGGCCAGGCCCGACTTCATGATCATCGCCGGTGACCTGGTCGACGAGGCCTCGGAGGCGGACTTCCAGCTCGCCAAGCGGATCCTGGACGAGGAGATCGGCGACGCCCTGCCGTACTACTACGTACCGGGCAACCACGAGGTCATGGGCGCGAGCATCGAGAACTTCACGAAGTACTTCGGTGCGACGAACCAGACCTTCGACCACAAGGGCACCCGGTTCGTGACCCTCAACACCTCGCTGGGCACGCTCAACGGGAGCGGGTTCGACCAGCTCGAACGGCTCCGCCAGGCGCTGGACGACGCGGCGGGGAACGACCGGGTCAACTCCCTCGTCCTGGTGGAGCATCACCCGCCGCGCGACCCCACCCCGGCCAAGACCAGCCAGCTGGGCGACCGCAAGGAGGCGGCGCTGATCGAGAGGTGGCTGGCCGACTTCCAGCACGAGACCGGCAAGGGCGCGGCGTTCATCGGCGGCCACGTGGGCACGTTCGACGCCTCGCGGGTGGACGGCGTGCCGTACCTGGTCAACGGCAACTCCGGCAAGGCCCCGTCCACCGAGGCGGCGAACGGCGGCTTCACCGGCTGGTCCATGCTCGGCGTCGACCCGGTCTCCCGCGCGGAGCGGCTGCTGGCCCGGCTGCTGCCGTTCGGCGGCGGCCCGACCTGGCTCACCGCCCAGATCCGCCCGCACGTGGACGCCCTCGCCGTCACCGCACCGGCGCGACTCGCGCCGGGCACCTCGGCGAAGGTCACCGCGACCGTCACCCAGGGCGACCGCCAGGTCCCGGTGGCCTACCCGGTGAGCGCCGACTGGAACGCCGGCTCGAACGTCCACGTCGGCGACCCCGGCAGGGCCCGCCCCTCCCACATCGCGACCTTCGACCCCACCACGGGAACGCTGACCGCCCGCCGCGCGGGTGAGATCGTCCTGTCCGTGACGGTCAACGGCACCAGGCAGGAGGCGACGATCCGCATCGCTCCCTGACCGTCCCGGCGAGCGACACGGGAACGGGTGGGGGCCAAGCGCCTCCGCCCGTTCCACCTGCTTCCAGGCACCGAGCCCGTCACCAGACGCCGAAACCGCCTCCAAACGCTGAGCCCGTCGCCAGATACCGAACACCGTGTCCCGGCTCCGGGGATCTCCGGCGAGCCTTCCGCGACGGGATACCCACCTCGGCGATAGTTGTACGTCGTCCCTCGCCCCGTATCGTCCCCACCAGTGGTCCCGGCCGCGCGAGGAAGGATCGGCATGACCGACGACGTGGCGCGACGCGTCTTCCACATAGTCGACTCGTTCGACCCCGACGAGTTCGTACGGTTGCTGGCCGAGGACGCCACGCTGGTGTTCGGCAACGCCGAGCCGATGGCGGGCCGCGAGGCCATCGCCGCCGGGCTGCGGGCGTTCTTCTCCACCATCGCCGGCCTGCGGCACCGGATCGTCAGGAGCTGGCAGGTGGACGCCGACGTCATCGCCGAGACCGAGGTGACCTACCGGCGGCTCGACGGCAAGGAGGCGAGCGTCGTGGCCGTGTCGATCTGGCGCACCCGCGACGACGGCCTGATCACGGACTACCGCATATTCGTCGACCTCGCCCCGGTCTACGCCCCCTGAGGCCCCAGCGGGAGCACGTGGACCGGCTCGTGGTGCCCGCCTACGCGCCCCAAGGCTCCAGCGAGACGACATTCACCGGCGCGGCATCCGGCTTCTTTCGTGAGGCCGCCCGGAGACGAGCCGCCCGCCGGGGACCACCACCGTCGCCCGCGGAACCGTGCGAAAATCGCCCGACCACACCTCCGAGCGAGAACCACACCCGCGAACTCCCCACCGGTTCCCGCGCTCTCCCGGGACAGGAACGGAGACCGTTCAATGGCGATTCCCAAGAAGGGCTCGCGGCTCATCACGGTCGACGGCGTCGCCTACCGCTGGCGGGTCCGCCACAAACCCACCTACTCCCAGGGGAACGCCTGGGGCCCGCTGACCTTCGCGGTGGAGCCGGCCGACGGATCGGGACGCGTTCTCCTGGTGTCGCTTCCCTGCTCCCGGCCGGACGCGTGGCTCGGGGAGCGGTCGATGACCATACGGCCGGCGCTCGTGACGGCGACCATACGTAGAGCCCTCGATCACGGCTGGGATCCACGGCGAACAGGGAGCGCCTTCCTCCTCGGTATCACCGAGGAGGAGCTGACCGGGCCGATGGACAACGAACCCCCCTCCCACAGGGTCACCCTCATGGGCAGGTGACCGGTTCCGAAGGTCTCACAACGAGAGCACTTCATCGCCCGAGTTCCAGGCCGTGTCGAAGGAGTGGCGGTGGCTCTCCCACTCCGGACTCAGGATGGCCTCCAGCACCGCCATGGACCGGCACAGATCACGGAGCACCGGGACATCAGGGAGCAGACGGGCCACGTCATGAGCGGTCATACGCCCATTCAACCGACGAATCGCCCCAGGCACATCAAAACCGGGGCGGTTCAGCTGCGGGAACCGGTTCCCAGAGAGTTCTCAGGCGAAGTTTGTAGCACTTTCAACTTAAATTTACGACTATGGGACGATGGAGCGCGTGCCGCAGGAGGCCGACGCGGCCGAGGCTCGGGGAGCCGCGGCCGGGAGGGTCCGGCGGTTCGCCGCCGGGGGTGGCGCGCTCGTCGTCGTGGCGCTGCTCGCGTACTGGCTGGGAGGCGGCGGCGGGAACGGCGGGGAGGCCGCGCCCGGGCCGCGCGTGACGCCGACGCCCAGCGCGACGCTCACGGTCCCCGACGTCTTCAGGAGGGTCGGGCCGTCGGTGGTGGTCATCCAGGCCGGGAAGTCGCTCGGAACCGGGGTGATCGCGGCCGAGGACGGGACGATCCTGACGGCGTACCACGTCGTCGAGGACACCTCGAACAAGGGCGGTTCTGACAAGAACGCCGCGAACGTCACCGTCACGTTCGCCGACGGCACCAGGACGAAGGCCGTCGTCGCCTCGTCGAACCCCAAGCTCGACGTCGCGACCCTCAAACCCGCGAAGCTGCCGGAGATCGTCGTCCCGGCGACGCTCGGCGGCGCGGCGACCGTGGGCGCGCCCGTCGTGGCGATCGGCAACCCGCTGGGCCTGACCTACAGCGTCTCCACCGGCGTCGTGTCGGGCCTGAACCGGACCTCCAAGGAGGGCGCCCTGAACGGGCTCATCCAGTTCGACGCCTCCGCGAACCCGGGCAGCTCCGGCGGTCCCCTCCTGGACGCCCGCGGCCTGGTCATCGGGATCGTCGTCTCGATCGCCGACCCGGGAGGCGACGAGGCGTTCGCCGGCATCGCGTTCGCGGTGCCGATCGGCGCGGCCCTGGGCGGAGGCGAAGGCGACGGGCCGCCGGGCGGGCCGCAGATCTGACCGAAGCGTCACGAGAAGGAACACATATGACCTCGACCAATTCCTCCGAGTCGGCCCATCCGCTCGAACATGTGCTGTTCGAGGTCAAACGCACGATCGTCGGGCAGGACGTCCTGCTGGAGCGCATGGCCGTCGCGCTGATCGCCGACGGCCACCTGCTCGTCGAGGGCGTGCCGGGCCTGGCCAAGACGCTCGCGGTGAGGTCGCTCGCCGCCGCGATCGCCGGGAGCTTCCAGCGCGTCCAGTTCACCCCCGACCTGGTGCCCGCCGACCTCGTGGGCACGCGGGTCTACCACCAGCACTCCGGGGAGTTCAGAACCGAGCTCGGCCCGGTCTTCGCGAACCTGCTGCTGGCCGACGAGATCAACCGCGCCCCCGCCAAGGTGCAGAGCGCCCTGCTGGAGGTGATGCAGGAGCACCAGGTGACGATCGGCCGCGAGACGTTCCGGGTGCCCGAGCCGTTCCTGGTCATGGCGACGGAGAACCCGATCGAGTCGGAGGGCACCTACCCGCTGCCCGAGGCGCAGGTCGACCGTTTCATGATGAAGGTCATCGTCGACTATCCGACGCAGGCCGAGGAACAGGCGATCGTCGTACGGGCGCTGCGTCCGCCCGAGCCGCCGCGGCCGATGGTGACGGCCGAGGACCTGGTCGCGATGCGAGCCCGCGCCCGGCAGGTGTACGTCGACCCGGCGATCGTCGACTACGCGGTACGGCTGGTCTCCGTGACGCGTTCACCGGCGATGGCCGGGCTCGGCGAGCTGGAACGGTACGTCACCTACGGGGCGAGCCCCCGGGCCTCCATCGCGCTCGTCACGGGCGCCCGGGCGCTGGCGTTCCTGCGCGGCCGCACCTACGTCCTGCCGCACGACCTGTCCGAGCTCGCCCTCGACGTGCTGCGCCACCGCGTCGTGCTGTCGTACGAGGCCCTCGCGGACGACATCGACGCCGACACGATCATCAACAGGGTGCTCGGGGCCGTCCGGACGCCCGACGTCGTCCTGCAGAACCGCTGAGCCGTCATGGCCACCGCCCCCGAGAGGCTCCTGCTCCGCCTGGAGTGGAAGGTCGTCCGCAGGCTCGACGGCCGGCTCCAGGGCGCCCACCGCACCGCGCACCGCGGCTCCGGGATCGACTTCACCGGGTTGCGCCCCTACGGTGACGGCGACGACGCCCGGCACATCGACTGGAACGTGACCGCCCGGCTGGACGAGCCGCACCTGCGGGTGTTCACCGAGGACCGCGAACTGACGGTGTGGCTCGTCCTCGACCGGTCGGCGTCGATGACGGCCGGCCGTCCGGGGCGCGGCAAGCACGACGTACTCGCCGAACTCACGCTCGTCCTCGCCCGGCTGTTCGGCCGGGGCGGCAACCGCGTCGGCGCCCTGCTGTTCGACACCGGGACGCCGCGCGTCGTGCCGCCCGGCACCTCCCGGCGGCACGCGCTGCGGATCGGCGCCGAGCTGGAACGCACCTCCAGTACGCGCGGCGACACCCCCGAGGCACGCGGCGGCACCACCAAGGCGCGTGGCGGCATCTTCAAGCCGCGCAGTGGCACCTCCAAGGCGCGCGGCGGCATCTTCAAGAGGCGCGGCGGCACCTCCGAGGCGCGCGGCGGCACCACCGACCTGGCGGAGATGCTCGACGCGGCCGGACGGCTCGCGCGCCGCCGCGCGCTCATCGTCGTGCTGTCGGACTTCATCGGCGACGGCGACTGGGAGCGCTCGCTCCAGCGCCTGGCCCGGCGGCACGAGGTGGTCGCCCTGCGGATCGTGGACACGGCCGACGACGTGTTGCCCGAGGCCGGTCTGATCGTGGTCGAGGACGCCGAGACCGGCGAGCAGCTCGTCGTCGACTCCGCCGACCCGCTGCTGCGGGTCCGCCTCCGCGCCGCCGTCGACGCCCGCGACGCCCGGCTCCAGGCGGGCATGCGCCGGGCCGGGGTGCCCGTCCACCGCATCGACACCGACCGCGACCTGGCCGAGGCACTCGTCGAGGTCGTCGCCCGGACCGGGGACCGATCGCCATGACCGAACTCGCCCCCCGGACCGGAAACCGACCCAAACCCCACCCCACCGAGACCGCCCCCCAGGCCGAGAGCCGGCCCACAACCCATCCCGCCAAGGCCGTCACCCGGACCGGAAACCGACCCAAACCCCACCCCACCGAGACCATCACCCGGACCGGAAGCCGACCCAAGCCCCGGTCCACCAAGACCGCCCCCCAGGCCGGGCGCCGATCCACAACCCAGCGGCTCACCCACGCCGTCAACGGACACACGAGGCCGGCGAAGGAGGCCTCATGACCCTGTCCTCCTCGCTGCCGCTGGTCGTCGGGCTGCTCGTCACGGCGGCGCTCGCCTGGGCGGCCGTCGTCTCGGCGCGCCGCCGTACGGCCGCCCTCACCGCGGCCGGGGTCGCCGTACCGGGCGGGCGCCGGGCGTACCTCGGCACCGGCCTGACGATCGCCGGCGTCGGGGTGCTCGCGGTCGCCACCGCCGGACCGACGGCCATGGTCCCGGTCCCGCGGACCGCGGGCACCGTCATCCTCGCCATCGACGTCTCCAACAGCATGGGCGCCGACGACGTCACGCCCACCCGGCTGGCGGGCGCGCAGCGGGCGGCCCGCGCGTTCGTGGCGGCCCAGCCCGACAGCGTCGACATCGGGGTCGTCGCGTTCGAGCGGGGCGCGCTCACCACCGCCCGGCCCGACGCCGACCACTCCGTCGCGCTCAAGGCCATCGACCGGCTGAAGATCACCGGTGGCACCTCGCTGGGGACGGCCATCACGGCCTCCCTGTCGGCGATCACCGGCAAGCAGGTGGCCCTCGGCCGCGACGGCGCCCCGCCCGACATCGGCTACTGGCCGTCGGCGACGATCGTGATGTTCTCCGACGGCCAGAACCAGGGCCCGGACGTCGAGGAGGCCGCCACCCTGGCTCAGGGCGCGGGTGTCCACATCCACACCGTCGGGGTCGGCACCACGGCCGGGGCGACGGTGAAGGTCGACGGCTACCACCTGCAGACCTCGCTCGAAGAGGACACCCTCACCTCGATCGCGCAGACCACCGGCGGCGCCTACCACCTCGCCTCCGACACCGCGCGGCTCGACGGGATCGCCGACACGATCGACCTGCGGCTCACCGTCTCCGACGAGCCGCTCCCCCTCGCCGGCGGGCTGATCGGGCTCGCCCTCGCGCTGCTCACCGCGGGCGCGGCGCTCACCGTGCTCCGGTCCGGACGGGTGATCTGAATGTCCTTCTCATGGCCGTGGGCACTGCTGTCCCTCCTGGTCATCCCGCTGATCCTCGCCATCCGCGAGTGGTCGCGGCGCCGCCGCCGACGGGCCACCGTGCGCGTCACCTCGATCGCGCTCGTACGCGGCGCCCTGCCCGGCCGTACGCTCTGGACGCGGAAGATCCCCGTGGTGCTGTTCATAACCGGACTCGCGCTGCTCGCGGTCGGGGCCGCGCGACCGCAGGCGTCGGTCCCGGTGCCGCAGACGGCGGTGACGATCCTGCTCGCGCTCGACACCTCCGGCTCCATGTGCTCCACGGACGTCGACCCCAACCGCCTCACCGCCGCGAGGAAGGCCGCCACCGAGTTCATCGAGTCGCAGCGAGGCGGGCCGCGCATCGGCCTGGTCACCTTCGCGGGCACCGCGGGCCTGCTCGTCCCGCCCACCGACGACACCGACTCGCTGATCGAGGCGCTGGACGGCCTCACCGTGTCCCGCGGCACCGCGATCGGGCAGGCCGTGCTCACCTCGATCGACGCTATCGCGGAGGTCGACCCGTCGGTCGCCTCCACCGGCGCGGACCCCGTCGGCGGCGGATCGGGCTACGCCGGTGCCGCGATCGTCGTGCTCACCGACGGCGCCAACACCCAGGGCGTCGACCCGCAGCTCGCCGCCCAGGAGGCGGCCCAGCGCCGCGTCCGCGTCTTCCCCATCGGCTTCGGCACCACGAACCCGGCCCCGATGGTCTGCGACAACTCACAGTTCGACGGCCGCGGATTCGGCCGCTGGGGCGGCGGCTCCGGCGGCCGGGGCGGATTCGACAGGGGCCGCAGCCCCCGTGTCATCGACGAGCCCTCACTCAAGCGGATAGCCCAGACCACCGGCGGCTCCTACCACCGCGCCGAGAACGCCGACCAGCTCCAGAGCGCCCTCGACGCCCTCCCCGGCAGCTTCACCGTCATCCACCAACGAGTCGACACAGCCCCCGCCTTCGCCGCCGGCGGCGCCCTCCTCATCACCACGGCCCTGTCCCTCTCCCTGTGGTGGAACCGCCCCCGGCCCCCGACCCGCTGACGTACCCGTGGCCGCGACGCCTTCGAGGGCAGGCCGCGGGCGGTGCGCGTACGACCGCCCGCGGCCCGGTGGGGCTCACGTCAGCCGCGCAGGCTCCACTGCTGGTTCGTGCCGCCGTTGCACGACCACAGGATGAGCCTCGTACCGTTGGCGGTGCCGCCGCCGAAGGCGTCCAGGCACAACCCGGACTGCACACCGGTGATGGTGCCGTTGGCGTTGAGGTTCCACTGCTGGTTGGCCTGTCCGTTGCAGTCCCAGATCACCACCTGGGTGCCGTTCGAGGTGCCCTGGTTGTTGGCGTCCAGGCACTTGTTGCCGAACACCTGCAACTGCTTGCCCGACGTGTACGTCCACCGCTGGTTGGTGCCGCCGCCGCAGTCCCACAGCTGCGCCTGGGCGCCGTTGGTCGCCGTGCCGCCGGTGACGTCCGCGCATCGGCTCGACTGGCCGCCCACGATCGTGACGTTCTGCTGGCCGCCCCCGCTGTTCCCCTGCCTGACGAGCGACTTCGACTCGGCCGACCGGTTCCCCTGGGCGTCCACGACATAGAGCCGGTACTCACCGGCCGACGCCGGGACGGCGATGGAGGTCGCGGTCCCGCCTGCCCTGGTCATCGTGTTACCGGCGACGAAGGACGTCGTACCCGAGGGAGCCAGCCAGACCGTCCTGCTCGCGTCGCCGGCGCCCCGGATGGGGATCGACGTCACACCGGCGCCGACGAAAGTGCTGGCGGGCAGGACGTAGTCCGGCAGGGAAAGATTGCCCTGAGGAATGATGTTCCTGTACGCGTCCTCCAGTCCGGAGTTCACCGCGATGCCGTAGGCCTGCGACGGCCAGACGTAGTCGGAGGACACGAGGATGTCCTGGACCGTGCTATTCGGCAGGTTCTTGTTGGAGACCTTGTTTATAGGACCGTATGTCTGCGTGATGCTCAGATCATGCTTACGCCCGAAGTCGTCGGAGTTGATGAGCCACGTGATGTTCTTGTCCACGCTCAGGAGGTTGTCGCGGAAAGTGATGTTCCCCGAGCCCTCGTCCGGGTGGAGTCCGTACTTGTGGCCGGACGGGACGCCCTGCATGTAGTTGTTGGTGATCGTCGTTCCCGGCTGGTTGCCCAGCGTGTAAACGGGGGCCGTGTCGCTCAGGCGCTGCACCGTGTCGATGAAGTGGTTGTAACCGATGGTGTTGTTCTTCGCCGTGGTGGTCGGCCGGTTGGGCGCGATCGAGCCTGACGATCCGTCGAAGTTCCACCACCCCCAGCCGAGCGTCACACCGGACCACGGGGTCTTCTCGATGCGGTTGCGCTGAATGGACAGGCCGTCGGCGAAGTACGCCGAGATGGGGCTGTGCCCGTTGAACAACACGGCACTGTCGTAGATGTAGTTGTTCTTTATCTCGATGTTCCTGGGCGCCCCTTCGACCTGGGCGGAGTACTTCTCACGATTCGTCGCGGTGTGGTCCCCGATGTAGACATGCTGGGGATGCCCCACGGCGATGGCGGATCCGGCGATGTCGTTCGTGTAGTTCCCGATCAACTTCGTGTTCACCACGTCGTTGACCATGTTGATCCCGTCGACGCCGGTGTGCTGCACCCGGTTGTTCTGCAGGACGAGCCCGTCGGCGTTCTCGATCTGGATGATGCCGGGCGCCATGTCGACGTTGCGGTAGTAGTAGACGTGGAAGTTCTGCTTGGCGTACGCCTGCGCACCGAGGTTGCCCTGCTGGGCCTGCTTGAGCACCGAGCCGGCCACGTTGAACAGGTTCCAGTCGGAGTGCTGCACCGTGAGGCCGGAGAACGTGATGTTCCGGGCGCGGGCGCTCGTGGAGGTGCCGGCGACCCTGATGAGGGTGGAGACGTTGTTCGGCGCGAAGACCGTCGCGGTCGCCATGTTCTCGGAGCTCGCCTTGTAGTAGTACAGCGTCCGGCTCGTCTTGTCGAAGAAGAACTCGCCCGGTGTGTCCAGGAACTCATAGGCGTTCATGACCTTGTGGGTGCCGCCGACCTGGGCGTTCCCGTTGAAGGCGCCCTGGGCGATGGCCGCTCCCGGCTGCTGGAACCGGGCTATACGGTTCGTGCCGTCAGAGGTGACCTGCTGGACTCCCACGATGGCCGTGGTCCAGGTCGTCCCCGTCTCTATCTCGATGTCGTCCTGATTGCCGGCGATGGCGGGAAAGTCATTCAGACCGTACTTCGCCGCCGCGCACTGCGAACCCGACTCCCACGCCCAGGACGCCTGCCCCGCGGTGACGTTGTAGGTTCCGGAGCACCCCGCCGAGCTTATTGTCTTCGACGCCATGTACGCCCGCTTGTCGTTGACGTAGAGCGTACGCAGCTTGTTGCCGCGATTCAGCGGGGCTTTCCAGATGTTGCCGCTGTGCTGCGCCCATCCGGTCACCTGAACGCCTCCGCTGAGGATCGGCGTCTCGTTCTGGTACGCGGCGTATATGACCCGGTAACCATTCGTCCCGGAGTCGGCCGGCGTGAAGTCGATCGTGCCGCCGACCGAATAGTTGCCCCCGCGAAGATACACATTGATGTCGTCCGTCATGTTGGCGTTCACCGTACGGACGACGTCCCTCGCGCGCTGCAGGGTTCTGAACGGTGACGTGAGCGTTCCGGGGTTGGCGTCGTTGCCGTCGGGGGCGACGTAGTAGGTCGCCTGAGCCGCCGAGGCCGAGGCACCACCCGCGAAGGCCGGCGGCGACACGGCGGCGACGAACACCGCGAGCGCCGCCAACACCTTCCCGGTGGTGGACGAGGCTGACTTCACGCTCTGTTCCTTTCGCTGGTTCCGAGCAGAGTGTTCGCCGCGCGATCACCTCGCCGTGGCAGAACCCGTCGGGGTGTGCCGTCGCGCGGACGTGGCGCCTGTCTGGCAGTCGGGGACATCGATCGGAGGGCCACGCACGTTTACGTGCCGAGGGGCCGGCCGCCCTCACGCCGTGCGCGGCGATCGCCGGTGGAGCGTGGCCCTCGGCAGACTCGTCGCCGGTGAGGCCGGATGTCCATGCCGCAAGACGGACGGTGCCGGCCGACCTTGCGCACCGGGCGTTCGCCACCGGCGGCTCATGCGTCCTCCGGTACGCGAAGGACGAGCTCGCCGACGCCGAAGGAGCCCCGGTCGTCCGCCCCGGCGCCTCGCTGACGAGGGTCACCGCCGCCGGGGCACGAGAGGTCTTCTCATGACACGCCCCAAGGATCCGTGGCAGACATGGCGTTACCATTTTGTAACGTATGACGTATGCCGAATGACGTCTGGGAGTAATGTCGCATTAACAGGGGTTTCCCGCAATAGTTGATAGAGCAGAGGAAAGCGCGCCTTCGCCCCCCAGCGCCGTGACGCCGGGCGATCTCCCGCGACATGGCGGGCTTCCCGCGGGTCGCGACGGGTCGCCGCCGGTCACGCGTACAGTGCGACCCGACAGCTCACGAGCCCGATCCGCCAGGTCACGGGCCGACGCTCCCGTCACCGCACCGGTCGCCGGCGGCTCGGCGCGACCCTCCACCCGGCGCCCGCGGCGCACCGAACTCCCGCCGGACCGTCCCGCGTTCCGGACAGGCCGAGGAAGGGAATCGATTGCATCAGCAGTGATGGATCACCTCTGTCGATGTAACTTTCATCAGCGAACGTGATCACACTCGCCGGTTCACTCAGTCGCCACCGGTCACGGAAATGATCGGCGGCGCCGGACGGCCCACAGCAGCGCGCCTACGAGGCGGCGCAGCCACAGGTACGAAGTCACCAAGGTCACGGTGACGAAAGCTTGAAGATCAGCAGCGCTCTTCCGGCTTCTCAGTCGACGGCGAACGAATACCGGCACGCCGCGAGGTCCTCGGCGAGATCCTTCAACGTGAGGTCGGCGTTCAGCACGGTGACCACCGCCTGCGTCAACGGACGCAGGGCATGGACGTGCCGCACCGCGTCAAGGTCCACCGGCACTTCGTAGTAGTCCTCGGCGAACCGCCGGAACGCCTCCGCGGACGGATCCACGAGCAGCTCGAACAAGTGCGCCGCCCCGTTGGGATCGCGCTCACCATCCGGATACTCGATCTCACCCACCCGCCAGCGATCGTCGCCGGCCTCACGCCACAGGCAGGCGGTCACGGCCGGCATGCCGTCCTCCTGGCAGAACGCGGGCTCCTCGACGCAGTGGCGGAAAACAGCGGGGACCGAGTCGAGCACCCCCGGCCACGGCCCGTCGTTGGCGTACGGACTCATCACCGCCTCGTGATCGAAGCCGCGGATGTACGCGCCCGCCGCCGAGAAGACGATGGCGTATTCGTCTCCCGAGCCGTTGCGCATCGAGGCCATCTCCTCCCCCGGCCTCCAAGCCGCGTCGAAAGAGTGGTAACGGCTCTCCCACTCCGGATTCAGGACGGCCTCCAACACCGCCATGGACCGGCACAGATCACGAAGCACCGGGACACCAGGCAGCAGACGGGCCACATTATGAGCAGTCATACCCCCCAGCGAACGCCGGCGACTGGATCGTCCCAGGTTTCCGGGGGGCTTCGATGTGCCCCGAGAGAGGCTTATATCGAGGTCGCCGCAGGTCAGAAGCTTGGCAGCTCAGAACATCGAGATATGCACGTGGTCGATGTGGTTCGCTGTGTTGCCGCCTCGGTTGGACATCATCTTCCAGCCGGCGCCGGTGCGGACGTCGTAGTACTTCTGCTGCCAGATGATGTACATGACCCCCAAGCGGTTGCCGTTGTCGATGGCCCACTGGGCGAGGCGGTTGCCGCGGTCCAGGGCGTCCGACGCGGGGACGCTGCCGCCGGAGCTCATCATGAAGTCGCAGGCCCGGCCGCTGCCGTGTTCGCCGGGGTCGCCGGGGCGCAGGCAGCCGTAGCCGTACGGCATGGGGAAGTTCTGCAGCACGAGGTTGCGCATGGTGACCGTGCGGGGGGTGAGGCCGCCGTTGCCCGTGGGGGTCTGGAAGCCGTACTTGGCCAGGAGCCTCTCGATCCTGACCCGCTGCCGCTTGAGATCGGCGATGTCCTTCTTGAGCTTGACGATCTTCGTGTCGGCGGACCTCTCCGCGGCCTTGGCCTTCTTGATGAGGTCCTTGACCCGGTTGAGCTGGGTGGCGCGGCGGCTGGCCAGGTAGGACATGGTGGCGGCCTGGCCGAGGGCCAGGTTGGCGTCGCCCTGGAAGCTCAGCAGGTTGCCGTCGTCGAGGGCGCCACCCATGTAGGCGGTCTGGGCGAAGCGCACGACGTCGGTCTCGGCATTGGCCAGGGCGCGTCTGAGGCTCTTGGCGTTGGTCGTGGCCTTGCCCGCCTGGACCCGGGTCTCCTCCAGGCTCTGCACCTGGCCGCGGTAGCTCTTGTTGATCTCGGCGGCCTCTTTGGTCAGCTTCTTGAGCTCGGCCTCGGGGCTGGGCCTGGCGGTCTGGAGGGGGGTGGCGCCGGCGACGGCGGGCGACAGGAGCAGCACGGTGAGTACGGCAGCCAATGCGGCTGCGCGAGTCGGCCTCACGCTTCGCTCACCTCCGGAGCCCCCTCATGGACGGAGCGAAACTATAGAAGACGATCTTGAGGCTCGCCACCGGAACGGAGGAACTCGCGCACCATTGGTGAACTATCTACCCCTTTAGGGTGATTTAAGCAGGTACTGCAAGACATGTCACTCCGGCCACTCCGGCAAATCCTCGCACAGAACGCACCACTCCACTTGCGTGGCGAAGACATCTCAAATCTGGAGTGCAAGGACATCTCACCCCAGGCTTCGACCCAGAACACCAGGGCATCTCCACCTACGGAGCGAAGACGTCCCGACCCGGGACACGAAGACACCGGCGACCCTTGTCATCTGCGACAGAACATGATTCGGTCTCAAGCAGCGGTGGGGCGCGTGGCGCCCTTCCTCGCCGAATGAAACGGATGAAACCGTCCGAGATTCGAGACTCTGGCCCGCCCACCAGGAGGCAACACATCATGCGCCAGCACGACACGCTCTTCATCGGAGGCGACTGGGTGGCCCCCGCCGGGACCGGCATCATCGACGTCGTCTCCCCTCATACCGAGGAGGTCGTCGGCCGGGTACCCGACGGCACCCCCGCCGACATGGACCGGGCGGTGGCCGCCGCCCGCCAGGCGTTCGACCACGGTCCCTGGCCCCGGATGACGATGGCCGAGCGCTCGGCCGTCGTCGGCAGGCTCGCCGAGATCTACGCGGCCCGCCAGGGCGAGATGGCCGAGCTCATCACCCTGGAGATGGGCTCCCCCATCACCTTCTCCCAGATGGCGCAGGCCCCGCAGCCGCTCGGCATGCTCCAGTACTACGCCGAGCTGGGCAAGACCTTCCCCGTCGAGGAGGAGCGCCCCGGCACCTTCGGCACCGTGACCGTCCGCCGCGAGCCGGTGGGCGTGGTCGCCGCCGTGGTCCCGTGGAACGTCCCGCAGTTCGTCATCATGATCAAGCTGGCCCCCGCCCTCGTCGCGGGATGCACGATCGTGATCAAGCCCGCGCCCGAGACCCCGCTCGACTCCTACCTGCTGGCCGAGATGGTCAAGGAGGCGGGCATCCCCGACGGCGTCGTCAACATCGTCGCCGCCGGGCGCGAGACCAGCGAGTACCTGATCTCCCACCCGGACGTGGACAAGGTCGCCTTCACCGGTTCCACCGCCGCCGGGCGCCGCATCGCGGCGATCTGCGGCGAGCAGCTCAAGCGGTGCACCCTGGAGCTGGGCGGCAAGTCCGCGGCGATCATCCTCGACGACTGCGACCTGCCCTCCGCGATGGGCTTCCTGTCGATCGCCTCGCTGATGAACAACGGCCAGGCCTGCGTCGCCCAGACCCGCATCCTCGCCTCGCGCAACCGCTATGACGAGGTCGTCGACGCGGTCTCGGCGATGGTACGGGGCATGCAGGTCGGCGACCCGTCCGACCCGGCGACCGGCATCGGCCCAATGGTCGCCCAGCGGCAGCAGGAGCGGGTCGAGAGCTACATCAAGATCGGCATCGACGAGGGCGCGAAGCCGGTCGTCGGCGGCCTGGAGCGCCCCCACGACCGCGGCTGGTACGTGGCCCCGACCGTCTTCGCGGGCGCCACCAACGAGATGCGCATCGCCCGCGAGGAGATCTTCGGCCCGGTCCTGGCGGTGATCCCGTACGAGGACGAGAAGGACGCGATCCGGATCGCCAACGACAGCGACTACGGCCTGGCCGGGACGGTGTGGACCGCCGACACCGAGCACGGCATGGACATCGCCCGCCAGGTGCGCACCGGCACCTACGGCGTCAACCTCTTCATGATCGAGAACAGCTCGCCCTTCGGCGGCTTCAAGGGCAGCGGTCTCGGCCGCGAGCTGGGCCCCGAGGGACTGTCGTCCTATCTGGAGTACAAGTCGATCGCCCGCCTGGGCTGAGACCGGTCTCGTGGGGGACCCCAGGTGTGCCCGTACGGTTCGTACGGGCACACCGCCGGGCGGACCGCCCAGCGCACCCCCGCGACGCTGGGCGACCGCCCGACCACAAGAAGTATGTCCCACGACGATCGCCGAGCGATGATTCGGGCCTCGCGGACTTCTCCCGGCGGATCGCATTCATCCGCTGCCGTAGTAGACGTCTTTCATCCGCGATTGGTTCGGGAAACGACGGAAAGAGTCTGGCGGGCGATCTCGAACTCCTCGTCCGTGGGGATCACCGCGACCTTCACGGCCCCGCCGTCGGCGGAGACGAGCGTGTCGCCGCGCGCGTTGCGCGCCGGGTCCACGGTGACGCCGAGCGCCCCGAGACCGGCGAGCGCCCGCTCCCTGATCAGGGCGGAGTTCTCCCCGACGCCGCCGGTGAAGGCGATGACGTCGACCGTGCCGAGAACGGCGTAGTAGGCGCCGACGTACTTGCGAAGCCGGTGGCAGTAGACCGACACGGCCAGCTCGGCCTCCGGGTCGCCCTCGGCCAGCCGTTCCGTCACCGTGCGCATGTCGTTGTCGCCGCTGAGACCGAGCATGCCGCTGCGGCGGTTGAGCAGCGTGTCGACCTCGTCGAGGGACATGCCTCCCGCGCGCGCCAGGTGGAGGACCACCGCCGGGTCCAGGTCACCGCTGCGGGTCCCCATGACGAGGCCTTCGAGTGGGGTCATGCCCATGGAGGTGTCCACGCACCGCCCGGCGGACACCGCCGAGGCGCTGGCCCCGTTGCCGAGGTGCAGGACGATCACGTTGGCCTCCGGCCCGCCCGCGAGGAGGGCGGCCTCGCGGGAGACGTACGCGTGTGAGGTTCCGTGGAAGCCGTAGCGCCGCACCCCCAGCCGCGCGGCCACCTCGCGGTCGATCGCGTACGTCGAGGCGGCCGGGGGGATCGTGGCGTGGAAGGCGGTGTCGAAGACGGCGACCTGCGGCAGGTCGGGGCGGAGCCTCCGGGCGACCTCGATGCCCGCCAGGTTGGCGGGGTTGTGCAGGGGCGCGAGCGGGACGAGCTCCTCGATCCCCCTGACCACCTCGTCGGTGATTAACGTGGGCCGGGTGAAGGCCGTGCCTCCGTGCACCACCCGGTGCCCGATCGCGGTGAGCTCGGGGGAGTCGAGCCCCAGGCCGTCGGCGGCGAGCCGGGCGGCGACGGCCTCCAGTGCCGCCCGCTGGTCGGGTACCGGGGAGCCGGGCTCGCCGATGCGCTCCACCGTCCCCGAGGCGAGGCGCTCGGCGCCGGACAGGAGCCGGTACTTCAGCGAGGAGGACCCCGAGTTGAGGACCAGCACCCGGCCGGGAAGACTCCCGCGACCCGGCTCCCGGCCCGGATTCCCACCCGGCTCCCCCGCCCGGCCCGAACCACTCCCCCCGGAGGTCCCGGCCACCACCGAGCCGGCCACTTCGAAGGCCCCCTCGGAGGTCCCGGCCGTCCGCGCGTCTCGCTCGTCGCTCACGGGGTGACCTCCTGTGCCTGTACGGCGGTGATGGCGACGGTGCTCACGATGTCGGTGACCAGGGCCCCGCGCGACAGGTCGTTGACCGGCCTGCGCAGCCCCTGCAGGACCGGCCCGACCGCGACGGCTCCGGCCGAGCGCTGCACGGCCTTGTAGGTGTTGTTGCCGGTGTTCAGGTCCGGGAAGATCAGCACGGTCGCCCGCCCCGCGACCTGCGATCCGGGCAGCTTGGCGGCCGCGACCCTGGCGTCCACCGCCGCGTCGTACTGGATGGGCCCCTCGACCAGCAGGTCGGGCGCCCGCTCGGCGACCAGGGCGGTGGCGGCGCGGACCTTGTCGACGTCGGCGCCGCTGCCCGACTCGCCGGTGGAGTAGGACAGCATCGCGATCCTCGGCTCGACGCCGAACCGCCTCGCCGTACGGGCCGAGGAGATCGCGATGTCGGCGAGCGTCTCGGCTCCGGGATCGGGGTTGATCGCGCAGTCGCCGTAGACGAGCACTCGGTCGGCCAGGCACATGAAGAACACCGAGGAGACGACCGAGGTGTCGGGAACCGTCCTGATGATCTGGAAGGCGGGCAGGATCGTGGCCGCCGTGGTGTGCGCGGCCCCGGAGACCATGCCGTGCACCAGGCCCCGGTGCAGCATCATCGTGCCGAAGAAGTTGACGTCGGCGACCACGTCCAGGGCCAGCTCGGCGGTCATCCCCTTGTGCGCCCTCAGCTCGGCGTACTCCTCGGCGAACGACTCCCGCAGCGGCGAGGTGAGCGGGTCGGCGACGGCCGCCCCCGACAGGTCGAGGCCGAGGTCGCCGATCCGCCGCCGCACCACGTCCTCCCTGCCGAGGAGGGTGATGTCGACGATGCCGCGCCGCAGCAGGATGTCGGCCGCCCGCAGGATGCGGTCGTCCTCGCCCTCCGGCAGCACGATGTGCCGCCGGTCGGCCCGCGCCCGCTCCAGCAGGGTGTGCTCGAACATCATCGGGGTGACCCGCTCGGAGCGGGTCAGCTCGATCCTGTCGGCCAGGCCGGCCGCGTCCACGTGCGCCTCGAAGTGGCCGAGGGCCGTCTCGATCTTGCGCGGGTTGTCGGCGGTGAGCCGCCCCTCCAGCCCGGCCAGCGTGGTCGCCACGGTGAAGCTGTCGTCCTTGGCCGCGAGCACCGGCACACCGGGCGCCAGACGGGCTGTGAGCTCCCGTACGGCCTCGCTGGGCCTCTCCCCCACCGTGAGGACGACCCCGGCCGGTCTCGCCGTACCGGCCGCCTCGACCGCCAGCGAGACCAGCAGCAGGTCCGCGCGGTCACCCGGCGTGATCACGAGCGCGCCGTCGACGAGGTGCTCCAGGAACAGCGGGAGCGTGGCCCCGCCGAACACGAACCCGAGCACGTCGCGCGGCAGGCCGTCCTCGCCCTGGATCAGCTCGGCGTCCACGGCCCGCATGACCTGCCCGACGGTCGGCGCCGACAGCGACGGATGCTCGGGCACGGCGTAGCAGGGCACCGGCAGGTCGCACTCGATGACCGTGCCCTCGGGCACCCGGTTGGCGATCACCGCGAGCACCGTGCAGCCCAGGTCGGAGAAGACCTGGTAGCCGGTACGCATCTCCGTCGCGATCTCCTCGGCGTCGTCGCCGTGCGCGCCCACCACCACGATCACCGGGGCGCCGAACTCGGCGGCCAGGCGGGCGTTGAAGGCCAGCTCGCGCGGCAGGTCGTCGGTGTCGAAGGAGCTGCCGAGCACCAGCAGGGCGTCGCACTCGCGCTCCAGGGTGTGGAAGCGGGCGACCAGGTGGCCGATGAGCTCCTCGGCGCCTCGCTCGGCGTAGATCTCCGCGGCGTCCTCGGCGGTCACCCCGGTCGCCGAGGCGGCGGGGCGGTATCTGGCCCTGAGCAGCTCCAGGGTCCGGTCCTCGCCACCCCTCGTGATCGGCCGGAAGACCCCCGTGCGATCTACCCGCCCGGTCAGCAGCTCCATCAGGCCCAGCTCGACGATCTGCCTGCCGTCTCCCCGCCCGAGACCCGCAACGTAGATGCTCCGCATGCGTCCCTTTTCCTCGCCTCTGCCCGCCGCCGTCACATCGACATCAGGTCAATCTTCATGAGGATAGACATCTCCCGAGGAGCCGGGACGGGCCGCGGCCCATCTCCCGATGCGACGGACCAGATCCGGGGTGGCCGCCGACTCCGCGTGGCCGAAGCCGGGCTCGATCCACAGCTCCCTCGGCTCGTTCGCGGCCTCGTAGATCTGGTACGCGTGGTCGAGGGGGAAGAACCGGTCCGCGTCGCCGTGCACGACCAGGAGCGGCACCGGCGAGATCTTCGCGGCCGCCTCGTACGGCGCCAGCGGCAGCGGGTCCCACACGCCCTTCATGATCCGGGTGCGCTTGCCCAGCCGCGCGGCCAGCCGTCCCATCGGCCTCTCGATCGCCCAGTGCACCTGGCGCATCGGCCTGGTCCCCCGGTAGTACCAGCGCGCGGGCGCGCTCACCGACACCACCGCGTCCACACCGCCGAGCACCCCCGCGTGCCGTACGGCCACCGCCCCGCCCATGGAGAACCCGACGGTCACGACCCTGCGGTAGCCGACCGTCCGCGCGTGCCGCACCGCCGCCTCCACGTCGAGGATCTCCAGATCGCCCACGGTCGACCGGCCTCCCGAACGGCCGTGTCCCCTGAAGTCGAACGCCACCACCCCGCCGAACCCGCTGAGCACGTGGGCGATGCGGCGCGTCGGGCGCTGCCTGAACGACCCGGTGAAGCCGTGGGCCAGGACGATCCCGAGGTCGTCCGCGCCGCGGGAGGGGGTGTGGGCGGCGTCTATCCGCAGGTTGTCACGGGTTCTGAGCATCACGGGAAACGATGGTGCGAGAGGCATGGATCCGAGCTTAGGGAGTGCCCGCGACCTGGCCGCGCCCCGCCCCGCGCGCCCTGCCCGCGCCCCTTTCGCGATACACGCCATGTGCCCCCGGAAGGGGGGCACGAAGGTGTCCGGAGGGTGAATTGGCGCACTTCATCTGCCGGAGGCGTGAGAGCGATTGTCCGGATCAACTAAAATGGGAAGGCCGCACAGTCCGCGGCCAGCCTCCACGATCACAGAGTGAGACTCCATCATGCCTTTGAACAGCCGCGACGACCTGCGGAACATCGCGATCATCGCGCACGTCGACCACGGCAAGACCACTCTCGTGGATGCCATGCTCTGGCAGTCGGGCGCCTTCCGCGTCAACCAGGACGTGGACGACCGCGTCATGGACTCCAACGACCTCGAACGCGAGAAGGGGATCACCATTCTCGCGAAGAACACCGCCGTCAAGCACGGCGGCATGACGCTCAACATCATCGACACCCCCGGCCACGCCGACTTCGGCGGTGAGGTCGAGCGGGGCCTGTCCATGGTCGACGGCGTCGTGCTCCTGGTCGACGCCTCCGAGGGGCCGCTGCCGCAGACCCGCTTCGTGCTGCGCAAGGCGTTCGCCGCCAAGATGCCGGTCATCCTGTGCATCAACAAGGTCGACCGTCCCGACGCCCGGATCAAGGAGGTCGTGGACGAGGTCTACGAGCTCTTCATCGACCTGGACGCCACCGAGGAGCAGATCGACTTCCCGATCGTCTACGCCTCGGCCAAGGCCGGGCGCGCCTCGCTCAACCGTCCCGAGGACGCCGGGATGCCGGACTCCGAGGACCTGGAGCCTTTGTTCGAGGTCATCAAGAACACGATCCCGGCCCCGCTGTACGACCCGACGGCCCCCCTGCAGGCGCACGTCACCAACCTGGACGCCTCGTCCTACCTGGGCCGGATCGCGCTCTGCCGCGTCCACCAGGGCACCATCAAGAAGGGCCAGCAGGTCGCCTGGTGCCGCACCGACGGCACCATCCAGCGGGTGAAGATCACCGAGCTGCTGATGACCGACGCGCTGGAGCGCAAGCCCGCCGAGGAGGCGGGTCCCGGCGACATCATCGCGATCGCCGGAATCCCGGACATCATGATCGGTGAGACCCTCGCCGACCCCGAGGACCCGCGCCCGCTGCCCCTCATCACGGTCGACGAGCCCGCGATCTCCATGACCATCGGCACCAACACCTCGCCGATGGTCGGCAGGGTCAAGGGCTCCAAGGTCACCGCCCGCATGGTCAAGGACCGGCTCGACAAGGAGCTCGTCGGCAACGTGTCGCTGCGCGTCCTGCCGACCGACCGCCCCGACGCGTGGGAGGTGCAGGGCCGTGGCGAGCTGGCGCTGGCCATCCTGGTCGAGCAGATGCGCCGCGAGGGCTACGAGCTGACCGTCGGCAAGCCCCAGGTCGTCACCAAGCTCATCGACGGCAAGGTCCACGAGCCGGTCGAGCGGGTGACCATCGACTGCCCCGAGGAGTACCTCGGGGCGATCACCCAGCTGCTCGCCGTCCGCAAGGGCCGCATGGAGCACATGACCAACCACGGCACCGGCTGGATCCGCATGGAGTTCGTGGTCCCGGCCCGCGGCCTGATCGGCTTCCGTACCGAGTTCCTGACCGAGACCCGCGGCACCGGCATCGTGAACCACGTGTTCGAGGACTACGAGCCGTGGTTCGGCGAGCTGCGCACCCGCAACAACGGCTCGCTGGTCGCCGACCGGCCCGGCCCGGTGACCCCGTTCGCCATGCTGAACCTGCAGGAGCGCGGCGTCCTGTTCGTCCAGCCGACCACCGAGGTCTACGAGGGCATGATCGTCGGTGAGAACTCGCGCTCCGACGACATGGACGTGAACATCACCAAGGAGAAGAAGCTCACCAACATGCGCTCCTCGACGAGCGACACGACGGAGACGCTGATCCCGCCGCGCCAGCTCTCGCTGGAGCAGGCGCTGGAGTTCATCCGCGAGGACGAGTGCGTGGAGATCACTCCGGAGAACGTACGCATCCGCAAGGTCGTCCTCGACGCCTCGACCCGCGCCCGGACCACCGCCCGCGCCAAGCGGGCCAACTGATCGCTCCACCCCGCGCCGAGCGGATCGGCTGACCGCACCGCGCCGTACCACCGTGTCACCGCTCCACCCCGTCCCGCCGGGCACACCCGGCGGGACGGTTCCGTCTTCACCCGGCCCGGCCCGGCCCGGTCCCGTCCGGCCCGGTCCCGCGTTGAGACGGCCGCGCGTGAAAGGCCCCTTCTCGCGGTCCGGCCTCGTGTGAGGCAGCCCCGTACACCGCGCTTTCCCCCGGTCAGCCCCCGTGCCGGACGCCCCCTCCCCGCACGACTTCGCGAGGTGAGACGGCGTGGCACCCCAGGTTCCCTCCCCCTCCTGGGGTAGGAACCCTGTGCTGGCCGCTCCCCGTCACGGCAGGGGAGCCCAGGACTCGTACGGGGGATATCTCATGCTTCACAGGACCTTTCTCGCCCTGACCGTCGCGTTCGGCACGGTGACGGCCGGAGCGGGCACCGTGCCGGCCGCCCAGGCGGCCTCGCGGGCGCCGCAGATCTCACAGGGCTCGGAGTCGGCGCCGTCGGCCAGGGCCGTCATCAAGAACACGGCCGGGACGAACATCGGCTTTCTGCGCATCGACCAACAGGCGGGCGACAAGACCAGGCTGACCGTCACCGTCACCGGCCTGCGCGCCGGTTACCACGGCTTCCACGTCCACGCGAAGGGCGTCTGCGACCCCAGGGCGATCGACCCGGTCACCCGCAGCCCCTTCGCCAGCGCGGGCCCGCACTTCACCATCCCGCCGACCACGCACAGCGGGCACTCCGGCGACCTGCCCAACCTGCTCGTCGCCGCCGACGGCACCGGCGAGGCGACCGTCGTGACCGACCGCTTCCGGGTGGGACAGCTGTTCGACAGTGACGGCAGCTCCATCGTCATCCACGCGCTACCGGACAACCACTCCAACATTCCCGACCGCTACAGCCACCAGGGACCCCCGAGCGGCGTCGGCCCGGACGCGGAGACCCTCAAGGCGGGAGACTCCGGCGGGCGCGTCGCCTGCGGTGTGATCACCAGGAACCGGTGATTCCCGGCCATCCCGGGGGCGGCTCGGCACCCCGTCCGCCGGCACCTCGCCCGGCGACACCCTGTCCGCCGGCACCCTGTCCGCCGGTCCCGTGCCGCCCCCGATCACCGTCCCGCCTCGGCCTCCGTCCCAATCGCCCTTTCACCCTCTCGCCCTCTCGCCCTCCCATCCCGATCACCGTTTCGCCTCGTGTTCACCTTGTGACGGCCCTCAGCCGCCGAGCTCGCGCTTGCGCCGCAGCAGGGCCGCGCGTTCGGCGCGGGCCCTGAGCAGGACGGCCACCGCGAGCACGACCAGCGTCGCGGCCACGGCGACCCCCGCCGTACCCGCCCAGGTGCCCCTCGTGGCCGCGACCGCGGCCGTTCCCGCCGTCAGCAGGCCCGTCGCGGTCACCGCCAGCCAGGCGGCGATCACCCGGTCGAGAGCGAACAGCGGCGTCCTGCGGGTCAGCGCCCAGGCCCCGTAACCGGCCCAGGCCAGGCCGAGCGCGACCAGCGCGCCGAAGGCCAGGTGTGTACGGCCCGGCAGGGCGGGCTCCGTGGCCCACAGCAGGCCGACGAACAGTGCCCCGCCCAGGCCGCCGAGCAGTGCCACGACGTTGCCGATCCGGCGGCGCAGCGACAGCGGCCCCGACAGCCTGCCGATCATGTCATCGGAGTTCATCCTCGGTATCCCTTCTCCGTGAGCCGATCGCGCAGCATGCGCCGCGCGCGGGACAGGCGTGACTTGACCGTGCCGACGGGGACGGCGCAGACCTGCGCGCAGTCCTCCAGGGAGAGGTCTCGCAGGTAGAACAGCACCAGGACCTCCCGTTCCCTGACCGGCAGCTCCGACAGGCCCGCGAGCAGGCCGGCGCGGTCCACGAGGGCGTCGGCGGGGTCGCCGGACGCCCGCTCCTCCTCCATCGGTATTTCCGGCCTGGCGTACTCCTCGCGGAGCCGGTCGGCCACCGCGCGCCTGGCGATCGTGAACAGCCAGGGCGCGAACCTGCCCGGCTCCTTCAGGCGCGGCAGCCCGCGCACCACGGCCACCCAGACCTCCTGGGCCACGTCGTCGGCCCGCGAGGGCCCCAGCATGCGCCGCACGTAGTCCCGTACCGGATCGTGCCAGGTCCTCACCAGCTCGGCGAACGCCTCACGCTCACCGAGCCGGCACCGGACCACCAGCAGTTCGTCAGTCACCCTGCCTCCTCACCCGGGACAGTCGGGAAACGGACGCGGCGGGTTCACGCCTCTTCCGGACAGGTTCACGCCTTTTCCGGAAGGTTCACGCCTCTTCCAGGCAGGTCCCACGCCTCTGCCAGGCAAGGTCCACGCCCCTCCTGGGCAGGTCCACGCCTCTTCCGCCCTCAGGGGCCGCCGTAGTATCTCCTCCCCGGCGCGGGACGCCCACCGTACAGCTCGGACAGCGTCACGAACCGGTAGCCCCTGTCCGCGAGCTCGTCCAGCAGCCTGGGGACGGCCTGGACCGTGGAGTGGTGGATGTCGTGCATCAGCACGATGGAACCCGGCCCGGCCCCGGCCGCGCGCCGGGCGACGACCGAGGGGTCCTGGTCACGCCAGTCGAGCGTGTCGACGTCCCACAGGATCTGGGCGAGCCCCAGCTGGCGGCTCTCCGCGGCGACCCTGGCGTCGGTCAACCCGTACGGCGGGCGCATGAGGATCATCGTGACCCCGGTCGCCCGCTTGACGAGCCACTGGGTACGGCCCAGTTCCTCCCTGATCGCGGCCTGTGACAGCAGGGGCAGCTGCGGGTGGTCCCAGGTGTGGTTGCCCAGCTCGTGCCCCTCGGCCACCATCCTGCGAAGCGTGCTCTCGCCGCCCCCGAAGGCCATGCGCCCGACGACGAAGAAGGTCGCCCTGGCCCGGTGCCCGGCGAGGATGTCGAGCAGCGGCTCGGTGTAGGTCCCCGGCCCGTCGTCGAAGGTCAGCGCCACGCACCTGGTCCGCTCGCAGTCGATCCGGCGCGCCCGGGGGGAGACGGGAAGGTCGTCCCGCGCCCAGTGCGACCGTACCGAGCCGGGCCCGAACCCCGGGGTCCCGGCGGCAGAGCCGGGGACAGGAGCGGGAACGGGGACGGGCGGCGAGGGCTCGGCGGCGACGGGAGGCCCCAGGGTCGCCGGTTCCACCGATCCGACCAGGGTGATCGGCGAGGTGCAGCCCCAGATCGCGAACAGCAACGCCACCGGCACCGCCCACACCCGCCACACCCGCATGCTTCCCCCCGAAAGCGTCACGGGGACGGCGAGCGGCCCGGCCGGGTCCCCCCGCAAGATCATGACCAGGTGTTCCACCAGGATGGGACATCAACGGCCGATTGCCCGTACCGACGCGCCACTTCACGCCACATCCGGTGAGATGCGCACCCGGGTGGTCATGTCTCATCCGATGCGGCCAGTTAAAGCCCCAAAACCCTCGGAGGAGGATCAGGAACGGTCGGGCGTCTCCCGGGGCTCGGTCACGACCATCATGAACCGCAGCGGGGTGTCCCCCTCGTTGGCGTACTTGTGCGGCCTGTCGGCGCTGAACACGACCGCGTCGCCCACCTCCGCGACATGGCTCTTGCCGTACACCGAGAGGGTGAGCCGCCCCTCCAGGACGGTCAGCATCTCGCGCGTGCCCGGGGGATGGGCGTCGCCGTCGTGGTGGTCGCCGGGGGCGAGCCGCCAGTCCCACAGCTCCAGGATGGCGGGCGCGTCGGTGCCGACCAGCAGCCGCGCGGTGCTGGAACTCCCGTGCGGGAAGGTGACGACGTCGGCGCCGCTGACCACCCGCACCACGGGCGTGTCGGAGACCTCCACCATCCGCGCGACGGTCACCCCGAGCGCGTCGGCGATGCGGGTGAGCGTGCTGATGCTCGGGTTCGTCCTGCCCTGCTCGACCTGGACGAGCATGCCCCGGCTCACTCCCGAGCGCGCGGCGAGCTCGTCGAGGGTCATCTGCCGGTGCGCCCGCTGTGCCCGCACGTTGTTGGCGACCGCGGCGGTGATCGTCTCTGGATCCATGAGTCCAGTGTAGTGAACTCACTTGGCACTCCATTGCACTTCATATATTGTCCTGTCAGTACACTCCATTGAACTGAGGTGAGTCATGACAGCTGTGGTGCTGGCGACGGCCTGCGCGCTGGTGTACGGCACCGCGGACTTCCTCGGCGGCCTGGCCACCCGCCGGTCGCGGGTGCTCGCGGTGGTGGTCCTCTCCCAGGCCGCCGGGCTGGTCGTGATCGTCGCGCTGCTGCCCTTCCTCCCGGCGGCCCCCACGCCCGCGGCCCTCGCCTGGGGCGCGGTCTCCGGCCTCTGCGGCACCGCGGGGATCGTGCTGTTCTACCGGGCGCTGGCCACCGGCGTAATGTCGGTGGTCGCGCCGATCACCGCGACCGTCTCGGCGGCGCTGCCCGTGCTGTTCGGGCTCGCCGTAGGGGAGCGCCCCGAGCCGGTCGCGCTGGGCGGGGTGGTCCTCGCGCTGCTGGCGGTCCTGCTGGTGAGCCGCGGCTCCCCGGACAGGAAGGCCACCCGGGGGTACGGCCCGGTCCTGGCCTCGCTCGCCGCGGGCGCGGGTTTCGGCGGCTTCTTCGTCATCATCGCCCAGGCTCCGGCGGACGGCGGCATGTGGCCGCTGCTCGGAGCGCGCCTGGTCTCGGTCGGCTCCATCGCCCTGCTGGCCCTGGCCACCGGCCGCGCCCTGCGCCCCGGCCCCGGCACGCTGCGCGTCATCTTCGCGGCCGGGACGCTCGACATGGCCGCCAACGTGCTCTTCGTGCTCGCCCAGCAGCGCGGGATGCTCAGCCTCGTCGCCGTCCTGGTCTCGCTCTATCCGGCGAGCACCCTGCTGCTCGCCCGCCACTTCCTGGGAGAGCGGCTCAACAGGGTGCAGGTGGTGGGAATCGGCTTCACCCTCGCCGCGGTCGCGCTGATCGCCTCCGGCTGACACGACGTCGCCGGCTGACTCTGTTGTGTTGGGACCGGACGCTTGTTACGGTCATCCCCGTGCAGCCCGAGCGGGCGTTCCTCGACTCCGGCGGGCCGTTCGCGCACACGGCTGTCGCGTACGGCTCCGAATCCGGTTTCCTGCGACGCGTCCAGCCCCTGATCGCCGGTGCCCTCCGCGAGAGCCGGCGGGTCCTGGTCGTCACGAGCGAGCGCGGGCTCGACCTGGTCGGTGACGCCTTCGGCTCGGACGCCCGTCTCATCGACCGCCACCCCGCCGAGAAGTGGTACGCCCACCCGACACGGACCCTCGCCGCCTTCCACGACTACGTCCGGCAGCGGGAGCGGCCACTGGTCATCGGGGAGCCGGTGTGGTCGGGCTGGACCGAGCGGCAGGCCCGCGAGTGGGTCCGCTACGAGTCGGTGCTCAACGCCGCCTTCGCCGGGGTCCCGGTCAGCCTGTGGTGCCTGTACGACGAGAGCCTCGCGCTCGACCACGTCCCGCGCACCCATCCCACGGAGCTGACCGGCGCCGGTCTGCGGCGCAGCGACCGCTACGTCTCCCCGGAGCGGTTCGAGCTGCCGGGAGACGACCTCCCCCTCCCCGACCCGCCCCCGGCCGCGGTGGTCACCGACTTCACCCTGGAGGAGCTGGGACGGCTGCGCGCGCTCGTCACCGACCACGCGCGCCGGGTCGGCATGCGGCGCGACCTGGTCGCCTCGCTCGTGCTGAGCGTCTCGGAGATGGCCGCCAACAGCGTGGAGCACGGTGCGGGACACGGCCGGGCGACCATCTGGACGAGCGGCGGCGAGATCGTGTGCGAGATCTCCGACTCCGGCGGCGGCGAGCTGGACGTCCCGCTGCCCGGCTACCTGCCGCCCGAGCCCGGGTCGCCGCGCGGCTACGGGCTCTGGATCAGCCGCCAGCTCTGCGACCTGGTGCAGGTGCGCGGCGTGGACGGCGAGCTGCGGGTCAGGCTCCACATGGCGCTCGACTGACCCTCCCGGTCCCCGGTACACGAAAACGGCCCGCGTCCGGAGCGGACACGGGCCGTACACGAAGCCATGAGGGGGAAGGGAGAGGCCTCAGGCGGCCTGGACCTCCTCGGGCACGCGGAGGCCGCCCTCCTCGCGGGCGTAGTCCTCGAGCATGGTGCGGAGCTGGCGCCGGCCCCGGTGGAGGCGGGACATGACCGTGCCGATGGGGGTGCCCATCCGCTCGGCGATCTCCTTGTAGGCGAAGCCCTCGACGTCGGCCAGGTAGACGGCCACCCGGAAGTCCTCGGGCAGGGCGCGCAGGGCGTTCATCACCGCGCTGTCGGGCAGCTGCTCCAGCGCCTCGGTCTCGGCGGACTTGAGACCGCTGGACATGTGGGACTCGGCGGCGGCGAGCTGCCAGTCCTCGATCTCCTCGGTGGCCGAGAGCTTGGGCGAGCGCTGCTTCTTGCGGTAGTCGTTGATGAAGTTGTTGGTCAGGATGCGGTGCAGCCACGCCTTGAGGTTGGTGCCCTCGCGGAACTGGTGGTACGAGGTGAAGGCCTTGGTGACGGTCTCCTGAACCAGGTCCTCGGCGTCGGCGGTGTTGCGGGTCAGACGCATCGCGGACGCGTAAAGCTGGCTGGTGACCGGCACGACATCACGCTCGAACCAGTCCTGGCGCTGCTCTTCCGTCATCGTGATCATTGGACCCCCCTCGTGCTCTTCCCCCCACTACCGCCCGGCAAAGGTACGACGCACCCTTTCTGACGGCGTACTTGATGCTCGCAGGCACCTTGTAAGGGGGCCGTTAAAAGCTCTACGTGGTCAGGGGACTGATCTATGGCTGTGCCAACAGCGGGTGCGACACGCTCTACAGCCGAACAAGTCTCAGTATCGTAACATCGTTCTCCAGATTCGGTAGAAGGTGTGTCCATCATCACATATCCCCAGGTAGGGGCCGCTTTGGGGTCGTGAAAAACGTCGATCACCACGCCTCCGAAACCCGCCGCCGGACGACCGAGACCGGTTGCCGGACCGAGGCCCGCACCCTGAGAAACTCCGGCACCCATCTCCACGTCTCCCCGCTTCCCGCGTGTTGGGGACTTAATCTCCTCTTCAAGAGACGGCCCGGCACCCCCCCGCGGTTCACCCGGGCATCACCGTCCGGCCCCTTTCGCATATGGGCCGGTAGACGGCGAAAGCAGACCGCCGGTCACGGTCGTGAAGATTTTTCGACGGCACAGTCGCGACAGGCGACGCTCGTCGCCGGGCTCGCGAGCCCGGCGCCGATCACGCACCGGGCGATCGCGGGCGGCACCGCCCTCGACGGCCGGGGCGCACGACGCCGCCGCACGGGGCCGCCCCCCTGACGGCCGGGCAGCCGCCCAGGGCGGCGTCCGAACACCGTCCGGACGCCGCAGGAAGACCCCCGCGAGCCCGTACGTCCGCCCGCGGCGGCAGCAAGCCGGGACGAGATGGGACAGGACGGGCTCAGTCTCCGAGGAGCGCGTCCACGAAGACCTCGGGGTCGAACGGCGCCAGGTCGTCGGGCCCCTCGCCGAGACCCACCAGCTTGACCGGGACACCCAGCTCGCGCTGGACGGAGATGATGATGCCGCCCTTGGCGGTGCCGTCGAGCTTGGTCAGGGCGATACCGGTGATGTTGACGACCTCGGCGAACACCTGGGCCTGGCGCATGCCGTTCTGGCCCGTGGTGGCGTCGAGGACGAGCAGGACCTCGTCGACCGTGGCCTTCTTCTCGATGACTCTCTTGACCTTGCCGAGCTCGTCCATCAGGCCGGTCTTGGTGTGCAGCCGCCCCGCGGTGTCGACGATCACCACGTCGGCCTTCTCGCTGATGCCCTCGGCGACGGCGTCGAAGGCCACCGAGGCGGGGTCGCCGCCCTCGGGCCCGCGTACGACCGCGGCCCCGACGCGGTCCCCCCACGTCTGCAGCTGGTCGGCGGCGGCGGCGCGGAAGGTGTCGGCGGCGCCCAGCACGACCTTGCCGCCGTCGCCGATGAGGACGCGCGCCAGCTTGCCGGTGGTGGTGGTCTTGCCGGTGCCGTTGACGCCGACCACGAGGACCACCGCGGGACGCTCGCCGTGCGGCGTGACGTGCAGCGTACGGTCCAGGTCGACACCGATCTGGGCGAGCAGCTGCTCCCTGAGCAGGGCGCGCGCCTCCTCGGGCGTCCGGCTGCCCAGCACCTTCACCCGGGTGCGCAGCTCCTCGACCATCGCCCGGGTCGGCGTCACACCGACGTCGGCGGTGATCAGGGTCTCCTCGATCTCGTCCCAGGCGTCGTCGTCCAGGCGGTCACGGGAGAGCAGCTCCAGGAGCCCCTTGCCCAGCGTGCTCTGCGACCGGGCCAGCCGGGCGCGGAGCCGCACCATCCGCCCGGCGGACGGCGGAGGAACCTCGATCACCGGGGCGACGACGGTGACCTCCGCGGGCTCCACCGGCCTGGCCGGCGGCGGCACGGTGGTCGTCGTCGCGTCGTCGTCCACGACCGAGCCCCGGCCGGGGGCCTTCGTCTCCTCGGGGATCGACGGCGCCTGGGGCGGCTCGACCCGCGGCGGCGCGGCCTTGCCCCCCGACCTGAACAGCAGGAGCATGCCGCCCGCCGCCAACAGGGCGATGACGACGATGATCGCGATTATGCCGAGATAGGCTTCCACAAGAGCACAGTTTTCCAGACGCCCCGGGATGCTCCGACACCCCGGTGCTCCGGACCGGCTCGCGATCCCTCACCGGCGGTCACCGCCCGGCCCCGCGCCCCCGCGATCCCCTGAGAAACCGCTTCCCGGACTCGCGCCCCGGCGCTCCCCCGAGGTCCCAGAAGCCGCGCCCCCGCGCTCTCCCGGGAACCGCCTCCCGAACCCGCACCCCGCGCACCCTCAGGAACCGCCCCCAAACCCGCGTCCCGCGCTCCTCCGGGAACCGCCCCCTCGAACTCGCGCTTTCACCGTCTCGTCCGGGGAACCGGCTCCTCCACGGGAAGCGCCCCGAGCCCCCGGCGGCTCAGACGGACTCGTGTTCCCTCAGGCGCTGGCTGATGACCTGGGTGACGCCGTCCCCGCGCATCGAGACGCCGTACAGCGCGTCGGCGATCTCCATGGTGCGCTTCTGGTGGGTGATGATGATGATCTGCGAGGTCTGCCGGAGCTCCTCGAAGAGGGTCAGCAGGCGCTGGGTGTTGGTGTCGTCCAGCGCGGCCTCGACCTCGTCCATCACGTAGAACGGCGAGGGACGCGCCTTGAAGATCGACACCAGGAAGGCCACCGCGGTCAGCGACCGCTCGCCGCCCGACAGCAGCGACAGGCGCTTGACCTTCTTGCCCGGCGGCCGGGCCTCGACCTCGACGCCGGTGGTCAGCATGTTCTCGGGGTCGGTGAGCAGCAGCCTGCCCTCGCCGCCGGGGAACACCCGCGTGAAGATCGTCTCGAACTCGCGGGCCACGTCCGCGAAGGCGGCGCCGAAGACCTGCTCGACCCGGTCGTCGACCTCCTTGACCACCAGCAGCAGGTCGCGGCGGGTCTTCTTGAGGTCCTCCAGCTGCGAGGTGAGGAACGAGTGCCGCTCCTCCAGCGCCGCGAACTCCTCCAGCGCGAGCGGGTTGACCTTGCCGAGCTGGGCCATCTGGCGGTCGGCCGCCCTGGCCCGCTTGAGCTGCTCGTCACGGTCGTAGGGGACGGGGTCGCCGTCGGCCGTCGGGATCGGCTCGTCGGGGCCGTACTCGGCGACGAGGGTGTCGGCCTCGACGCCGTACTCCTCCACCGCGCGGCTCTCCAGCTGCTCCAGGCGCAGCCGCTGCTCGGTGCGGGCCACCTCGCTGCCGTGCGCCCGGTTGACCAGCTTGTCCAGCTCGCCGGTGAGCTCCCGGACGCGGATCCTGACGGCCTTGAGGGAGGCGTCGATCTGCCCGCGCGCCAGATCGGCCTCGTCGCGCTCGCCCGCGGCGGCCTCCAGGGAGGTCTCCAGCGTGCGCAGCGCCAGTTCGGCACCCCGGACGACCGCCTGGGCCGTACGAGCCTGCCTGCGCCGCCACTCGCGCCGCTCGGCCGCTCTGGAACGCTCCTCGCGCTCGCGCTCGGCGGCGCGCGTCAGCTCGTCGGCCCGCCCCTCGATGCCCCTGACCCGCTCCTCCGCCGTCCGTACGGCGAGGCGGACCTCCATCTCGTCCTGCCTGGCCGTCGCGCAGATCTCGGCGAGCTCGTCGCGCAGGTCGGTGGTGGGCTCGGTCTCCAGCTCCTCGGCTCCGACGGCCGCGGCGAGCCGCTCCTCCAGCTCAACAAGACCGGCCGCGTCACGGTCGCGCGCCTCTTCGGCGGCCCGTACACCCCCGGCCAGGCGCTCGCACTCGTCGCGGGCCGCCTTGGCCGCGGCACCCAGCTGGGCGAGCCGCTTGGCCACCGCGGCGACCCGCTGGTCGGCGTCGCGCTGCCTGGCCCTGACCCGGTCCAGGGCGGCCTGCGCCGCGTTCACCCCGGCCTGCGCGTTCTGCACGCCCGTCTGCGCCTCGGCGACCCGCGCCTGGGCGGTCTCGACCGCGAGCTGCGCCTCCGCCTCGGCCTCGGCGCTCTCCTCCAGCTCCGTCGCGGCCAGCTCGGCGGCGACCCTCGCCTCGGCCAGGTCCGCGGCGGCCTCGTCGAGGGCGGCCCGCATCTGGAGCGCGGAGGTGCCGCCCGCCGAACCTCCCTTGGCGGTGTGGGCGCCCAGGAGGTCGCCTGCCCGGGTGACGGCCCGCAGCTCGGGGCGCTGCTCGACCGCCTTCCTCGCGGTCGCGAGGTCGTCCACGACCAGCACGTCCGCGAGCAGGTGGGAGGCGGCGGCCCGCAGCTCGGCGGAGACCGTGACCAGGTCGATCGCCCACTCGGCCCCGGCCAGCGGCACCCGCCCCGGCGAGCCCGGCGCGCCCGCCGCCCCGCCCGAGGCGATGACGAGGGTGGCGTGGCCGCCGTCGTGGCCCCTGAGGAACTCGATCGCGTCGGCGGCGCTCTGCAGCGACTCCACGGCGACGGCCTCCGCGGCGGCCCCGAGCACGGCCGCGACGGCCACCTCCGCACCGGGCCGCACGGACAGCATGGTCGCCACCGGGCCGAGCACCCCGGCCAGGTCGGCGGCGAGCAGCGCGGCGCCGCCGTCGGCGCCACCGGCCAGGCCCAGCTCCAGCGCCTCGAACCTGGCCTCCAGCGCGGCCACCTGGCGCTGCGCCTGCTGGTCGGTCTTGCGGGCGGCGGCGAGGGCGGCCCTGGCGGCGCCGAGCGCGGAGTTGGGGGCCGCGACGGCCGCCTTGGCCTCCTCGACCCCGGCCCTGGCCGACTCGACGGACTCCCTGGCCTGCTCGACCGTCTCCAGGGCGATCTCCAGCTCCTCGGCGAGGGCGGGGTCGGCGGACGGCTCGGCGCGCTCCTGCCCGTCGTGCTCGGCCCTGGCCTCCTCGGCGCGCTGCTCGGCCTCCCGCAGCGATCGCCGCAGCCTGCCGATCTCCTCCTCGGCGGCCCCCGCCCGGCTGCGCGCGGCCCCGACCTGGCCCCTCAGCCTGGCCAGGCCCTCGCGCCGGTCCGCCGCGGCCCTGGCCTCCGCGGCCAGTCTCCGCTCCTCGGCGGCGAGCGCGGCCTCGGTCTCGGCGCGCCGGGCCACCGCTCCGGCGAGCGACTCCCGCTCCCCTTCGAGCAGCTCGGCCAGGACCCGCTCCTGCTCGCGTACCTCCTCGGCCTCGCGCTCGAAGTCCTCGGGGTCGCGCCCGCGCCGCTCCACGGCGGTGTCGGTGGCGTGCCGGTGCCGCTCGGCGGCGAGCCCGGCCAGGCCCCTGAGGCGCTCGCGGAGGGAGGAGAGGCGGAAGAACGTCTCCTGCGCGGCTGCCAGCCGGGGCTGGGCCTCGGCCTCGGCGGCCTCCAGCTCGGACTCGGCGACCTGGCCCTGCTCCAGCTCGACCTCCACCGCGGCCCTGCGGGTCAGGACGGCGGCCTCGTCGGCCATCTCCCGTTCCAGGGTGGTCCGCAGGGTGAGCACGTCGTCGGCGAGCAGCCGGAGCCTGGCGTCACGCAGGTCGGCCTGGATGACGGCGGCCTGGCGGGCGATCTCGGCCTGGCGGCCCAGCGGCTTGAGCTGGCGGCGCAGCTCGGTGGTGAGGTCCTGGACCCGGGTCATGTTGGCCTGCATGGCGTCGAGCTTCCGCAGCGCCTTCTCCTTGCGCTTGCGGTGCTTCAGGACGCCCGCGGCCTCCTCGATGAACGCCCTGCGCTCCTCGGGGCCGGCGTGCAGCACCTGGTCGAGCTGGCCCTGCCCGACGATGACGTGCATCTCGCGGCCGATGCCGGAGTCGGACAGCAGCTCCTGGATGTCGAGCAGGCGGCAGGTGTCACCGTTGATGGCGTACTCGCTCTGGCCGGCCCGGAACATCAGGCGGCTGATCGTCACCTCGGTGTAGTCGATCGGGAGCATGCCGTCGGTGTTGTCGATGGTCAGCGTGACCTCGGCGCGTCCCAGCGGGGCCCGCGAGGAGGTGCCGGCGAAGATGACGTCCTCCATCTTGCCGCCGCGCAGCGACTTGGCGCTGTGCTCGCCCATCACCCAGGCCAGGGCGTCGACCACGTTGGACTTGCCGGACCCGTTGGGGCCGACGACGGCGGTGATGCCCGGCTCGAACCGGAGCGTGGTGGCGGAGGCGAAGGACTTGAACCCGCGCAGGGTAAGGGTCTTGAGATACAAAGAAACCCCCCATCCACGGCGCCGCCGCGCCGACCGGCGTCTCACGCGCCGTGTCCCGGGCGCCGGTGAACGCGTCTTGCCTTGTCAGCCCACGGTCAGCCCACGGTCAGCCCACGGCTTCGGTCACGCGGGAAGACTACCGTTCTTCACCCGCGCCCGCCCGCGCACCGCCTATCGTGCCCTGCATGGACGCGGAACGCGGTGGGGGCGAGGCTCCATCACACCCATCGGGCGGCGGGGGGCTCCTCAGGCGACGCGCCTTCCTCGTGGGCGGCGGGCTGGCCGTGCTCGGCCTCGGCGGCGCCGCCCTGGCGGCCGGTCCCGAGGGCTTCAGGGACGCGTACGCCCAGATCGTCTGCGGCGCGATCCCCGAGCCTCCGGTGACCTCGCCTGGAACGCTCCAGCGCAGCCGGGTCGACCGGCGGCGGGTGATCGTCGGGCTGCCGCCGGGAGCGGAGGACGGGCTCCCCGTGGTGATCATGCTTCACGGCGCCGCGGGTGACGCGCGCACGCCGTTCGACGTCTACGCGATCGACCGCTATCTGGCCGCGGGCGGCGGGCGCTTCGCGCTGGCCTCCATCGACGACTGGCCCTCCGCCGACATCCCGGGCGCGCTGCTGCCGTACCTGAGCATGAACGGGATGGACACCGCGAAGATCGGGCTGATGGGCTGGTCCTCCGGCGGCGCCGGGGCGCTGAGGCTGGCCGCGGAGCTGGGCCCCGAGCAGGTGGGGGCGGTGGTCGCGGCCTCACCCACGGTGAGCGCGGCTCAGGCGCCGCTGCGCGAGCTCGTGGACATCCCGGTCTGGCTGGGGTGCGGGGAGCGCGACGCGTGGGCCCGGCAGACCCAGACCATGCTGAAGGGTCTGAAAGCGCTGGGCGCCACGGCCGAAGGAGGGATTACCGAAGGGTGCCAGGACACGGCCTACCGCCGCAGGGTGTTACCCGAGCAGCTGGCCTTCCTGGCACGGCATATAGGACGCACGTGACGGTTGTGACGTGCGTATCGATATGACAAGGGACGCCCCGATGAGGCGTCCCTGGACAGTGTTCCGCCCCGGCCCCCGTTAGGTGAGGGCCGGCTCACGATCCTGCAGACGGTTGAACTCCTCGTCGCGGGTGCCGGCCGCGAGTTCGTCGTTCTGGGCCTGGAGCCGGGTGAGCTCTCCCTCGAGATCACGGATGCGCTGCTGAAGACGACGCATTTCCGAGACCATACGAGGGTCGGGACCGCCGACGTGGCCGAGTAGAGCCTTCGCCATAGTAAAGGGTCCTCCACGCTGAGTGACCAGACTGGTTCGCGCACTTCTTTGCCGCGGGAGGGGTGCGCGTGGTTCTTTATCAAGAGTCGCACCGGTGAGGGAGACGGTCAAGTTGAACGCTCCGGATGGATGCACCAGTAGGCACTCTCGACGGTCAACTATACCTTATTTTGGGCGGTTTGGGGAAGTGGTCAGCGCTCGACAAAACCCCGGAGACCACCTTTGGTCTCGCTCCAGCGCTCGACGACCGCGTCGACCCGTCCCGGTGTGTTCCCGCCCCTGAGCAGGCCGAGCAGCTCGGCGCAGGAGGTCTCCGGGCCCTGCGCGACCACCTCCACCCGGCCGTCGTCCGTGTTGCGCGCCCAGCCGGCCAGGCCGAGCTCGAGGGCCCTGGCACGCGTCCACCAGCGGAAACCCACACCCTGCACCCGGCCCCTGACCCACGCCGTCAGCCGTACGTCCGTCATGCCGGGACCCCTCTCGGCCTGGGCTGGCAGCGAGGGCAGCTGTAGGACGAACGGTTCATGAACGACTCACGAACGATCGGGGTGCCGCATCGGGGGCAGGGCTCGTCGCGCCGACCGTAAACCGCGAGGGAACGGTCGAAGTAGCCGCTCTCCCCATTGACATTCACGTAAAGACTGTCGAAGGATGTGCCGCCCTCGGACAGGGCGGCGGCCATCACCTCCCGGGCCGCGGCCAGCAGCTCGGCCACCTTCGGCCGGGTCAGCGTCGCGGTCGCGCGGGCGCCGTGCAGCCCGGCCCGCCAGAGCGCCTCGTCGGCGTAGATGTTGCCGACCCCGCTGATCAGCGACTGGTCCAGGAGCGCCCGCTTGACCTCGGTCTGCCGGGCGCGCAGCCGGTGGGCGAAGCCGTCGTCGTCGAAGTTCTCCTCGAACGGGTCGGCCGCGATGTGCGCGATCGGCTCGGGCACCGCGCGGCCACCGGCCTGCGTCATTGCGGTCACCAGCACATGGCCGAAGGTCCGCTGGTCGACGAAGCGCAGCTCGGGGCCGCCGTCGGTGAAGCCGATCCGGACGCGAAGGTGCTTCTCCGGTGCCGTGTCCGGCTCCACGACCAGCAGCTGGCCGCTCATCCCGAGGTGGGCCAGGATCGCGTCGGAGCCGCCCAGGGGCAGCCAGAGGTACTTGCCCCTGCGCTCGGCGGGGCCGACCGTGCGGCCCGCCATCCGGGCGGAGAACTCCACGGCGCCGGGGACGTGCCGCCTGATCGCCCTCGGGTGGAGCACCTCGGCTCGGGCGACGACTCGGCCGGAGACCCATCGCTCCAGGCCGCGGCGTACCACCTCGACCTCGGGCAGCTCGGGCATGCGTCTCTCCTAGAACGACTCGGGTGACCTGGGCGGCGAGGCCCGGCGCGCCGGCCGGATCCGCCGTGGCCCCGCGCGGGCAGCGGTCGCCGGTCAGCAGGTTAGCCAACCACGCGCCCGCCGCGGTCCCTTTCGGGGGCGGGCCGGCCGGTCAGCTGGCCTCGCGCCTCTCGCGGTCCTCGCGGATGCGGTTCCAGGCGGCCTCGGCGGCCTGCTGCTCGGCCTCCTTCTTCGAGCGGCCCGACCCCGAGCCGTACGCCTCGCCGCCGACGCGGACGACCGCGGTGAAGGACTTGGCGTGGTCGGGGCCGCTCTCCTCGACATGGTATTCGGGCACGCCGAGCGACTCGGACGCGGTGAGCTCCTGCAGGGAGGTCTTCCAGTCGAGCCCGGCACCGAGCGAGGCGGAGCGGGTGATGAGCGGGTCGAAGAGCAGGTGGACGACGCGGAACGCCTCGTCCAGGCCCCTGTTCACGTAGACCGCACCGATGAGCGCCTCAAGGGTGTCGGCGAGGATCGAGGACTTGTCGCGGCCTCCCGTGCCCTCCTCGCCCCGGCCGAGCCGCAGGAAGCGGCCCAGGCCCAGCGAGCGGGCCACGTCGGCCAGGGCGCGCATGTTGACCACCGCGGCCCTGAGCTTGGCCAGCTGCCCCTCGGGCAGGTCCGGGTGGTTGCGGTAGAGGGTGTCGGTGACGACCAGGCCCAGCACCGAGTCGCCGAGGAACTCCAGGCGCTCGTTGGTCGGCAGGCCGCCGTTCTCGTAGGCGTAGGAGCGGTGCGTCAGCGCCCGCTCCAGGATGGCGACGTCGAGGCGCACCAGGAGGAGGCGCTCCAGCTCTTCCTTGACGAACTCGACGGCGACCGGCTTGACGCTCGTACCCACGGCTTCTCCTCGCACGTTCTCTCAGCGAATGCGCGATGGCGAAGGAAGGAACGAGAGATGCCCGAAGATGTGGTGGGCGCCGGGAGGGCACGCGTTCTACCGCGAACCCCGGCGTCCACCACAGCCGCGGGCGGACCGCCATCGCAGGGGGTGCAGACGGTGACGCCGGCCGGGGCCCGTGGAGGACCCGGCCGGCATCCGTCGGTCAGAATGCGATCAGGCGGAGGGCTCGATCACCTGACGGCGGTTGTAAGTGCCGCAGGTCGGACACGCCACGTGCGGACGCTTCGGCGAGCGGCACTGGGGGCAGCTCACGAGCGAAACCGCGGCGGCCTTCCACTGCGACCTGCGGGAGCGAGTATTGCTCCGCGACATCTTGCGCTTGGGGACAGCCACGTCAGCTCTCCTGATCGTTGTTATGTTCCGGAATCAGACCTTGCAGCTTCGCCCAGCGGGCGTCGATCACCTCGTGGCCGTGGTCAGGCTCGGCATCGGCCAGCCTGACGCCGCACTCCACGCAGAGCCCGGCGCAGTCTTCACTGCAGACCGGGCTCAACGGCAGTGTGAGCACGACCGCGTCGCGAAACGCGGGTTCGAGATCGAGCAGCTCTCCGTCGAGAAGCGAGTCACTCTCGGCAGCATCCTCTGCCGAGTAGAAGAACAGCTCCTGGAAGTCCACCTCGGTTCGCGAGATGACCGGCTCCAGGCAGCGTGCGCACTCCCCCCGCAGCGGGGCTTGCGCAGTGCCCGTGACGAGCACACCCTCCATGACCGCCTCAAGCCGGATGTCCAGCTCGACGTCGGCGTCCTTGGGGACGCCGATCATGTCGACGCCGATGTCCGCCGGTGCCGGGAGGGCGAGATTCATCCGGCGCATCGACCCGGGTCGCCGCCCCAGATCATGGGTGGAGATCACCCATGGGGCGCGGGGGTCAAGGTGCTGAGTCATTTCGCTCTCGTTAGGCATGGCGCATCATCGCCGTCGTGCAAGGCCGAAATAAGAGAATAGCAGGGCCTAGCCCCTGAGCCGTTCGACCAGGAGTTCCTGCACAAGATCAGGCACCAGCCCGGCCACGTTCCCGCCGTACTTGACGATCTCCTTGATGCGGCTGGACGACAGGAAGGAGACCTCGGGGCCGGTGGCCATGAACAGGGTCTCCACCCCGGACATCCGGTAGTTGAGCTGCGCCATCTGGAGCTCGTAGTCGAAGTCGCTGACCGCGCGCAGGCCCTTCACGATGGCGGGGATCTCCTGCTGCTTGCAGTAGTCGACCAGGAGGCCGTGGAACTTGTCCACGCGGACGTTCCCGTACTCCTTGGTGACCGTCTGGAGCGTCTGGATGCGCTCCTCCACCGTGAACAGGCTCTTCTTCTCGATATTGATCAGTACGGCCACGACGACCTCGTCGTACTGCCGGGAAGCCCGGCCGATGATGTCCAGATGACCGTTCGTGACGGGATCGAACGATCCCGGACAGACAACGCGACGCAAGGTGGACCCCCTGCTCTAAGGATTCCCGGCGGCGCGACCGTACCAAACGGACGCTTCGCCGTAACGACGGACCCTCTCCTCTTCGTACCCCGGGGGCCAGACCAGATCCTTCCCCCTGCTCTCCCGCTCCACCGCGACCAGCGCGTCCTCGGCCAGCCAGCCCCGGTCGCGCAGCAGCCCGAGCACCGCGTCCACCTCCTCGGCGCCCAGCGCGTACGGCGGGTCGGCGAGGACGAGGTCGTACGGCCTCCCGGCGGTCCCGGTGTCTCCGGTGTCCCCCGTGCCGCCGGGGCCCCTGGCCAGCAGTCGCTCCACCCGGTCGGCGGCGAGCTCGGCCCCCGGAAGGCCCAGCGAGGCGATGTTCTGCCTGATCGTCCGGATCGCCCTGGCGTCCGACTCCACGAGGAGCGCGTGATCGGCCCCCCGGGAGAGCGCCTCCAGCCCGAGCGCCCCGGAGCCCGCGTAGAGGTCGAGCACTCTGCACCCCTCCAGCGGGCCGATCAGCGACCCCACGGTGGAGAAGATCGCCTCCCTGGCCCGGTCGCTGGTGGGGCGTGTCCCCCGTCCCGGCGGCACGGCCAGCCGCCGTCCTCCTGCGCTTCCCGCGATGACTCGGCTCACCCGGCCATCCTCTCAGTGCCTCCCGGCGCGGCTCCCGCCGCCGTTCACGCTCCCGCCCCGGGACGCGCCGCAGGCAGCACCGGCGTGTCGCGACGCATCACATAACCGCAGGCCAAAAGGGTCCTGGTAGGTGATCTAGGTCAAGAGTGGGCAAGGAGTGGCGACGAAAGCGTAAGGGTCGTTCCGTCCGGTGCCGGTCCCTTGCATGATGATTCCTGCGGCCTCCAAGTGACCCAGGGGGAGGCCGACCGGCGTGATCGTGAGCCCTTCCGCACGCCGGTGCTCTCGGCACCTGACCCGGGAGTGGGCCCAAGCGGGGACGGCATTCGGGGGGAGGCCGTCCCCGCAGTTGGGCCCGGGGGACGACGCCCCCGCTCCGTCAGGTCCTCCGTGGATACCGGAGGACGACGATCCCGCCCCATCAGCTCCTCCGCGGGTATCGGAGGACGACGCCCCCGCTCCGTCAGCCCCTCCGCGGGTGTCGCGGGACGACGGTCCCGCTCCGTCAGGTCTTCTCCAGGTATTCGGCGCGCTCGTCCGCGAGAAGCCTGTCGATCTCCGCGCGGAGCACGGGATGGCCCGCCAGCTCGGGATCGGCCTCCAGCATCGCCTCGGCGTCCAGGCGCGCGGCGTGGATGACGTCCTCGTCGCGGAGGAGCCTGAGCATCTTCAGCGACGATCTGCGCCCCGACTGGGCCACACCGAGCACATCACCCTCCCTGCGCTGCTCCAGGTCGACACGGGACAGCTCGAAGCCGTCCAGGGTGGCCGCCACCGCGTCGAGCCGGGCCCTGGCGGGCGTGCCGCCCGGGGAGTCACTCACCAGCAGGCACAGGCCGGGCAGCCCGCCGCGCCCGACCCGGCCGCGGAGCTGGTGCAGCTGGGAGACGCCGAACCGGTCGGCGTCCATGATGACCATGACCGAGGAGTTGGGGACGTCGACGCCGACCTCGATGACCGTGGTCGCCACCAGCACGTCGATCTCCCCCCTGGTGAAGGCCTTCATCACCGCCTCCTTCTCCTCCGGCGGGAGCTTGCCGTGCAGCACCTCCGTACGGAGCCCGTGCAGCGGCCCCTGCGCGAGCGTCTCGGCCACGTCGAGCACCGCCAGCGGCGGCCTGCGCTCGTCGTCCGCCTTCGACATGTCGCCCTCGTCGCCCTCCAGGTCGCCGATGCGCGGGCACACGACGTAGGCCTGGCGGCCCAGCTCGATCTCCTCGCGCAGCCGCGTCCAGGCCCGGTCGAGGAAGTGCGGCTTCTCCGCGGCGGGGACCACGTGCGTGGTGATCGGGGCGCGGCCCGAGGGCAGCTGGGAGAGCGTGGAGACCGTGAGGTCGCCGAAGACCGTCATCGCGACGGTGCGGGGGATGGGCGTGGCGGTCATGACGAGCACGTGCGGGCGGCCGCCCCCGGCCTTCTCGCGGAGCGCGTCGCGCTGCTCCACGCCGAACCGGTGCTGCTCGTCGACCACGACCAGGCCGAGGTCGGCGAACTGGACGCGCTCCTGCAGGACCGCGTGGGTGCCGACGACGATGCCCGCCGCGCCCGAGGCCGCGTCGAGCATGGCCGAGCGGCGGGCCGCGGCGCCCAGCGAGCCGGTCAGCAGGGCGACCGCGGTGCCGCCGAACATGCCGCCGGTGGCCAGGTCTCCGAGCATCGCCGAGATCGACCGGTGGTGCTGCTGGGCGAGCACCTCGGTGGGGGCGAGCAGCACGGCCTGCCCCCCGGCGTCGACCACCTGGAGCATCGCCCGCAGCGCGACGATGGTCTTGCCCGCGCCGACCTCGCCCTGGAGCAGCCGGTGCATGGGGTGGGGCAGCGCCAGGTCCGCCGCGATCTCCTCGCCCACGTCGCGCTGCCCCTCGGTGAGCTCGAACGGCAATCGCCCGTCGAAGTCGGCGAGCAGCCCCCCGGAGATCGCGGGCCGGGGCATGGCGGGCCAGGAGGCCGCGGCCATCCGGCGCTGCAGCAGCACCGCCTGGAGCAGGAACGCCTCGTCGAACCTGAGCCGCTTGCGCGCCCTGGCCACGTCGGCGTGGTCGCGGGGGCGGTGGATCGCCAGCAGGGCCTCCGCCAGGCCGGGGAGCCGGTGGCGGGCGCGCAGCTCCGCGGGGAGCGGGTCGTCGAGCTCGCCCATCGTGTCGAGGACGACGCCCAGCGCCCTGCGGATCGCCCAGGGCGTCACGTCCTTGCCCGCCGGGTAGATCGGCACGAGCGCGGCGGCGAACTCCTCGGCGCCCGTCTCGCTCTCCTCGATCATCTCGAACTCGGGGTGGGAGAGCTGCCACTTGCGTTTCTCGCCCTGGCCGAAGGCGCCGACCTTCCCGGCGAACATGCCGCGCCTGCCCGGCTTCAGCCGCGTCTCGGCGATGTGGGACGTCTTCCCGAAGAACGACAGGTAGATCTTGCTGCCCCGGGCGTCGACGACCTCGACCTCCAGCCAGGTGCCGCCCTTGTTGCGCATCGGCCTGCGCATCGCCCTGGTGACCTCGCCCACCACGGTGACGTGGTCGTCCACCTGAAGGTCGTCGAGGTCGGTCAGCTCGCCCCGCTCGGCGTAGCGCCGCGGGTAGTGCCGCAGCAGGTCGCCGACGGTGCGCAGGTCGAGAACGCTCTCCAGCAGCTTGGCCGTCTTGGGGTCAAGCGCCTTCGCCAGCGGCTCGTCGAAGCTCGTCACCCCCGTTTTCTACCGTGCCCGGGCGACAGATTTCACCAGCCGCGGCGTGTCCGGCCGCCCGGCACCGGCTCACTCCACGCCGATCAGCAGCGGGTAGCCGCCCTGCCCACCCTCGTACGTGACCACCTCGATGTCCGGCCTGGTGCCGGCCAGGTGGTCCTGTACGACGTGGGCGAGCCCCTCGGGGGCGTCGGCGCCCTCCAAGAGGGTCACCAGCTCGCTGCTGGAGGAGATCATGCGGCGTACGACCTCCAGCGCGGTCGCCGCCAGATCCGTGTCGATCAGCGCGGCGTCGCCGTCGACCACGCCCAGGACATCGCCGGGGGCGGTCAGGCCCGCGCTCGTCATGACCTCGCGGTCGGCCACCCAGACGTGCCCGTGGCGGGTGTGCGCGGCGGCCTCGGTCATGGCCACCACGTCGTCGTCGAAACGGCGTAGCGGGTCGTGGACGGCCAGCGCCGACAGGCCCTGCACCGAGGCCCTGGTCGGGATGACGCCGACCACCAGGCCCTGCTCCCTCGCGATCTCGGCGGCGGCGGCCGCGACCTCGCGCGTGTCGCTGTCGTTGGGCAGGACCACGACCTCGGACCCGGCCTCGCGGACGGCGGCGAGCACCGCCGCCAGCGGGGGGCTGGAGCCGGGCTCGCGCCGGACGACCACGGCTCCCGCCTCCTCGAACACCGCCGCCAGCGCGGGCCCCGCGGCCACGGCCACCACGCCCCTCCCCCGCGCGACCGGGTGGGTCCTGCCTGAGCCGACCAGGTACGTCACCCTGATCCGGTGGGGGCGGCCCAGCCTCATGGCCGCCTCGATCGCCGCGCCCGCGTCGTCCACATGGACGTGGACGTTCCACAGGTCGTCCCCGCCCACGATCACCAGCGAGTCGCCGAGCGCGTCGAGCTCCTCGCGCAGCGCGGCGACCTCCCGCGCCCCGGCGTCCAGCAGGTACATGACCTCGTATCCGGGACCTTCCCCGCGCCCCCCTGCCTCTCCGGGAGGCTCGGGGACGACCCGGTGGGCCGGGGCGGGGATGTCCACCCGGCCGGTGTAGGAGTCGGTGACGACGGCGGCGAGGCTCTCCAGGATGATCGTCAGGCCCGCTCCGCCCGCGTCGACCACCCCACCGCGGGCCAGCACGTCGAGCTGTTCCGTGGTGCGGCGGAGCGCGGAGCGCGCCTCCCCCGCGGCCTTCCTCGCGACCGAGGCGAGATCCTCCCGCCCGTCGCACACCGCCGCGGCCACGGCCGCCAGGACGCTCAGGATCGTGCCCTCGACCGGCCTGGACACCGCGGCGCGGGCCAGCTCGGCGGCTCTGACCAGGCCGCGCCCGAGGTCGGCGCCGCGTCCCTCGGCCTCCCTGAGCACCTCGGCGAGGCCGCGCAGCGCCTGGCTGACGATCACTCCCGAGTTGCCCCGGGCGCCGAGCAGCGCCCCCTGGGCGAGTGCCCGCCAGGTGGCCTCGGCCCCGGCGTCGGCGGGCAGCCCGTCGAGCGCCTCGGCGGCGGAGAGCATGGTCAGGTGCAGGTTGGTGCCGGTGTCGCCGTCGGGCACGGGGAAGACGTTGAGCGCGTCGATCTCCTCGCGTGCCCTCCCCAGCGTCTCGGCGGCCAGCCGCGACCATCTGCGCACCGCGAGCGGGTCGAGAACCTGCAGCATTCCTGCCCTCCTGCTCCCCAGCTCCTGCTCCAGGTCCTGATTCAGTGCCCGGTCCGGGCCCTGCTCGCGTCCGCCGGACGCCCTCACCGGCCTCCGGACGGCTCCGGTTCCGTTCTCCGGTCCGGTTCCCCGGTGCCGCGCTCGGGGTTCGGTCCCGCGGAGGAGAGCCGCCGTGGCGTGTCCTGGAATGCGCTACGGTTGCCTCCGGAGATTATCCCCGTTCGACCGTTCACGGCGGCTCGCGTTCGCCGCGGGGCCGGACATCGGATATCCTCGTGTGGCCAGCCGGTCGTCCCGGCGTGCCCGATGACCGCCGCCAGTGCGGCGGATCGAGCCTCTCGACTGATTAAAGGAGCGAACCGTGGCTTCCGTCTGCGACGTTTGCGCTAAGAAGCCGACCTTCGGCAACAACGTCTCCCACTCGCACCGCCGCACCCGCCGCCGCTGGAACCCGAACATCCAGCCCGTGCGCGCAGTGGTGAACGGCACGCCGAAGCGGCTGAACGTGTGCACCTCCTGCATCAAGGCCGGCAAGGTCACCCGCTAGCCAGACCTTCGCGAAGCCCGCCGTCCCCTCGAAGGGGCGGCGGGCTTCGTCGTTTCCCGCGGGCTTTCGTCCTGTCCGGGAAACCGTCCCGTCTGGGAAACCGTCCCTTTCGGGAGGTCGCCCTGTTCGGAAGCCTTTCCCGTCCGGGAAGGCCGTCTCGTTCGGAGAGCCGTCCCGTTGGGGCGCGGTTCAGGGAACGCGCAGGCGCCAGGCGTGGTCCACGGGGCCGATACCCGCTCCCAGGGGGAAGCCGTGCGCGATCGCGCCGGTGACGTACGCCTTCGCCTTCTCCACGGCGGACGGGACGTCCTCGCCGAGGGCGAGGTGGGAGGCGATCGCGGAGGCGAGGGTGCAGCCCGTGCCGTGGGTGTGCCGGTTGTCGTGGCGCTCCGCGGTGAAGCGGAACTCCCGCGTGCCGTCGGTCAGCAGGTCGACCGGGGCGCCCGGCAGGTGACCGCCCTTGACCAGCGCCCACGCGGGCCCGAGCTCCAGGATCGCGTCGGCGGCCCGGCGCAGGTCGGGCTCGTCCTCGACCTTCACCCCGGTGAGCTGCAGGACCTCCCACAGGTTGGGGGTGACCACCGTGGCGGTGGGCAGCAGGCGCGTCTTCACCGTCTCCACCGCCTCGGGGGCGAGGAGCGCGTCGCCGTGCTTGGAGACCCCGACGGGATCGACCACGACGGGCACGTCCAGCCCCGCCAGGACCTCGGCCACCGTCTCCACCAGCGCCGGTGAGGCGAGCATCCCGGTCTTGACCGCCTGGGCCCCGATGTCACCGAGCACCGAGTCGAGCTGGGCCCGTACCGCCTCCGGGGGGAGCTCCCAGTAGCCCTGCACGCCGACCGAGTTCTGGGCGGTCACCGCGGCGATCACGCTCATGCCGTGCACGCCGAGGGCGAGCATTGTCTTCAGGTCGGCCTGGATACCGGCGCCGCCTCCGGAGTCGGAGCCGGCGACGGTCAGCACGCGAGGGGGGGTCGAAACGGTCATGTTCCCCATCCAACCAGCCCCCCCGGCCCGCGAGGCACTCCCCCGGCTTCCCGGCCTCCACCCGCGTCCGGAGACCGGAACGGCCTCTCGACCGGCTTCCGGCCACCCTTTCAGGGCCTGGACGCGGCCCGGGCGGTTCGGATCAGTGCCGGATCGGTGCGGATCGGTGCGGATCAGTGCCGGATCGGTGCGGATCGGTGCGGATCAGTGCGGATCGGTGCGGATCGGGCCGGTTCTGTCGCGGCGACGCGCACCGGGTCAGGCGACGGCGCATTCTCCCTGGTCGCTCCGGCAGCTCCGCGGGATCTCCGCGTCGCCGCTCGCGGTGAAGGTGACGACGAGTTCCTCGTCGGCGCCCAGACCCTCCGGCGACTCGATCAGCAGGTTGTCGCCGACCTGCTCCCAGTCGGCCCCGCTGACCGAGGTGACCTCACTGCTGACCGGCACGCTCACCTTGAGGCGCTCGACGCTCTCGTCCGCGGCGACCACGAGCTCGACGGTGTAGGTCCGCGCCCTGTCGCTCACGATGTCGGCGCCGACCGTGATCGCGGCGCCCCCGGCGAGCGGGGGCGTGCTGGAGGTCGTCTCGCTCGGCACGGGATCGGGCTCGGCGCTGCCCAGGGGCTGCTCGGGAGCGGGCGTCCGCTCACCGACGACGAGAGGCTCCTGGGTGGGGGTGGGGGCGGGCTCGTCGGCGGCCTCGTCGGAAGCCGACGACTCGTCGGTGTCCGACGGCGCGCGGGTGGGCTTCCGCGTCGGGGTGGGCCGGGGGGTGGAGGCATTCTCGCCTCCGCCACGGGTGGAGGGGCGGTCGGGGACCGGCGTGGACCTCGCCCTCTCGTCACCCGGCCGCGGCGTCTCGTCGCCCGTCTCCGAGGGCTCGTCGTCGGACGCCGGTTCCTCCGCCGGCTCCTCCGTCACGGGCTCGTCGGCGGTGTCGGCCTCCGGCGCCGGCTGGTTCGACGCCGCCGCGACGCAACCGGAGGGCGGGCAGTCGGCGGGGGTATCCGAGCCGGCGAGGGAGCGGACACCGACCACGGTCCCGCCGAGCACCACGGCCACCGCCGCGACGATCAGCACCGTCTTCCTGATCCGCCCGCCGGACCGCTCCTCGTCCTCGGGCCATGGGTCGTACGTGGTGGACGTCCTGGACGGGCCGGATGAGTCGGACAGCTCGGACTCCGAGCTCCATCCCGATCCCAGGAAACCCGTCCGGGTCTCGGTGCTCACCGACTCCTCGGGACGGAGCCGGCGCCCGATCGGCTCGTCACCCCAACCCGCTTCCGGAGCGGACTCCGGCTCGCGTTTACCCCGGTTCGGGGAAACCTCTTCCCCGTTTCCACCGTGGCGGCCCATATGGCCCCTTTCTCGAAGGGAATCTCGACCGCCCATCTTCATACCAGTTAGGTAAACGTTTGTCGCAATTTTCACAGATGTCGCAGGAAGTGGTAAGGATCACTCCCGGAAGTGGTCCCAGCCCCCGCGGTCGAGCGAGAAGCCCTTGACCTGCACACCCTCCCCCTCAACGACGTGACCCACCACGTTCCAGCCCTCCGGGAGCCGTACGTGGGCCGGGAAAGTGGCGGCGAGCGCGTGGTCCTCGCCGCCGGAGAGCACCCACTCCAGCGGCTCGGCGCCGAGCAGCCGGGCGGCCTCACGCATCGCGGGCGGGAGGGGGAACGCCTCGGGGTCCAGGACGAGCGCGACCCCGGCCGCCTCGGCCACGTGGCCGAGGTCCTGGAGCAGGCCGTCGCTCACGTCGAGCATGGCCGTCGCGCCGAGTCCGGCCGCCTCGGGGCCGCGCGCGTAGGGAGGGCACGGGCGGCGGTGGGCGTCGATCAGCTCCACCGGCCCGTCCAGGCCCGCGCGGAGCAGCGCGAGACCGGCGGCGGAGTGCCCGAGGCGACCGGCGAAGGCGACCACGTCGCCGGGGCGGGCCCCCGACCGCGTGACGGGCGCCCGGCCGCCCAGGTCGCCCAGGGCGGTGACCGCGATCATGACGAGGTCGCAGCGGGTGATGTCGCCACCGACCACGCTGGCGCCGACGAGGTCGCACTCGTCGCGGAAGCCGTCGGTGAGGTCGTCCAGCCATCCGGTGGCGGCGTCCGCGGGCATCCCCAGGCCGACCACGATGCCGGTGGGGCGGGCTCCCATCGCCGCGACGTCGGAGAGATTCTGCGCCGCGGCCTTGCGGCCGATGTCGTAGCCACTGGACCAATCGCGCCGGAAGTGCCTACCCTCAATCAACAGGTCAGTCGTCACGACGACCCGCCCGTCGGGAGCGCTCACCACCGCGGCGTCGTCCCCGGGGCCCAGTAACACGGTCCCACCTTGTGGCAAACGTCCGGCAATACGTGCAACAACCCCGAATTCGCCGAGATCTCCGACTGTGATGACACACCTCCCGTTCATCACAGGGTACGGTGGCCCTTCGGCACTGATCCAATCGCCCGGGAGGTCGTTATGGTGCAGGCCTATATCCTCATCCAGACCGAGGTCGGCAAGGCCGCGAGTGTGGCTTCGGCGATCTCCGGCATCGCGGGTGTCACGCAGGCCGAGGACGTCACCGGACCGTACGACGTCATCGTGCGCGCCGAGGCCCGCAACGTCGACGAGCTGGGGAAGCTCGTGGTGGCGCAGATCCAGGGTGTGGAGGGGATCACGCGCACGCTGACGTGCCCCATCGTCCATATCTGAGATCTCGTCCGAGCCCGGATCCGGGCGTGACAGTCGCGCCCGGACTCGTGTTCGGGTCCTCACCCGAACGTCTGGAACGTGACATGCCACTGCGGTTCGCCCGCCTGGCGGGGTGCGCCTGCGCCCTGCTGATCCTGGTGGGGTGCGGAGGCGCCGTCCGGGTCGAGCCCCCGGTCCCCGATGCGCCCGCCGCCGCCGCGTGCCGGGTGCTCGCCGAGCGGCTCCCGGCGAAGCTAGACGGCGCCGACCGGACGGAGTCGACCCCCGCCTCCCCCTACGTCGCCGTATGGGGGGAGGCGCGCATCGCCCTGCGCTGCGGGGTGCCGCGGCCGGTGACGATGTCACCGACCGACCAGGTGCCCGAGATCGACGGGGTGGCGTGGTACGCCGACCCGGCCAGGCCGACGCTGTTCACCGCGATCGGCAGGGAGGCCTACGTCGAGGTGACGATCGCGCGGGAGCACGTCCCGCAGAACGTGCTGATCGACCTCGCGGCCCCCATCAAGAGCGCCCTTCCCCAGACCGGCTGAGCGTCTACCTCAGGAGCGCCTCACCGCAGGCCGGGTGAGCGTCCGAGCGCGAGCTGGATCAGCCGGTCGACCAGCTCGGCGTAGGGCACGCCGGTGGCGGCCCACAGCTGCGGCGCCACCGACATCGCGGTGAAGCCCGGCATGGTGTTGATCTCGTTGACGATCAGCCGTCCGTCGGGGGTGTAGAAGAAGTCGACCCGCGACAGGCCCTCGCAGCCCAGCGCCTCGAAGGCGCGGACGGCCATCGCCCGCAGCTGCTCGACCGTCTCCTGGGGGATGTCGGCGGGCACCGACAGGGACATGTCGTCCCCGATGTACTTGGCCTCGAAGTCGAAGAACTCGTGGTCGCCGTGGACCAGCACCTCGCCGGGCAGGCTCGCCCTGGGCGCCTCGTCGCCCGGCGACTCCAGCACCGCGCACTCGATCTCGCGGCCCGTGATGGCGGCCTCGACGAGCACCTTGGGGTCGTGCTCGCGGGCGAACTCGATGGCCCGCTCCAGCTCCTCCAGGTCGGCGGCCCTGGAGATGCCCTGGCTGGACCCGGCGCGCGCGGGCTTGACGAAGACCGGCCAGCCGAGCTCCTGGACCTCCTTGAGGACCCGGCCGCGGTCGGTCCGCCAGTCGCGGTCGCGGATCACGACGTACGGGCCGACGGGCAGGCCGGCGGCGGCGAGGACCAGCTTCATGTACGCCTTGTCCATGCCGACCGAGCTGGCCAGCACCCCGGAGCCGACGTAGCGGACCCCGGCCATCTCCAGCAGTCCCTGGATCGTGCCGTCCTCGGCGAAGGGGCCGTGCATCACCGGAAAGACGACGTCGACCTGGCCGAGCTCGACGGGGATGCTGCCGGGGTCGTACGCCACCAGCGAGCCTCCTCCGGAGGCCAGCGCCAGCGTCGCGCCCGCCGCGTCGACGGCGGGCAGGTCGCCGCTCTCGATCTCGTAGCGCTGCTCCCCCGAGGCGAGCACCCACCGGCCGTCCGTGGCGATTCCGATGGGGATCACGTCGTACTTGGATCTGTCGATGGCCCCCAGCACGCTTCCCGCCCCGAGAATGGAGACGGCGTGCTCGGAATTGCGACCGCCGAAGACGACGGCGACCCTCGGTAGAGGTTCGTGCTGCTCACTCATGATGACCGAATGTACCCCCTGTTAGGGGGCAATCCGGCTGTTAGACGCGCCTACCTACCCGATGCGGGTAGTGAGTCGAGTGCCTGGGTGACGTCCATGATGAGGTCCTCGGCGTCCTCCAGCCCGATGGAGAACCTGACCGCCGCCGCGTCGATCCCCGGTTCCTCACCGGTCCGCCGATGGGCGGCCGAGGCCACGTGGGCGGCCTTGGTGCGGGTCCCCCCGGCGGAGGTGGCGATCGAGACGAGCTTGAGCGCGTCGGCCAGGGCCACGCCCGCGTCGTAGCCGCCGCGCGGGGTGATCGTCACACCGGCGCCGTATCTCGTGCCCTCGGGACCGGAGTCGAACAGGTGCCTGGCGAGCTGGTGGCCGGGGTGACCCGGCAGCCCCGGGTAGTCGACCCGGCGTACGGCGGGATGCTTGGCCACGGCGGCGGCGAAGACCATCGCGGTGGAGCACATCCGGCGGACCCGCAGCGGCAGGGTCTCCAGCCCGCGGCGGAGCAGGAACGCGTCGTCGGGGGAGAGCGTGCCCCCGGTGTCGATCCGGACCTCGCGCAGCTGGGCGATCAGGTCGGGGCGGCCCACCGCCACGCCCCCGGCGCAGTCGTCGTGGCCGCCGAGGTACTTGGTCGCGGAGTGGATCACCAGGTCGGCGCCGTGTTCGAGGGGGCGGCACACGATCGGGGTGGCGAAGGTCGAGTCGACCACCAGGAGCGCCCCCGCGGCGCGGGCGATCCGGTAGAGGCCCCGGATGTCGGAGACGGCCATGGTGGGGTCGGCCAGCGTCTCCGCGTAAATGATCTTCGTGTTGGGCTTGATCGCCGCCTGCACCCCGGCCAGCTCGCCATAGCCGACGAAGTCCGCGTCGACCCCGAACCTGGCCAGCACGTTCGTGATCAGCGAGTGGGTCCCGCCGTGCATCGGGGCGGGGGCCACGATGTGCGCGCCCGCGCGCAGGAACGTCATCAGGACCGCGTTGACGGCGGCCATCCCCGAGGCGAACGCCTGCCCCGCCACGTCCTCGGGCGCCGCGGCGCCCTCCAGGGAGGCCACCGCCGCGGCGAAGGCGGCGGTGGTGGGGTTGTCGATCCGGCCGTAGGCGTGTCCGGAGCCCTTCTCGTCGAACACCTCGGCGTACTCCGCGGAGTCGCCGAAACCCCACGCGGAACTGCGCCACACGGCAAGGCCGAGGGGAGGTAACCGGGGCGTCTCGGGAGCCGGCAGGTGCACCGACCGGGTGTTCTCGCCCTTACGCCTGCGTATCCGTCTGTTCATCGACCACGCTGTCCGTTCACAGGCCGTACCGTTCCGGCTTGGGGGTCCGCGACATCAGGAGCACCCCGGCCTCGCTGGGGGGCATCGCGTCGTGGACGACGGCGACGACCACCTCGGTGATCGGCATCTCCACGTCGTGCTTTCTGGCCAGTTCGAGCACCGACTCGCAGGATTTGACCCCCTCGGCGGTCTGTTTCGTCGCGGCGATGACCTCGTCCAGCGTCATACCTCGCCCGAGATTCTCCCCGAAAGTACGGTTCCGCGACAATGGGGACACACAGGTCGCCACAAGATCGCCCATGCCCGCGAGGCCCGCGAAGGTGTGCGGGTCGGCGCCGAGCACCGTGCCGAGCCGGGTGATCTCGGCCAGCCCGCGCGTCATCAGCATCGCCCCGACGTTGTCGCCGAGCCCCATGCCCGCCGAGATGCCGACCGCCAGGGCGATCACGTTCTTGACGGCCCCGCCGAGCTCGACCCCGATGACGTCGGGGTTGGTGTACGGGCGGAACCAGGGCGGCAGGTAGCAGGCCGCCTGGAGGCGTTCCATCGCCCGCTCGTCGGTGCAGGCGACCACGGTGGCGGCCGGCTGGCCCCGGACGATCTCGCCGGCCAGGTTGGGGCCCGACACCACCGCGACCCGCTCCTGGGGCACCTCGGCGACCTCGCAGATCACCTCGCTCATCCGCTTGGTGGTGCCCAGCTCGATGCCCTTCATCAGGCTGACCAGCACCGCCTCGGACGGCAGGTGCGGCTTCCAGCGGGTCAGGTTCTCCCTCAGGGTCTGGGAGGGCACCGCGAGCACCACGAAGTCGGCGCCTTCGAGGGCCTCGGCGGGGTCGGTGGTGGCGCGCAGCGTCTCGGGCAGCACCGCGCCCGGCAGGTAGTCGGGGTTCTCGTGCCGCTTGTCGATCGCCTCGACGACCTCCGGCTTGCGTCCCCACAGCGTCGTCCGGGTGCCCGCCCCGGCGAGGATCATGCCGAAGGTCGTCCCCCACGAGCCCGTGCCGAACACGGCCGCCTTGGTCATCGGTTCTCCTCGGACGTGGGGACCCCTGCCCGAGGGCTGGGGAGGGAACACGGCGCGGCGCCGCCTCCGGCGGTGACGGCGACGCCCCCGCCGCCTGGCCGGCGGAGGGGCGGGACGCCTGTGGAACTGGTGTGGAACCTCAAGGGATTTCTCCTGGCGGGCGACCGGCGGTGAATCGGGAACTCTCACGGGCGACCGTGGGAATCCCCTTCCATCGGGAAGGGGAGGATGTCAACACCGTACGCCGAAGTCAGTTGTCCGACGGTCGCCTGAACGGCGTCACGGGAGCCTTCTCCCCGCGGATCTCGGCCAGCTGGGCCGTGATGGCCGCCATGATGTCGGCGGTCGCCTCGCGCAGGACCTCGGCCGAGAGCGGCTCGCCCTCGCGCCCGGCGTACTTCGACAGGTCGACCGGCGGGCCCGTCTGCACGTGGAAGGTCTTGCGCGGCAGCAGGCGGGGCCTCCTGGCGCCGTACGGCAGGATCGCCTGGGCTCCCCAGTGGGCGACGGGGATCACCGTCGCGCCGGTGGCCAGCGCGAGCCTGGCCGCGCCGGTCTTGCCCTCCATCGGCCAGAAGTGCGGGTCGCGGGTGCAGGTGCCCTCCGGGTAGAACATCACGCACGCCCCGGCGGCGAGCCTTCGCCGCGACTCCTCCAGCGAGCGCGCCGCGTCGGCGCTCCCCCGGTAGACCGGGATGGCCTGCAGCGCCCTCACCAGGGAACCGACCAGCGGCACCGAGAACAGGCCCGACTTGGCGAGGATCACCGGCCAGCGGCCGTGGTTGTAGAGGAAGTGCGCGACGAGGATGGGATCCAGCCACGACAGGTGGTTGGTCACCATGATGATCCCGCCCGTCCTGGGAAGGCGGTCGCCGCGACGCCAGTCCTTCTTGACCAGGAGCCACGAGATCGGCTTGACGATCACGACGGCGAAGGCCACCCAGAATCGCGAAGGCCATCCGGGGCGTCTCATGGGCTCCTCCATATGAGCGGTATGCGCCCCAAGTCTCCCGGTTGGCTCCCGGGGATGTCGAGGCGGGATGCTTAAGGCTATGTCTGCTTCGGAAAGCTCCGGCTGGACCCTCGTCGTCCCGGTCAAGACGCTGGTCGCCGCCAAGACCCGCCTGTCGGCCGCGGCGGGCCCGCACCGGGCGGAGCTGGCCGTGGCGATCGCCTGCGACACCGTCGAGGCGGCGCTGAGCTGCGCGCTCGTCGCGCGGGTGGTCGTGGTGACGGGCGACCCGGTGGCCGCGAAGGCGCTCGGCGAGGTCGGCGCGCACGTGGTCGGCGACCCGGAGCGGGGGCTGAACGCCGCCCTGCGGCACGGCGCCCTCGAAGCGGTGCGGCTGGCGCCCGGCGACCCCGTCGGCGCCCTCCAGGCCGACCTCCCCGCCCTCCGTCCCGCGGAACTGGCCCGCGTGCTGGCCGCCGCCGCGGAGTTCGGCCAGATGTTCCTGCCCGACGCCGCCGAGATCGGCACGACCTTCTACGGCGTACGGCCGGGGGTGCCGTTCACGCCGGGCTTCGGCGGCGAGTCGCGGGACCGGCACCTGCGGGGCGGCGCCAAGGAGCTCTTCGTGGAAGGGGTGGAGTCGGTCCGCCACGACGTGGACACCCCGGACGACCTGCGCCTGGCCCTGGCCCTCGGCGTCGGCCCCCGCACGCTGGCGATGGCGAGGCGGATCTCGGCGTCGAGCCCGGAGGGCGGAACGGGAACCGCGGACGGGGCGAGGGCCCCGCGGGAGCCGGATCTCGGGTGAGGCATCTCGGGTGAGGCATCTCGGGTGAGGCATCTCGGGTGAGGCGAGGGCCTCGGGCGCGGGACGGGCGGCCGGACGGGGGTTAGGCTGGGCGGGTGCAGGCGACGGTACGGAACTTCGACCCGGCGACCCGGTCGGGGTCGGTCTTCCTGGACGACGGGACCGAGATCCCGTTCGACGCGGCGGCGTTCGACGCGGGGCCGCTGCGGCTGCTCAGGTCGGGCCAGCGGGTCAACATCGTCATGAACGGCGACGACGTCACCTACGTCACCCTCTCGACCTTCCCCGTTCCCGGATAGACGGCTCCGGGCGGTCGGCCCCCTGGTCGGGCGGCCCGGACGGACGGCCCCGTTCGGATGGCTCCGACGGTCCGGACAGGCGACTCCGGATAGACGGTCCGGACAGGCGGCTTCGTACGGAAGGTCCGGTGAGCGGTCCCGGCACGATCCGGGGAAATCCGCGGGCGGGTGTCCTCACCTGGCGAAGGCGCCGGAAAAGCCGGACGCCCGGCCTCCCCTCGCGGGAGTCCGGGCGCCTGTGCCCGAGGCCTACTTCTTCTTGGACGCCTTCTTCCCGCCGGTGTTGACGAGTTCCTTGAAGTCGGAGCCCGGCCGGAACTTCGGCCCCCAGCTCTCGGCGACGCGAATCTCGGCACCCGTCGAGGGGTTGCGGGCGGTGCGGGCCGGCTTGTGCACCATCTCGAAAGCGCCGAACCCCGTGATCGAGACCTTGTCGCCATTCGCGACGGCGGTCTGGATGGCGTCGAGCACCGCGTTCACGGCCTCGGTGGCCGTCTTCTTGTCGCCCACCCGATCCGCGATGGCGTCGACGAGTTCCTTTTTGTTCATAAGGTTGCTCCCCCTGCTTACCGATGTCCGGGAGTGGGTCACGAGGCAGAAAACCCGTCTCACCCGATTTGTCACGGCGAGGGGTCTCATCACAGATCTCTCATCAACGATCACGATGAGAAACCCCTTGCCCGCTTGAAATTAGGGGACGGAGCCGTATGACTCAATCACCTTCCGCAATGTTTCCAGTGCTTGGCGTATCTGAAACCACGACATCAATACTGAGAAGGAACAAATCAAGACGCCCGGCGGCGTGTTCGAGGTCGCGTTTGGCCATATCGCAGATGGCCACCAGACGCCGGGCGAGACGTTTTCTCTCCTCGGCGGGGACGGGCAGGGACCGGACGCGGCGGTGCGCCTCGCGCAACCGCCACGCCAGCTCGTGTTCTGAACTCGTCAGACGGTCGTCGGCAGCCATGGCTGCCGACCATTCTCGTATGCCCCTATGGCGTCGGCGTTGCGCAGGGTCAGCCCGATGTCGTCCAGGCCCTCCGTGAGCCGCCAGCGCGTGTAGTCGTCGATCTCGAAAGCGACGGCCTCGCCGCCCCAGCGGACCTGGCGTTCTCCCAGGTCAACGGTGATCTCCAGGGCGGGGTCGGCCTCCACCGCGCTCTGCAGGGCCTCGACGGTCTCGCCCGGCAGGACGACCGGGAGCAGTCCCATCTTGGTGGAGTTATTACGGAAGATGTCCCCGAAGCGGGCCGCGATCACGACGCGGAAGCCGTACTGCTGCAGGGCCCAGACCGCGTGCTCGCGGGAGGAGCCGGTGCCGAAGTCGGGTCCGGCGAGCAGGATCGTGGCGCCCTCGTGGGCGGGGTTGTTCAGGACGAAATCGGGGTCCTCGCGCCAGGCGGAGAACAGCCCCTTCTCGAAACCGGTCCGGCTGACCTGCTTGAGCCAGACGGCGGGGATGATCTGGTCGGTGTCGACGTTGCTGCGGCGCAACGGCACGGCCCGGCCGGTGTGGGTGACGAACGCTTCCATGGCGGGGACTCCTTACAGGTCGGCGGGCGCGGTGAGTTTGCCGGTGACGGCGGTCGCGGCGGCGACCTGCGGGGACACGAGGTGCGTACGGCCGCCCTTGCCCTGGCGTCCCTCGAAGTTGCGGTTGGAGGTCGAGGCGCTGCGCTCGCCGGGGGCGAGGGTGTCGGGGTTCATGCCCAGGCACATGGAGCAGCCGGCCTCGCGCCACTCGGCGCCCGCGTCCTTGAACACCTCGTGCAGGCCCTCCTGCTCGGCCTGGAGCTTGACCAGCATCGAGCCGGGCACGATCAGCGTGCGCGTGACGACCTGGCGCCCGCGCAGCACGTCGGCCACGGCGCGCAGGTCCTCAAGGCGCCCGTTGGTGCAGGAGCCCACGAAGACCGTGTCGACCTGGACCTCGCGGAGCGGGGTGCCCGCGGTCAGGCCCATGTACTCCAGGGCGCGGGCGGCGGCGGCCGGGTCGTCGGTGTCCTCCGGGCGCGGCACGGCCGTCCCCAGCGGGGCGCCCTGGCCGGGGTTGGTGCCCCAGGTGACGAACGGAGTCAGCGTCGAGGCGTCGATCTCCACGACCGTGTCGAAGACGGCGTCCTCGTCGGTCACCAGCGACTTCCAGTACGCGACCGCGGCGTCCCAGTCGGCGCCGGACGGCGCGTGGGGGCGGCCCTTGAGGTACTCGAAGGTGGTCTCGTCCGGGGCGATCATGCCCGCGCGGGCACCCGCCTCGATGGACATGTTGCAGATGGTCATCCGGCCCTCCATGGAGAGCTTGCGGACGGCCTCGCCCCGGTACTCGACGATGTAGCCCTGGCCGCCGCCGGTGCCGATCTTGGCGATGATCGCCAGGATCAGGTCCTTGGCCGTGACGCCGGGCGGCAGCTCGCCGGAGACCTCGATGGCCATCGTCTTCGGCCGGTAGGCGGGCAGCGTCTGGGTGGCCAGCACGTGCTCGACCTCGGAGGTGCCGATGCCGAACGCGATGCCGCCGAAGGCGCCGTGGGTGGAGGTGTGAGAATCACCACACACGATCGTCATGCCGGGCTGGGTGAGGCCGAACTGCGGGCCGATGATGTGGACCACGCCCTGCCCCGCGTCGCCCATCGGGTGGAGCCGGACGCCGAACTCCGCGCAGTTCTTGCGCAGCGTCTCGACCTGCACCCGCGACACCGGGTCGTCGATGGGACCGCGTACGGTCGGGACGTTGTGGTCCTCGGTGGCGATGGTGAGCTCGGGCCGCCGGATCGGGCGATTGGCCAGGCGCAGGCCGTCGAACGCCTGCGGGCTGGTGACCTCGTGAATGAGGTGCAGGTCGATGTAGAGCAGGTCGGGCTCTCCGTCGGCGCGTCGCACGACGTGCTGCTCCCATACCTTCTCCGCGAGTGTGCGGCCCATGTCGCCTCCTTGCGATCGGCTGTCCCACTCCCACTTGCTTTCTCATATGTCGAGACGGCAGTATCGGTGTATGGACAACTCTAGCGGAGTCGGCGTACTCGACAAGGCCGTCCTCGTGCTCAATGCCCTCGAAGCAGGTCCGGCGTCCCTCGCCCAGCTCGTCCAGGCCACCGGCCTGGCACGGCCCACCGCCCACCGGCTGGCCGTCGCGCTGGAGCATCACCGGATCGTCTCCCGCGACACACAGGGCCGGTTCGTGCTGGGCCCACGCCTGTCGGAGTTGTCCACGGCCGCCGGCGAGGACCGCCTGCTGGCCGTCGCCTCCCCGGTCCTCACCCAGCTCAGGGACCTGACCGGGGAGAGCGCCCAGCTCTACCGCCGCCAGGGCGACGAGCGGGTCTGCGTGGCCGCCGCCGAGCGCGCCAGCGGGCTGCGCGACACCGTGCCGGTCGGCTCGGCGCTGCCGATGCTCGCCGGTTCCGCGGCGCAGATCCTGCTCGCCTGGGAGGAGCCCGACCGCCTGCACCGGGGCCTGCGCGGGGCCAAGTTCACCGCCGCCACGCTGGCGAGCGTACGGCGCAGGGGCTGGGCGCACAGCGTCGGCGAGCGCGAGCAGGGCGTGGCCAGCGTCTCGGCGCCGATCAGGGGCGCGGGCGGCAAGGTGGTGGCCGCGGTGTCGGTCTCCGGCCCGATCGAGCGCCTGACCCGCACCCCCGGCCGCCTGCACGCCGCCCCCGTGGTCACCGCCGCCGAGCGGATCACCGAATCGATGCGCCGCGCCAACTGAGAGCTGACCGAGGTCCGGCCTGGGGCCACCGGGAGCGGGCCGGGGCAGGCCGGGAGCCGCTCCGGGCCCGGTCGGCGTCCGGCCGGTGGCGGGCGGACGCCACGCGCCGGTTGACACCGGCCGACCTGAGGGCGATATGGGGAGGCGAGCACCCCTGCGGCCCCCTAGGCTGGGAAGGTGACAGATCGCATCGAGGCAGCCGCGGCTGAACTGCGTCCCCTGCTCCAAGACTTCATCCTCTGGGCGCGTGAGAACGCACCCGGCAGCGATTCCAACCTGGTCGGCTCTGTCGCCCTGTGGCACCGTCTGATCGCCTCCGACGACGTCGGCCGGTGGAAGCAGTCCGACCTGCGCACGGTGCTCCTCGACCGGATGCCGCAGGTCGTCGAGGACCCCGACGCCGCCGCCGACGGCATGGTGCCCGCGATCCGCGCCTACCTGACCTTCCTGTCGGAGTCCGACCGGCTGGCCAAGGGCTCCGCCTCGCTGGGCGACCTGCTCGCCGAGCTCGACCGCCTCGAGGACGACTTCGTCGACGCCATGGAGGACCTCGTCGTCGAGGACGACGACGAGGACGAGGAGTACGACGAGGAGGAGTCCGAGGGGCTCGGCGACTTCGAGCCGTTCGCCGACGAGCTCTCCGAGCTGCCGACGATCCGGCTCCGCCCCGACAGCGAGCTGGCCGCGGCCACCCGCGGGGCGACCCTGATCGCCAAGGCCCGCGACCTCGCGGTCTGGGTCGGCTCCGAGCGCCGGGTGGGCGAGACGAGCCTGCTCGACGACACCGAGATCGTCGAGGCCCTGGGGGTCCTGGGGTTCCCGGTCCCCGAGAAGGACGGCGCGTCGCTGGCCGACTCCGTCCCCGCCCTCTGGAACATCTGGAACCTCGCGATCGACCTCGACTTCCTCCAGCCCGAGGGGGAAGACACCGTCAGCGTCGACGCCGACACCGCGGAGTGGCCCTTCGAGGAGGACGACGACGCCCTCGACGCGTGGATGGCGGGCCTGCACTCCATCGACTACGGCGACCCCGAGCTGGAGGACGAGGAGGCCACGATCGCCCTGTCCGGGCTGACCAGGGCGCTGCTGGTCCGGGTGCTGCTCGCGACGGGTTCCAAGCCGCTGGCCGAGCTCCGCGCCGAGCTGGCCGAGGCCGCCGCCGAGTACGACGACCTGGGCGCCGAGGCCTGGGCCGCCGCCACCGCGCAGTACGGCGACCCGCTCAACCCCGTGCTCGACTGGCTGGCCGGATACGGCATGGTCGAGGTGGAGCACGAGCAGGTGCGGCTCACGCCGCTCGGCATGGAGGGCGTGGTCCACCTCGTGGACGACGCCGACATCGAGCTGGACGCCCGCCCCGCCATCGACGCGATGACGGCCCTCGACCTGCTCTCGTTCGGCGCCGAGCTTCCCGAGGAGGAGGCGGACGCCGAGTTCGCGGCCTGGATGGAGCTGCGCGCCCCCGAGCAGGCCGCCAGGGACCTGCTGGAGGCCGCCGCCGAGGACGACGCGGACGCGCTGATCCGGGTCCAGGCGGCCAGCATGGTCGGCTCTCTCGGCGACGTGGCCGTGCCCGCGTGGCGGGAGGCCCTCGACGAGCCGTCCCTGCGCCCGTACGCGGCCACCCACCTGGCCCAGCTGGGCGTCGAGGACGCCCCCACGCCCACCCAGGCCGACACCCACTGGCTCATCCTCGACATGCTGACCATCTCCGCCGGTCTCGGCCGCCCGGAGTTCGTCAGCAGCCTCGACGACATCGGCAACGTGCCGAACCTGGTCAGCCTGCTCGAAGTGATCTGGAAGGTGCCGCACCCGCACCTCGAGGAGCTGCTGGAGGCGATCGGCAAGGCCCACCCCGACAAGCAGGTGGGCAAGGCCGCCAAGCGGGCCCTGTTCAAGGCCCGCTCGGGACAGAACTAGCCTTCCGGTCCCGCTCCGGAGCCCGGGCCGACCGGCTCCGGAGCGGGAAGCGGCCGGATACGGATCAGCGCATCGGGAAGACCGCGCAGGTCGTGGTGGCGTGAGCGTACAGCTTGCCGTTTTCCTCGCCCACGACCCGCGCCTCCGAGGTGGCGACGGTCCTGCCGACGTGCAGGGTCCTGGCCTCGCAGCGCAGCGGCCCGGTGCTCGCGTGGACCGGCCGGACCATGTTCACCCCGAGCTGGACGGTCGTGTACGCCGTACCGGCCGGAAGCTCCGTCATGACCGCGCACCCGAGGGCCGAGTCGAGCAGGGTGGCGAGATAGCCGCCGTGCACGCTTCCGAGCGGGTTGTAGAGGTGTTCGCCGGTCTCCCCCACGAAGACCGCCACGCCGCGCTCGACGTGGGTTATCCGGAAGCCGAGCGTGCTCGCGATCGGCGGCGGCGGGATGCGGCCGTCGACCAGCCGCTCCAGGAACTCCAGGCCCGACAGTTCCGCCACGTCGGCTGGGACCACGGGCGGCGACCACGAGTGGGTCCGCGAGGTCGTCGGCTGGGTCTGGGGCGTCGTCGACATGGGCTCCACCATCGTGAGGGGACATACCTGAGTACGGATTTCGTACTCAGCAGGGTATTGGATGGACCCGCCCGCCGGGGAGGGGGCCCGCTCCCCGAGGTCCGTCCGGGCGCGGAGCGTGACCCGCGCCGAAACGTGAGGGGGAAACATCGGGAAGGGCCGGGAACAGGCGGGAACGATCTGGAAGGGGAGCGCGGGAATTTCCCGGAACCCGGAAATGCGAAAACCCCGGAAGCGATCGCTTCCGGGGTTTCGCGATGTAGCCCCGACCGGATTCGAACCGGCGCTACCGCCTTGAGAGGGCGGCGTCCTAGGCCACTAGACGACGGAGCCTTGCGAGAGACAGTGGTAGTCCCGACCGGATTCGAACCGGCGCTACCGCCTTGAGAGGGCGGCGTCCTGGGCCACTAGACGACGGGACCCTACACACTGTCATCAGATTCGGAGGGGACCGAATCTGCGGCATCTTCCGAAGAAGATGCAGCTGGGGTACCAGGACTCGAACCTAGAACAACTGAACCAGAATCAGCCGTGTTGCCAATTACACCATACCCCACCGCGCTGGACCCCCTTGCGGGACTCGCTGGCGACTCCGAAAGAATAGCCCAGGTTGGGGGTCAAGACCAAAACGATTGCCGTAGGCCGAATCGCGGTATCACCCGGCCGCCGCCACGAAGGTCCACTGTGTAACGCTGCTGGAGAGATCCAGCCGCATGTGAGGAGTTCCCATCTTGATCGACAACCCGTTCTTCACCCCCAGCGAGCTGCCCTACGGGCTGCCGCCGTTCGCCCGGGTCAGGGAGGAGCACTACCTTCCCGCCTTCGAGCGGGGCATGGCCGACCAGCTGCGTGAGGTGCGGGAGATCACCAACGACCCGGAGCCCGCGACGTTCGCCAACACGATCGAGGCCCTGGAGCGCTCGGGACAGATTCTCAAGCGAACCGTGACCGTCTTCTCCACCATCTCCGCCTCCGACTCGACCGACGGCATCCGGGAGATCGAGACCCAGGTCTCCCCCAGGCTGACCCAGCACGCCGACTCCATCCGCCTGGACCGCGCCCTGTACGCCCGGATCAAGCAGGTGGCCACCGACGACGCCGAGGAGGCGTGGCTGCTGGAGAAGTACCGCGTCGACTTCGTCAGGGCCGGGGCCGACCTGTCGGAGACCGACCAGGAGCGTCTCAGGGGGCTCAACGAGGAGCTGAGCAGGCTCTCCACGACCTTCTCCCAGAACCTGCTGGCGGCCTCCACCGCCTCCGCGCTGGTCGTCGAGGACGTCAGGCTGCTGGACGGGCTCTCCGAGAGCACGATCAAGGCGATCGAGAAGGACGGCTCGTACGTCCTGGCGCTGTTCAACCACACCAACCAGCCCGCCCTGGCCGAGCTGACCGACCGGGAGACCCGCAGGAGGCTGTACGAGCTGTCCACGGGCCGGGCGCCGGAGAACTTCGAGCTGGCGGCCAGGATGGCGACGCTGCGCGCCGAGCGGGCGGCGCTGCTCGGCTACCCCAGCCACGCCGCCTACTCCGTCGCCGACCAGACGGCCAAGACCACCGACGCCGTCGAGGAGATGCTCGGCAAGCTGGTGGGCCCGGCGGTGGCCAACGCCCGCCGGGAGGCCGAGGCGCTGAGCGAGGAGGCCGGTTTCCCCATCGAGCCGTGGGACTGGTCCTTCTACGCGGAGCGGGTGCGCAAGGCCCGGTACGACTTCGACGGCGCCGACCTGCGCCCGTACTTCGAGCTGGGCCGGGTGCTGCGCGACGGGGTCTTCCACGCGGCGGGCGAGCTGTACGGGATCACCTTCTCCGAGCGCGACGACCTGGAGGGCTACCACCCGGACGTGCGGGTCTTCGAGGTTTTCGACGCCGACGGCTCGCCGCTCGGGCTGTTCCTGTTCGACGCGTACGCCCGGCCCTCCAAGCGTGGCGGCGCCTGGATGAACAACCTGGTCGACCAGTCGCACCTGTTCGACGAGCGGCCTGTGGTGATGAACAACCTCAACATCACCAAGCCCGCCGAGGGGCCGACTCTGCTCACCTTCGACGAGGTCAACACCGCCTTCCACGAGTTCGGCCACGCCCTGCACGGCCTGTTCTCCGACGTGCGCTTCCCCCGGGTCTCCGGCACGGCGGTGCCGCGCGACTTCGTGGAGTACCCCTCGCAGGTCAACGAGATGTGGGCCACCTGGCCGTCGATCCTCGCCAACTTCGCCAGGCACCACGAGACCGGCGAGCCCGTGCCCGCGGAGCTCCTGGAGAAGATGAGGGCCGCCGAGAAGTTCAACCAGGGCTTCGGCACCGTCGAGTACCTCGCGGCGGCGCTGCTCGACTGGTCCTGGCACAAGCTGGCGGCGGGCGAGACCGTCCAGGACGCCGAGGCGTTCGAGAACGCGGCCCTGGAGCGCGCGGGGATCGCCTTCGACCTCGTCCGCACCCGCTACCGGACCAACTACTTCGCGCACATCTTCTTCAGCGGGGTGGGCGGCTACAGCGCCGGCTACTACTCGTACATCTGGAGCGAGGTGCTCGACGCTGAGAGCGTCGACTGGTTCGAGGAGAACGGCGGGCTCGGGCGCGGGAACGGCGACCACTTCCGCTCCACCCTGCTGTCGGTGGGCGGCTCGCGGGACGTGATGGACGCCTTCCGCGACTTCCGCGGGCGCGACCCGCGCATCGAGCCCCTGCTGAAGCGCCGCGGCCTGCTGGCCCAGTAGCCCCGCGGGACGACCCGCCCGGTGATCCCGCGCGGCGCCGCGTCCGCCGGGGTTCTCCGGGGTTCGCTGGGGTTCGCCCGGGTTCTCTGGGGTTCGCCCGGGTTATCCGGAAAACTTTTCGAGGGGTCTCGGAGGGTACCCGGAAGGTCTGCGGGGGGTGTGGCCTGCCGGTGTACGCCTCGGCGCACCGCCGGGGTGTGGTTTCCCGCACCCCGGCCGGGGACGCAGAGCCAGTGCGCCCGGCTCGGCCGCAGGGCATCGTAGAGATCATGAGACGACCACGGAACACGACGGGCGCCGCGCTCGTCGCCGGTCTGGCCGGCGCCCTGCTGCTGGCGACGGCGAGCCCCGCGACGGCACAACGAGAGACGGCCCAGGCGCGGCAGGCCGCCCCCGTCGCGACCTCCCCGGCCTCCCCGACCCCCCTGACCTCTCCGGCCTCCCCCGCCTCCTCTGCCGCGGGCGACAGGGACGTGACGGTACGTACCGACGCCGGATGGGTGAAGGGCGTGCGGGCCGGCGGGAACCGGCTCTTCCACGGCATCCCGTACGCCGCGCCGCCCGTCGGGGAGCTGCGCTGGCGGTCGCCGCAGGCCGTCACCCCGTGGCAGGGAGTACGCGACGCCGGGACGCCCGGCAGCCGGTGCGCGCAGACCGCCGACAACTGGGGACTGCCGGGGAGCGAGGCGGAGGACTGCCTCTACCTCGACGTGACCACGCCCGCGCGAAGCGCGGGGAACCGCCCCAGGCCGGTCATGGTGTGGCTGCACGGCGGGGGCCTGATGAGGGGCGCGGGCAGCGACTACGACGCCCGCAGGCTCGCCGAGCGGGGCGACGTCGTGGTGGTGAAGGTCAACTACCGGCTGGGGATCTTCGGGTTCTTCGGCCACCCCGGGCTGGAGAACGCCGGGGCCTTCGGGATCGAGGACCAGCAGGCGGCGCTGCGCTGGGTGCGGCGCAACGCGGCGGCGTTCGGCGGCGACCCGCGCAACGTCACCCTGGCCGGCGAGTCCGCGGGGTCGCACTCGGTGTGCGCGCAGCTCGCCTCCCCCTCGGCGGCGGGGCTGTTCCACCGGGCGATCACCCAGAGCAGCCCGTGCGGGGCGGGGAGCTTCGAGGGCACCCCGCTGAAGCCGGTCCTGAAGGTGCCCCTGTGGCTGCCCAAGGCCTCCCACGAGGGCTACGGGCAGTATTTCGCCACCCTGGTGGGGTGCGCCGACCCGGAGACCGCGCTCGCCTGCCTGTACGGCAAGCCGGTGGCCGAACTGCTCGCCCAGGACCCCCTCCCGCTGCCGGGGTACGGCAACGCGGTGCTGCCCGAGGATCCGGCGAAGGTGCTCCAGGAGGGCCGCTTCCACCGGGTGCCGGTGCTGACGGGCATCACCCGGGACGAGGGCACCTTGTTCGCTCCGGCGCTCTTCGAGGAGCCGCTGACGGCGGAGGACTACGAACGCGAGGTCAACGACGAGTTCGGCGCCGCGGGGCCCGAGGTCCTGGCTCGGTACCCGGTGGGCACCCACGACGGCCCGCCCCTCCAGGCGGTGGCGGCCATCATGAGCGACCTGGACTGGGCCTGGGTGGCGCGCGACACCGACCTGCTGCTCGCCCGGTACGTACCGACCTACTCCTACGAGTTCACCGACCGTACGGCACCCCCGCTCTTCCCGCTGGCCCACGGGGTCAAGCCGCTCGCCGCGCACGGCTCGGAGCTGTCGTTCCTCTTCGGGGTCGGCTGGGAGTCCGCCCCGCTCACCGCCGAGCAGCGGAGGCTCGGGGACAGGATGATCGACTACTGGACCGCGTTCGCCGCCACCGGCGACCCGAACCGGCCGGGCCTGCCCGCCTGGAAGCGCGTGCGCCCCGGCGACGGCACGCCGTACGTGCAGGGGCTGGCCCCGGGGCGGGGCGGCGTCGGGCCCTTCGACCGGGCCTCGGCTCACAACCTGGCCTTCTGGGACGGGCTCGCCACGCGGGGGACGGAAGCCGCCTCCTCGTCCTGAGGCCCTCCCCGGCCCTCGGGAAGCGATGAGAGAACGCGACGGCCCGCCCCCGGCGAAGACCCGGGGGCGGGCCGTCGTGCTGGAGGCCCGTCCGGAGCCGGAGCTCCGGACGGGCCTCGTCGCCTTGTGAATTCCCGGCGAAGCGCTCGGGCAGGCGTGGTGGCCTCCCGGCGCGCGGGGGCCGGTCGCTCCTCGGCCCGCCAGCGCGAGGCCTACGCCCGGTGGCCTCCCGCGCGTGGGGGCCGGTCAGGCCTGGAGCTTGGCGAGGGCGGCGCGCAGGCGCTCGACGGAGCGCTCGCGGCCGAGGACCTCGATCGACTCGAACAGCGGCAGGCCCACGGTCCGGCCGGTGACGGCCACGCGCACGGGGGCCTGGGCCTTGCCGAGCTTGAGGCCCTGCTCGACGCCGACCTCCTCCAGCGCGGTCTTCAGCGACTCGGGGTCCATGTCGACCGTCTCCAGGCGGGCGAGGTAGCCGCTGAGGATCTCCGCCGCGGAGTTCTTCATCGCCTTGTCCCAGGACGCCTGGTCGAAGACGGGCTCGTCCAGGAAGAGGAAGTCGACGTTCGCCGTGATCTCGGACAGGACCGCGATGCGGGTCTGGGCGAGCTCGGCGACCCTGGCGAAGGTCGCGCGGTCCCAGCCGGGCTCCAGCCACGGCTCGCAGCGGGCGACGAACTCCTCCAGGGGCAGCGCCCTGATGTACTCGCCGTTGAACGCGCGGAGCTTCTTCTCGTCGAAGAACGCCGAGGAGGGGTTGACGTTCTCCAGCTTGAACAGCGGCACCATCTCCGACCAGGGCATGATCTCCCGGTCGTCGCCGGGACCCCAGCCGAGCAGCATCAGGTAGTTGACCATCGCCTCGGCCAGGTAGCCCTCCTCGCGGTAGGACTCCAGGGCGACCTTGTCGCGGCGCTTGGACAGCTTCTGGCGCTTCTCGTTGACGATCACCGGCACGTGCGCCCAGGTGGGCGGGGTGAGGCCGAGCGCCTCCCAGAGCAGCTGCTGCTTGGGCGTGTTGGACAGGTGCTCCTCGGCCCTGACCACGTGGCTGATCCGCATCTCGACGTCGTCGACGACGTTGGCCAGCACGAACAGCGGGGAGCCGTCGCCGCGCGCGACGACGAAGTCCTCCATCGCGTTGTTGGGGAACTCGACGACGCCGCGGACCAGGTCCTGGACCACGGTGACGCCCTCGTCCGGGGTGCGGAAGCGGACCGCGCCCTCGGTCAGGCCGCGGTCGCGGCAGAAGCCGTCGTAGCCCTGGTGCTCGGAGCCGGTGCGCGCCTTGACCTCGTCGCGGGTGCACGTGCAGTAGTAGGCCCGGCCGCCGGCGACGAGCCCGGCCACGGCCTCGCGGTGCTGCTTCTCGTACGACGACTGGAAGTGGGGGCCCTCGAAGAGCGGGCTGTCGCCGTTGATGCCGATCCAGGCGAGCGCCGAGAGGATGCCGTCGGTCCATTCCGGCCGGTTGCGCGCGGCGTCGGTGTCCTCGATGCGCAGCACGAACCTTCCGCCGGCCTGCTCGGCCAGGGCCCAGTTGAACAGCGCGGAGCGGGCGCCGCCGACGTGGAACATGCCGGTCGGCGAGGGGGCGAAACGAACCCTAATCACGGGAGACCACCCGGTTGCTGAGAGTGCCGATTCCTTCGATGAAGACGCTGACCTCATCGCCGATGGTAAGCGGGCCGACCCCTTCGGGGGTCCCGGTGAGGATGACGTCACCGGGGATCAGGGTCATGACCGCGCTCACGTGGGCGATCAGCGCGGGGATGTCGTACATGAGCTTGGAGGTGCGCGAGTCCTGCTTGACCTCGCCGTTTACCGACGTGACGATGCCGACGTCGCCCGGGTCGAGCTCGGTCTGGATCCACGGGCCGAGCGGGCAGAAGGTGTCGAAGCCCTTGGCCCGGGTGAACTGGACGTCCTTCTTCTGCAGGTCCCGTGCCGTGACGTCGTTGGCGCAGGTGTAGCCGAAGATGACCTCGTGGGCCCGCTCGCGGGGCACCTCTCGGCAGAGCCTGCCGATCACCACCGCCAGCTCCCCCTCGAAGTCGACCCGCTGGGAGAGCGTCGTCGGGTAGGCGATGGCCTCGCCCGAGCCGATCACCGAGGTCGACGGCTTGAGGAAGACCAGCGGCTCGTCGGGGACCTCACCGCCCATCTCCTTCGCGTGGTCGGCGTAGTTCTTGCCGATCGCGACGACCTTGCTGGGCAGCATGGGCGCGACCAGCCTGACCTGGGAGAGCGAGAACCGCTCGCCGGTGAACTGGATCGGCCCGAACGGATGTCCGGAGATCCCGGAGATGAACTCCTCCCCCGGGCCTCCCTCGACCACCCCGAACCCGACACCGTCTCCTGTGGAGAACCTCGCTATACGCACATGACAAGGCTAGTCGCGCTCGGGGTCCCGCCGGACCGTGCCCGCGTCTCCTCACTCCACCGCTCGGAGCTATCGCACCATATATAGCCAAAAATGTCGGTAAATCCGTTTTTATCGATAGCGCCATGTTTGCTTCAAGAAAAGCTATGTCCTGATTTAGAGGCATATGGGGGGTATGACCGCCTCAGAAGCATCGGGGAGGCCAGAAGGCCTTTCTGCGGGGGAAGGAACGGACGTGACTGAAGCCAGCACGGTGAACAGGCCCCAGGGCGACGAGGCCACGGTGCCCCGGGCACGCACCGACAGTCCCGGCTCCCAGAGTGGCCTGATCACTCCCAAGGGGACCACCACCATCGACAGCGGGGTCGTATCGAAGATCGCGGGCCTCGCGGCCAGGGAGATCCCTGGCGTATACAACATGGGCGCGGGCGCGGCACGCGCTCTCGGCGCGGTACGCGGCATGGTGGGCGCCGACAAGAGCGCCACCCAGGGGGTCTCGGTCGAGGTGGGCGAGCGGCAGGCCGCCGCCGACCTGGAAGTGATCGTCGAGTACGGGATCGCCATCCCCGACCTGGCCGCCGCCGTACGCCGCAACGTGATCACGGCCGTCGAGCGCATGACCGGGCTGGAGGTCACCGAGGTCAACATCAAGGTCTCCGACGTCCACATGCCCGGCCAGGACAGGGACAGGTCGGAGGAGTCGTCCGAGTCGGGGCCTCGCGTCCAGTGAAGGGCCCGGCAGGCGGTGCGGCGGGAGCGGGCCGCGAACCGAGAGACCCGGCCCGCGAGACCGTGACGCCCCCGGCACCGGCCGCGACGCCCCCGGCACCGGGAGAGTCCGGCGGACGTGGGCCTGGAGAGTCCGGCGGACGTGGGCCGGAGGAACCCGCGAGGAGGGCCGTCCCGACACCGGCGACGGCCATACCCGCGCACCGGCCGGACGATCCGTCCCGCAGACCGGCCGCCGTACCCCGGCAGAAGGCCGCGCCCGCACCGGCGGGCACCGCCCGCGGACCGGCCGGTCAGAGCCGGGAGGCGAGCCGCGGGCAGGGTGGCCAGGGTGGGCAGGGGAGCGGACAGGGAACGGGCCGTGGCCGGGAAGCGGGCCGTGGCGGGGAGACCGGGGAGACAGCGGGACCACCGCGCGAGCCGGGGGACCCGGCCCGGGGGGCGGCAACCGCGACCCGGACGGCGCCGGGACCCGCACGCGAGACGGCCGTCGTCACCCGCGGACCGGAGGACCCGGCCCTCGGACAGGCCGGCCTCGCGCACAGGATCGCCGACGCCGTACTGCGCTGCCCCGACGTCGCGGACCTGTCGGGCGGGCCGTTCGGGACCGTGGCGACCTACCTGCCCGGCGAGCGGTTGCCCGGTGTCGCGCTGCGCGAGGACGAGGTGGAGGTCTCGATCGTCGTCAGGCTGGGACGGCCGCTACCGGAGATCGCCGACGAAGTGCGAGCGGCGGTCGTCCCGATGGTGGGTGACCGGCCGGTGAACGTCCATATCGGAGGTTTGACATGAGTAATTTCCCAGTGTGGTCCGTGGTCGGCACGATCGTCGGTGTCCTTCTGGGCTTCGCGGCTGCCTTCGGCGGCCTCGGCGCGTTCCTGCTGGTGCTCGTACTGGGCGCCGTCGGATTCCTGCTCGGCCGCTTCGCGGAGACCGGAGAGGTCGACCTGTCCCGGCTGGCGGCGAAACGCCGATGAACACTCCCGTCGAGCACCGTCCCGCGTCCTCCGGGGCGACCGGGGATCCGGACCCTCCGCCCTCGCGGCAGGCGGGTTCCCTTCCCGCGGAAACCGGGCGATCCACGCGGTCCGCCGTCCCCGCCCAGCCGTCACGGCAGGCCGTACCGGCCGAACGACGTGGCAGGACCGACATATCCGACCGGGTGGTGTCGCGCATCGCGGCCCGCGCGGCCGGGGAGGTGGCACGGGTACGGGAGGTCGGCGAGCGGGGGCCGCTGTCCTTTCGCGGTGGCACCCGCGCCACCCTCGACGGTGAGCTCGCGACACTCCGGCTGGACGTGACGGTGGAGTACCCGACCCCGATCCGCGAGGTGGCCGAGGAGGTCAGGCGGCACGTCGCCGAACGGGTCATGGTCCTCACCGGCCTGGACGTCGGCCACATCGACGTCCTCGTCACCAACGTGACCCCCGCCGACGACGATCACGGCGGTCACGGGGCCTCGCGGGCCGGGGACGTCGTGCCGGCCGGAGGAGAACTCGCGGGCGGCGCCGGACGGACCGGCGCGGGTGCCCGGGACCGGGCCGCGACGCCCGTCGACGACCCCGCCGACAATCCCACCGAGGACATCGTCCCGCTACGTGAGGAGCGATGATGGCCAGGCAGGTACCCGACCCGGCGGAACCGGTCCCCAGCCCGGAACCGACCGGCGAGACGACGAACGCGCCCCGCGCGCAACCGCCGGAACCGGCCGCGCCACCGGCGTACGGCACGACGGAACCGGCTCCTGCGTACAGCGCACCGGCCCCTGCGTACGGCACGGCGGAGCCCTCTCCGTCGGCGTACGGAACGGCCGGCCCATCCTCCCCGCCGCCGATGTACGGCACGGTGGCGAAGGACGCCTCCGCGGACCGCGCGGCGGTGAGGGCGTTCCGCCCGCGCCGGGTGCTCCCCTCGGTGATCACGGCCGTCCTGATGACCCTGCTCGGCCTCCTCGTCGCGCTGGAGGTCATCTCCGCGCTGCTGGGCCGCCCGCTCCGCCTGGTGCCGTACGACCGGATCCTGTCCTGGGCCACGTCGACGCCGTGGAACGACCCGCGGGTGATGGCGGGCGCGGGCCTGGTCGGCCTGCTGGGCCTGCTGCTGGTGCTGCTCTCGCTCGTTCCCGGCCGGCCCACGCTGATCCCGGTGAGGACGGGCGACAGGGACCTGGCCATCGGCATGCAGCGCCGGGGCTTCACCCGGTCGCTGGCCCACGCGGCCGAGCAGGTGCAGGGCGTCGAGCATGCCCGGGTGCGGCTGCGCGGCAAGGCCGTGCACGTCGCGGCCGACAGCGGCATGCGCGACGTCCGCGGGCTGGCCGACGCCGTACGGGAGGCCGTGAACCTGCGGATCACCGCCCTCTCCCCCGTCGGGAAGTACCCCGTCAGCGTGTCCCTGCGAGAGAAGTGAGTGCCATGGACGACAAGACCGCCCGGGGCAACCGGCTGGGGTTGCTGATCGTGGGACTGGCGCTGATGGTCCTCAGCGCCCTGGCCCTCGCGCGCGGCGCGGGGGCGTTCCGGCAGCAGGCGCCCGCGCGCAGCCCTCTCGTGGACGGCACGGTACGCCAGCCGTTCGCCACCTACGACCCGTGGCTGTGGTGGGTGATCGCGGCGGCGGGCATCGTGCTCGCGCTGTTCGGCCTGCGCTGGCTGCTGGCCCAGGGACGCCGCGGCAAGCTGGGCGGCATGCGCCTGGACAGCGGCCCCGACGGGGTCACCGAGGTCGACACCGGCAGCGTCACCAACGCGGCGGCCGCCGAGGCGGGCACGCACCCCGCGATCATCAACGCCACCGCCGACATGATCGGCACGAGCCGGCACCCGGCCGTGCGGATGAAGGTCGTGGTCGCCGAGGACGCGCCGATGAGCGCGGTCCGCGAACAACTGGGCGGGGTGGTCATCCCGCACATGCGCCAGGCCCTGGAGACCGAACGCATACCCGCCGTCGCCCGGGTGAGCCTGGAGGACGCGCCACGCCGCCCGAGGACCGTCGCCTGACCCGCGTGACGGAGCGCCGATCATAGAGTGATCAGGGAAACCAACGCTTCGAGGAGACGATGTGCCTTCGGTCGTGAAGATAAACGCGCTGACGGTGTCCAAGGAGATGCGCGAGCAGCTGGAAAGCCGCTTCTCCAGTCGTGCGGGGATCGTCGAGTCCGCGGACGGGTTCGAGTGGTTCGAACTGCTCCGCCCCGTGGACGGCACCGACCGGTACCTGGTCTACACCCGCTGGCGCTCGGAGGAGGACTTCAGGCGCTGGACCGAGAGCCAGGCCTTCCAGCGGGGCCACGCCCAGGCCGCCGCCGAGGCCGGCCGGGGACCGGGACACGACAACCCCCACAGCGCGGCCCAGGGCCACGGGCACGGCCAGGGCGGCCCCGCTCAGGGCCCCGCCCAGGGACACGGCCACGGGCAGGGGCCCGCCGCCACCGGGGCCGAGCTGTGGTCCTTCGAGGTCGTCCAGAGCACCGGCCCCGCACCGGGAGCCTGACCCGCGAGAGGCCAGGGCCCCTCAGCGGTCCAGGGGGTTGGCGGCGATGCGCTCGGCGGCCCCCGCGCGGACGAAGCGCGCGGCTATGCTGTCCGGCTTGCGTTCGGCCTGGTCGACGAAGCACGCGGTGAACTCCGGGCCGATCCCCAGGCGGGGGTAGTGACGCAACACCTCGGCGCGGAGTTCCGCCGGGAAGTCCTCCGGCCGCCGCCCGGAGATGTCGAGCGCGGTGGACAGTTCGAGGAGGAACCCCTCGGGGTCCTCCTCGGGGTCGACCCTGTCCCACATGTGGCGTACGACGATCTCCGACGCGCGCACGCGGCGCTCGACCGGCCATCCGGCCCCGGCGGCGAAGACCCACGCGACGTGGCCGCCCGCCTCCTCGAACGGCACGGTGTGGCTGTCGAACTCCTTGACCAGGCCGATGTCGTGCATCATCGACGCGACGTACAGCAGCTCGTCGTCGAAGGCGACTCCGTTCATCGCGCCGTAGGCCGCCGCGAACAGGTAGGCGCGGACGGAGTGGTTGAGCAGGGCGGGCGAGCAGTATGCGGTCGCCACCTCCAGCGCGCCTCGGGCGGCCGGTGTGTCAGGGATGACGATGTCGGCGAATCTCATGCCGTCCAGCCTGCCGAAGCGCGACGGCGCCCGCGAGTGTCAGGAGGGACATCCGTCGACGAAATCCCGCCACGGGCGGGATAGACGAGCACCCGCAGGCGTACGGGAGGGACGGAAAGCTGCGAGAACGGTGTGCGTCCCGAGAACAGCGCGAGCAGCGCGAACGCCGTGAACGCCGTGAACGCTGTGAGCAAACTGGGAGACCCGCATCTAGTTGCTAACGATGTTTCAGAAGAGACCATCCCAGCTTGACCGGTTTGTTGGGATTCGGACAGCATGATCCGCCCCCCTCGTTCGGCCCGGAAGGAACTGGCGTGCGCCGCCGCACAAAAGCACTCGCTCTCTCCCTCATCCTCCTGATGACCTGCGGCGTCACGGTCGGTACGGCGGAGGCGAGGGAGGCGAGACGTACCGCCGAGTGCCAGGGCGACTGGCTGCCCGCCACGCCGACGGCGACGGACATCATGAACGGCCAGGTCGACTTCCTCGACCTCGCCCCGGTGAAGGTCGGCAAGGACGTCGACTGGCGCACCGACCCCTACCGGAACCGTTCGTGGAGCATGGTCTTCCACTCGCTGCGCTGGATGGGCCGTCTCGTCGCCGACTACGAGACGAACGGCAACGAGGCGTACCTGGCGAGGGCCGTCGAGATCGCGAAGGACTGGGTGGCCGACAACCCCCGCGGTGGCGCCAGGACCAGCCCGTACGCCTGGCAGGAGCACCCGATCGCGCTGCGCGCCCCCGCGCTGGTCTGCCTCAGCAAGCACGTCAGCGGCTCGTGGCTCTCCGGCAGCCTGGCCGAGCACGCGAAGATGCTCTCCGACCCGAGGCTGTACGAGAAGGGCCACAACCACGGCATCGACCAGGACATCGCGCTGCTCGGCATCGGCTGCCGCTACGGCCGCGACCAGTGGTCCAGCCTCGCGATCAGGCGGCTCACCGAGACCGTGAGGCTCGACGTCGACTCCCAGGGCGCGCTGCGCGAGCAGGCACCGCGCTACGCGCTCTACGTCTACGAGCGGCTGAAGGTCGCGATGGACAACATCAGGGCGTGCAAGCGGAAGGTGCCCGGCGACATCTCCCGGCGGTGGGAGTCGCTGGAGGGCTTCATCTCCCACTCCACCCAGCCCGACGGGTTCATGGTCCCCATCGGCGACGGCGGCGCGGACGTGCGCCCGGTCGGCTACGACCACCCGAAGAAGACCGTACGGGTGTTCGGCGGCGGCTACGTCTACGGGCGCACCGCCTGGGACAAGCCCGAGTCGGCGTTCTACTCCATCCGCTTCGGGCCCGGCATGAAGTATCACGGCCACGAGGACCACCTGGGCGTGACCTACTACGCCCAGGGCCGTGACGTCCTGGTCGACTCCGGCTTCGACTCGTACGAGAACAGCGCCTACCGCGACTGGACGATGTCCCCCGAGGCGCACAACACGTCGATGGTGGCCGGGAGGAAGTTCCGCGGCAAGACCGCCACCGCGCTGAGCAGGTCCTCGATCGGGCAGGACCGGCAGAGCTACCGGCTGACCGACAGGGCCTACGGCACGCCCAGGACCCGCTCGGTGCTCGTCAACCACCGCCAGGACGTGATGGCCGTGCTGGACACGGTCCCCAAGGGCTCCAAGGTACGCAACGTCTGGCACTTCTCCCGCGACCTGTCCACCGTCTCCAGCGGTGGCGGCCAGGTCGTGGTGAAGGACAAGGCGGGCTGGAAGGCGACGCTCGTCCAGGTCTCGATGCCCTCCTGCCGGCCGGTCGCCGGGCTGAAGGTGGTCCGGGGCCAGAAGAACCCGTACCAGGGCTGGGTCTCCTCCGCCTACCTGCAGAGACACCCCGCCCCCGCGGTCGTCGCCCCCGCCTCGGGCGCCTCCGTGCTGACCGTGGTGGTGCCCGGCAGCGGGAAGCCGTCGCTCTCCTGCTCCGGCGGCAAGGTCAGCCTGGAGACCTCCGAGGGCCCGGTGAGCTTCCGCGTCGGCGGCGCCGACCTCTCCTGACGGGTCTCTCCGGCCGTTTCCCGCTGCTTTCCGGCTGGGAAACGGCCGGTGACCTGACCACGGGCCGGGGCAGGCGCGTCAGGCCCGCGTACAGGAGTACAGGAGACCGCAGGCGCGTCAGGCGGTGTGGCCCGCGCGCAGGAGGCCGTAGGTGACGGCCTGCTCCAGCGCCTGCCAGGAGGCCTCGATGATGTTCTCGTCGACGCCGACCGTGGACCACTCCCCGGCCGCGTCGCTGGAGGTGATCAGTACGCGCGTGACGGCGTCGGTGCCGTGCGTACCCTCCAGGATGCGCACCTTGTAGTCGATCAGCTCGACCGCCGCCAGCTCGGGGTAGAGCCGCTCCAGCCCCAGCCGCACGGCCCGGTCGAGGGCGTTGACCGGGCCGTTGCCCTCGCCGGTGGCGACGATCCGCTCCCCCTTGGCGTGCAGCTTCACGGTGGCCTCGCTGACGACCTCGCCGCCCCGGGCCTGCTCGACGATCACCCTCCAGGACTCGACCTGGAAGTGACGCCTGCGCTCGCCCGCGACCGTGTCGCGGAGCAGGAGTTCGAAGGAGGCGTCGGCGGCCTCGAAGGTGTAGCCCTTCGACTCCATCTCCTTGACCCGGTTCACCAGCTCCCGCGAGGTGTCGGAGGCCAGCTCGTAGCCCAGCTCGCGGCCCTTGAGCTCCACCGAGGCGCGTCCGGCCATGTCGGAGACGAGCATCCGCATGTCGTTGCCGACCTCGGCGGGGTCGATGTGCTGGTAGAGGTTGGGGTCGACCTTGATCGCGCTGGCGTGCAGCCCGGCCTTGTGCGCGAAGGCGGAGACGCCCACGTAGGGGGCGTGGGAGTTGGGGGTGACGTTGGTGACCTCGGTGATCGCGTGGGCGATCCTGGTCATGTCGGCCAGCGCCTCCCTCGGTACGAGGTCGAACCCCCGCTTGAGCTGCAGGTTGGCCACCACGGTGAACAGGTTGGCGTTGCCCGAGCGCTCGCCGTAGCCGTTGGCGCAGCCCTGCACGTGGGTGGCCCCGGCCTTCACCGCGGCGAGGGAGTTGGCGACCGCGCAGCCGGTGTCGTCGTGGCAGTGGATGCCGATCCTGGCCGACGTCCCGACGGCCGCGTGCACGACCTCGGCCAGCTCGTCGGGGAGCATGCCCCCGTTGGTGTCGCACAGCGCGATGACCGAGGCTCCCGCCTCGGCGGCGGTGCGCAGCACCTCCAGCGCGTAATCGGGGTTGGACTTGTAGCCGTCGAAGAAGTGCTCGGCGTCGAGGAAGACCCTCTGGCCCTCCGCACGAAGGTGGGAGACCGTGTCGCGGATCATCGCGAGGTTCTCCTGGAGGGTCGTGCGGAGGGCCAGCTCCACGTGCCGGTCGTGACTCTTGGCGACAAGGGTCACGACCGGCGCTCCGGATTCGCGCAGTGCGGCCACCAACGGGTCGTCGGCTGCCTTCGCACCTGCCCGGCGGGTCGCGCCGAACGCGGCGAGCTGCGCGTGCTTCAGGTCGAGCTCTGTTTGGGCGCGCCTGAAGAATTCCGTGTCCTTGGGGTTGGCGCCGGGCCAGCCTCCCTCGATGAAGCCGACGCCCAGACCGTCCAGGTGACGCGCGATGGTCAGCTTGTCGGCCACCGTGAGGTTGAGCCCCTCCTGCTGGGCACCGTCACGCAGAGTCGTGTCGTACACGTGGAAGCGATCGTCGGCCATGTCGTTCGTTCTCCTTCGCGGGTTCGATGATTCGCCGCGCGCTCATCCGGCTTCTGGAAACAAAAATGACCCCTCACGGACGTGAGAGGTCTGCGCGCTGGCGGTGTCCCTTTTCAGCCAGCGCGCCTGCCGATAATGAGCAGACCGTAGAACATGATGGTTCGGAGTCTGCCATACGCCGACACCATCTGACACATCGATCTCAGGATCCGAGACCCGCGGCGTGTCGGCGCACCCCGAGGACAGGCCCTGATCAGGACCGGAGCAGGACCGGGAACAGGCCCGGAGCAGGGCCTGATTCAAGCTTGGAACCGGGTTCGGACGGGACTGCGGAACGGTCCGAAAAGATCTACCGGCGTGATTCCGGGTACGGGCCGGACCCGAGCCCGGACAGGTCCCGGACACGGGCCGGACCAGAACCACGCAGGCCCGGACCCGGACCATGCGGGCTCAGGCACGAACCACGACGCATGCCCGGACCCGAACCACCCGGGCTCGGGCACGAGCCGCGCGCCGACGCGACAAGATCTGAACAAAACCCGAGCGAGATCCGAACAGGATTCAAACAGGACCCCGACGAGTCCCGGACACGACCCGAATCACCCCCCGCGGCCGTCCGGCACGGGCGAGAATGGGCCCCATGAAGGCGACTTATCTCGACCCCACCGTGGGGCAGTATCTGCTCGCGCACACCACCCAGCCCGACGACGTCCTCGACGCGCTCGCCCTCGAGACCCGCGAGCTGACCGGCAACAACGCGTCGATGCAGATCTCCCCCGACCAGGGGCGCTTCCTCACCATGATCGCCCAGCTCGGCGGCGCCAGGAACGCGGTGGAGGTGGGCACCTTCACCGGCTACTCCTCCATCTGCCTGGCCCGCGGGCTCGCCCCCGGCGGCGGGCTCACCTGCTTCGACGTGAGCGAGGAGTGGACGGCGATCGCCAGGAACTACTGGGCCAAGGCGGAGGTCGCCGACCGCATCGAGCTGAGGATCGGCCCAGCGGCCGAGCGGCTGCGCGAGCTTCCCGAGCACCCGGCCGTCGACCTGGCGTTCATCGACGCCGACAAGGTCAACTATCCCGTCTACTACGAGATCCTCATGTCGCGCCTGGCTCCCGGCGGGGTGATCCTCGTCGACAACACCCTGTGGAGCGGCCACGTCGCCGACCCCAGCAGGGACGACGAGGCCGTCAGGAACATCCGCGAGTTCAACGACATGGTCAGCGCCGACGAGCGGGTCACCTCGATCATGCTCCCCATCGCCGACGGCCTCACCATGATTCGAAAGCACTGACGAGAACTTTCCCGAATCGCGAGCACCCGGAAATCTTTTCGATTACTTTGGGTGACGTGACAAACACGTTGCGCCCGCTCGCGCGGAGGGAAGGATGACCTCATGGCCAAGACCCTGGACCGTCGCGAGGCGAAGCCCATGTCCACCAACCACCAGGAGCTCGAACGGCACTACCAGAAGACCTGCGATCAGTGGCCCGACCGTAAGGTCGAGCTCATCAACGGCCGGATCGTGGTGAGGGAGTTGCCGACGCTCAACCACGCCAAGATCATTTTGCAGCTGCTGATCCAGCTCATCCCGTTCGCCACGGCCCAGGGCTGGCACCCCGTTTACGACGTCAAACTCTTCCTGGGCGTCCAGAAAGATCGCTATCGGCCCGATCTCCTCGTCGTGCCCAAGTTCCCCCGCATGTGGGACGACGAGAACGTCCACGCCGAAGAGACGCTGCTCGTCGTGGAGGTGGTCTCCCCCAGCAGCCGGGACGACGACCACGTCACCAAGCCCGAGAACTGCGCGATCGCGGGCGTCCCGCTCTATCTAGTGATCGACGCCTCCCAGAATCTCGCCCGGCTCCTCAGCCACCCCGGGGAGCGGGGATACCAGCAGCAACTCCAGGTGACCCTCGGAGAGACCCTTGAGCTCCCCGCGCCCTGGGACCTCACGATCGACACCGGCAAGCTGATCGAGGGATAGCCCCGCCCGGAAGAAGGCCCCGCACAGGGGCACGGGATGGCGGACCGGGTCTCCTCCGCGTGGGGACCGGCCGGCACTCCGGCCGACCGGCCCCCACGGACCTCCTCCTTCGTACGGGACCCACGAATCCCGTACGGGTCTGATTCGGCACAGGGGCGACGGACCCCGTGCGCGACTAGCAGATCTTGTGGACCCAGCTGTGCGGGTCGGGGCGAGACCCGTACTGGATGCCCACGAGTTCCTCGCGGATCTTCGAGGTGACGGGACCCTGGGTGCCGTCGCCGATCGTCCAGGCACGGTCGGCGCCCTTGACCGAGCCGACCGGGGTGACCACCGCGGCGGTGCCGCAGGCGAAGACCTCGGTGAGCTCACCCGTCTCGCAGCCGCGCTGCCACTCCTCGACCGACAGGCGCCCCTCCTCGGCGTGCAGGCCGAGGTCGGAGGCGAAGGAGAGGATCGAGTCGCGGGTGATGCCGGGCAGGAGCGTTCCGGTGAGCGCCGGGGTCAGCAGGCGGTCGCCGTAGACGAAGAACAGGTTCATCCCGCCCATCTCCTCGACGTAGCGGTGCTCGCTCGCGTCGAGCCAGACCACCTGGTCGCAGCCCTGCTCGACGGCCTGGCGCTGGGCCACGAAGGCCGCCGCGTAGTTGCCGCCGCACTTGGCGAAGCCGGTCCCGCCGGGGGCCGCGCGGGTGTACTCGGTGGAGAGCCAGACGGTGACGGCCTTGCCCCCGCCGAAGTAGGCCGCCGCCGGAGAGGCGATGACCATGTACTTGTAGGTCCTGGACGGGTAGTTCACGCCGAGCGCCGGCTGCGTCGCGATCATGAAGGGGCGCAGGTAGAGGCTGTGTCCCGGCGTGGTCGGGACCCACTCGCGGTCGGTCTGGACGAGCAGCTCCAGCGACTCGACGAACGTCTCCTCGGGCAGCTCGGGCATGGCCATCCGCGCCGCGGAGGTGTTGAAGCGCGCGGCGTTGGCCTCCGGCCGGAAGGTCACGATCGAGCCGTTCTCCTGGCGGTAGGCCTTGAGCCCCTCGAAAAGCTCCTGCGCGTAGTGGAAGACCGACGTCGCGGGGTCGAGGCTGAGCGGGCCGTACGGCACCAGCTTGGCGTCGTGCCAGCCCTGGCCCTCGGTGTAGTCGATCGAGATCATGTGGTCGGTGAAGACCTGACCGAACCCCGGGCTCGCCAGTACCTGCTCGCGCTCTTCCGCGGTGCGAGCGTGGTCGGAGAGCTGCACGTCGAAGCTGAGCTTCTGAGCGGTGGTCATCGCACGGATCCTTCTCTTGGTGTCTGGCTTACCCTTGGGTCCATTCTGCGTCGGACCGGGTAACGGGAAACTACTCCATCCATGCCGAAAACCGGCAGTGCTGGAGAAACAAAAACGCACCTGGCGGCTCGGATGAGCCGCCAGGCGCGTCGGGGTCGAGGAGGGCGGCTTCCTCAGCCGGCTACTCGGGCGGTGATGTCGTCGCCGATCTCGCGGGTGCTCCGGCCGGCCCGGCCGATCGGCCGCTCGGCCAGGTCGTCGGCGACGGCCCGCTCGACCCTGGCGGCCTCGTCGGCCAGGCCCAGGTGGTCGAGGAGCATCGCGACCGACAGGACCGTGGCGGTCGGGTCGGCCTTGCCCTGGCCCGCGATGTCGGGGGCGCTGCCGTGCACCGGCTCGAACATGCTCGGCGCGGTGCGGTCGGGGTTGACGTTGCCGCTCGCCGCCAGGCCGATGCCACCGGCGACCGCCGCGCCGATGTCGGTGAGGATGTCGCCGAAGAGGTTGTCGGTGACGATCACGTCGAAGCGCTCGGGCTGGCTGACGAAGAACATCGAGGCCGCGTCGACGTGGCAGTAGTCGGTCCGGACGTCGGGATACTCCAGGCCGACCCGCTCGAAGGTGCGGGCCCAGAGGTCACCGGCGTAGGTGAGCACGTTGGTCTTGTGGACCAGCGTCAGCTTCCTGCGGGAGCGGCCCTGCGCCTTGTCGAAGGCGTAGCGCACCACGCGCTCGACGCCGTACGCGGTGTTCAGCGACTCCTGGGTGGCGATCTCGTGCGGGGTGCCCCGGCGCATGACGCCACCCGCCCCGGCGTACGGGCCCTCGGTGCCCTCGCGGACGACGATCATGTCGATGTCCTCGGGGCGGGCCCTGCCCAGCGGCGTCTCGACGCCGGGGAAGAGCTTGACCGGGCGGAGGTTCACGTAGTGGTCGAGCCGGAAGCGGAGCTTGAGCAGCAGGTCGCGCTCCAGGACGCCCGGGGGCACGCTGGGGTCGCCGACCGCGCCGAGCAGGATCGCGTCGTATCCGCGCAGCTCGTCGAGGACCTGGTCGGGCAGGGTCTCGCCGGTCTCGTGGTAGCGCTTGGCACCGAGGTCGTAGGTGGTGGTCTCCACCTTCGTGCCGACCGCTTCGAGGACCTTCAGCCCCTCGGTGACGACCTCGACCCCGATTCCGTCCCCGGGGATGACCGCCAGGCGAATGTTACGCGAATCCATGCAGGCACCCTACCGGTCCGTCTCGGTGATCGAACACCGGTCTCACCCTCCGGACACATTCGCCCATCAGGACTTTTGATCGTTTTGTCCTTCTTTGCTTGGTATTGACCGTTTCGTGAGGTTTCGTTATGGTCCTCCCATTCACATCACTGCCTAATCCGTACGGGCCATCCCCTTACCGGGCCCGTACGGAGCCGGGGACCCACTCTTTACGGGATCTACCTGGCGCCGGGCGGCTCGCTCCTCCCCCGGAGCGCGTTCCCGGCCGTCGTCAGGTGGATTCCTTGGGGCGAATCAGCGCGTTCTCGCGCCGTAGGGCGGCCTCCACGCCCGAGCCCGACAGCTCACCCGGCCGGCCTTATGGAAGGAATCATCCTGTCCGGCACAGTTCTCCCCCGTGTCCTGTCCATCTCCGCCTCCGTAGCCGTCGCCGGCGCCGCGATGTTCGCGACCTCGACCGCCGCCCTGGCCGCCTCCCCTCCCCCGGCCCCCGGCCCCGCCGCCCTCCACACCCCCGCGCTGAAAGAGGCGCTGAAGGCCGTGGCCGTCAAGCCCGCCTGGCAGAAAGCCGTGAAGTGGGCCATGTCCAAGCGTGGAACGCCCTATGTCTGGGGCGGCACCGGCCACGGCGGCTTCGACTGCTCCGGCCTGGTGCTCCGCGCCTACGGCGCCGCCGGGATCAAGCTCCCCCGCGTCACCGACGACCAGTACGCCGCTTTCTCCAAGAAGATCGCCTGGAAGGATCTCAAGCCCGGTGACCTGGTCTTCTTCAGCGGCCTCGGTCACGTCGGCATGATCACGAAGCCCGGTTACATGGTCCACGCCCCGAGGACCGGCGACGTGGTCAAGGAGGAGAAACTCGACTCCTGGCGCCGCGAGTCCTTCGCCGGCGCGGTGCGCCCCGACCCGCAGGGGGTTCAGCTGGCCAAGCGGGTCGAGCTCGCGACCGAAACGGTGACCAGCGGATGAGACACGCCGGCGGATCACCGCCGGGAGGCCGTGAAGATCCCGGCGGCGGCGAGAGCGGGTTCAGCGGGTGGGGGCACCACCGTTGTCCCTGCGGTCCAGAGCGGTCTGGAGCGCGTCGGTGGCCTCGTCCTCGGTCTCGTCGGGACGGTTCCAGGGATACATGTCGTACATGGCGAATCTCGTCTCGTTCGCATGCCAGCAAGGAAGGTGGTCGAGACTCCGGTCGGGACTCCGACCAGGCCTGATGTCGCGGGTCCGGATCACGGATCGGCGACGGGAGCTTGGAGCCGGCACGCGCCACGACACCGCGGCGAGTCGCCGGCCTGCCCCTGTCAGGCCTCGCCGCGGCAGGTAGGAATTACGAGAACCTGGCGCATTTCATTCCAGGCTACCTGGCCACGGGAACAGCGTCTCGCCCGGCGTACACACTTCTCACATGCTGAGACGAGCTGTGGCCGCCGCCCCGGTCTCCGGGACGGCGGCCACATCGGCGGGACGGCTAGTCGGCCAGGTCGACCGAGCGGCCGCTGTCGGCGCCGATCTCCGTGCCGATCTGGTCGATCACCTCGGCCGGGATGGCGGTGTCGACGGTGAGCGCGATGAGCGCCTTGCCGCCCTTGACGTCACGGGCCACCTGCATCGAGGCGATGTTGATCGAGTGGTCGCCGAGGATGCGGCCGACCACGCCGACGATGCCGGGCCGGTCGGTGTAGGTGAAGAACGACAGGTGGTCGGTCGGCTCGATCTCCATCTGGTAGCCGTTGACCTCGACGATCTTCGTGATCTGCCTCGGCCCGGACAGGGTGCCGGAGACCGAGACCGCGCGGCCGTCGGCGAGGACGCCGCGGACCGTCACGACGTTGCGCCAGTCGGGGCTCTCGGAGCTGGTGACCAGCTCGACCGACACGCCGCGGTCCTTGGCCAGCAGCGGGGCGTTGACGTAGGTGACCGAGTCCTCGACGACGTCGGTGAAGACGCCCTTGAGCGCGGCCAGCTCCAGCACGCGCACGTCGTGGGAGGCGATCTCGCCGCGCACCTCGACGTCGAGCTTGGTGGCGACCTCGCCCGCGAGGGCGGTGAACACCCGGCCGAGCTTCTCGGCCAGCGGCAGGCCCGGCTTGACGTCCTCGGCGACGGCGCCGCCCTGGACGTTGACCGCGTCCGGCACGAACTCCCCGGCGAGCGCGAGCTTCACGCTGCGCGCGACCTGGGTGCCGGCCTTCTCCTGGGCCTCGTGGGTGGAGGCGCCCAGGTGCGGGGTGACGACGACCTGGTCGAGCTCGAAGAGCGGGCTGTCGGTGACCGGCTCCTTCGGGAACACGTCGATGCCGGCGCCGGCGACGCGGCCCTCCTTGATCGCGGAATAGAGGGCGTTCTCGTCGATGATGCCGCCGCGGGCGACGTTGATGAGGCGGACGTTCGGCTTGACCGTGTGGAGCTCCCGCTCACCGATGAGGCCGATGGTCTCCTTGGACTTGGGCAGGTGCACGGTGATGAAGTCGGCCTCGCTCAGGGCCTCCTCCAGCGAGACCAGCCGGACGCCCATCTGCGCGGCGCGGGCCGGCTGCAGGTAGGGGTCGTAGGCGATCAGCTCGACGCCGAACGGCTGGAGGCGCTGCGCGACCAGCTGCCCGATCTTGCCGAGGCCGAGGATCGCGACGACCTTCTCGTCGAGCTCCACGCCGGTGTACTTCGAGCGCTTCCACTCGCCGCCCTTGAGCGCGGAGTGCGCCTGGGCGACGTTGCGGGCGGAGGCGAGGATCAGGGCGACGGTGTGCTCGGCGGCGCTGGTGATGTTGGAGGTCGGCGCGTTGACGACCATGACACCGGCCTTGGTGGCGGCCTCCACGTCGACGTTGTCCAGGCCGACGCCGGCGCGGGCGACGACGCGGAGCCGGGGAGCGTTGGCGATCGCCTCGGCGTCGACCTGCGTGGCGCTGCGCACGATGAGCGCGTCCACGTCGGCGAGGGCGGGCAGGAACTGGGCACGGTCGGCGCCGTCGGTGTGGCGGACTTCGAAGTCCGCGCCCAGAACCGCGAGACCGGCCTCGGAAAGTTCCTCAGCGACCAGTACGACGGGCTTGTTCACAGGCTGGATCCTTACTAGACGGTGAGGGGTGCACGGACCTCACGTAGTCTATCGGCGCTTGTGAACGCGTTCACGAGTGTCCCGCGATCCGAGACGCTTCGCGCCGCCCTGGGAGCCTCCCGGCGGCTCCCGGAGCCTCCCGCAGGTTTCGGGGCGGCTGGTGGGACGTGAGGGAAGCTGGGGACACAGGAGGCGGTTACCCGTTCTTGACAGATCTCATGCGCCCAAAATTCAAGTTGGTATTGATCCCAGGAAAACTTCGCGATTACCCTGATAAGCCGTGGTCCACTACCTATCGTTCCTCATATGAGCATCGGGAACCCCGCTCTCGGCAACGTGCTCGCGCAGCACGGCGATCCGCACCGGCTGCTCGCGGCGCTGGCCGAATGGGGACTCCTGGTTGCCGTGCGACCCGACCGCTCCGTCGTGCTCGGCACGACCCAGGCCGGTGATCGTGTCCTGCTCGGATACACCTCGGCGGACACCTACGCGCGGCACCGTGGCAGCCACTCGCTGTCGGCGTGCGACGCCGACACCATCCTCGACATCCAGCGCGTCACCGGCGTGCGGGAGATCGTGATCGACGCGGCGGGTCCGGCCGCCGCGGCCGTGCCGATCGAGGATCTCCAGCGCTACCTGCTCTCGACGCGCAGCGGCCCCACGCCCGCGCTGTCGAGCACGGCGCCGACGGCGTACGCGACCGGGGCGATGGCGACGGTCTCGCGTCCCGCGCCCGCGCGCCCGCCGAGAGCGCCGGTGCCCGCCGCGCCCTCCCAGCCGTGGATCCCGGCGCCCCGGCCGCACCTGTCGGGCCCGATGCAGATGGTGGACCCGGGATACCGCCGGTGCGACCACCCGATCCTGCCCGCGCTGCGCGCCGCGATCTCGCAGCTGCTCATGGACTACCCGCTCGTCCACCACGTGTGGATCTCCGAGGCCAGCACCTCCTCGGGCGCACCGGGAATCATGCTGCACGTGAAGGTGCACATGTCGGCGGCCGAGGACGTGGTCAGGGACATCCATCGCGGGGTACGGGCCCGGCTGCCGCAGCTCGCCGCGAGCGAGGCGCCGATCCTGATGGCCAGGGTCGCCGACGCGCGCAGCGAGCAGCGGATGGTCGAGCTGGGCGCCCACGTGGTCTGCGCCGACGTCACCGACTGAGCGCTCCGACCGGCCGGGCGGGGCGCGGGGGTGACACCCGCGCCCTGCCCGGCCGCCCGCGGAGCGCCGGGCGACGTCCGGGCAGGCCCGGAACGGCGGGTCAGGTCAGGCGGCGGGTGAGCACCACCCTCGTCCGGACGCACGATCCGGCCAGCAGCGCGGTCAGCAGGGGCAGGCCGACCAGCACGCCTCCCAGCAGGAGCCAGGGCGCGTCGACCGCGAAGGTGACCAGGTCGGGCGGCACCCTGTCCATCGCCGTGCTCCCGGGAGCCCATTGTCGGTAGAACCTGCCGAGGACGCTCGCCACCCCGGCGACCAGCCCGACGAACATCCCCGCTCCCACCCCCAGGCCGGAGACGAACGCGGCCTGTCCGGCGACGAGAAGGCGCTGGACGCGGCCCGCCGCCCCCACCGCCGCCAGCGTGGCCCGGTCGGGGCGCCCCTCCGCCACCGCGAGGCCGGTCGCCGCGAACGTACCCCCGAGAACGAGGACCGCCGCGGCGGCGGCGAAGGCGAGGAGCGTCGCCGTGTCGTCGTCACGGAAACCCCGCTCGACCTCGGCGGCGGTGGTGGAGTTGACCTCCCGGACGGCGGCGTGCAGCCGCTCCTCCTGCTGCGGCGTCGTGCTCACCGCGGCCGGATCGGCGATGAGGGTGTTGTAATCGACGGTGAGGCCCAGCTCGGCCGCCAGTGAGACGGGGAGTACCGCGGTCACCAGCGGCTCGCCCCGGGGCCGCCGGACGACGGCGGGCACCGAGTGCGTGACGCGTTTCGTGATCTTGGTCGTGAAGACCAGCTTCCCCTCGCGCAACACCCTCGGGTCGAACACCACCGCCTTGCCCTCGGCGAGAGCGGCCTCGGCGGCGGGGTCGGGGCCACGCAGGAAATAGCGGACCAGGTCGGCACCGCCCACCGGCGGGGGGTGGAACGACGCGCGGGAGAGGAACGCCTCGCAATTTCTCCCGCAGCCGGGCTGGACCACGACGTTGACGGGTTGCGAGTCCGGCCCGGCGAGCCTTCCCGCCTCGATCAGCGGCACTCCGGGCAGGGCGGAGGTGACGACTCTCCTGATCTCCCGCCAGGCCGCGGGTTCGGGCGCGTAGGAGGACACGACGGTGCTCCCCCTCACGTACTGGGGCAGGTAGTGCTCTCGCACCAGGGCGGTCTGGCTGGAGACCATCACCGCCGCGGTGGCGAAGACGGCGGTCGCGACGAGCACCGCGGCCACGGCGGGGGCCGTGCGGCCACTGTTGCGCACGGCGTCCCTGGCGGCCATCCGGAACGGCAGCGGCGACCGCGCGGCCAGGCGCGCGGCGACGCCGACCAGCCACGGCGTCAGCAGGACGAGCCCGAGCTGCCCGAGCACCGCGCCCAGCAGCAAACTGACCGGCTGCCACGCCCCGTACTGCACCCACCGCCTCGCGAAGGCGGCACCGAGAAGGACGAACGCCATCGCCACCACCAGGAGCGCCACGCCCAGCACCGGCAGGCCACGGCGTTCCCTCGCCCGGCCCCGGCGGCCGGCCAGCACCTCCGCCACGTCGGCCCGCGACGCCTGGACGGCGGGGACGATCGCCGCGAGCAGCGCGCTCACCACCCCCAGGAGCACGGCGAGCGCGATCAGGCCGACGGGCACCTCCAGGGGGCCGCGGTGGGCGAACGGCGCGACGGCCGCGCCGATCCCGATCCCCCCAGCGGCTCCGAGCAGGGAGGCCGCGAGCCCGAGGGTGAGCCCGTCCGCGAGGACGACGCCGCGCAGGTGGCGGGGTGAGGCGCCCTGCGCGGCGATCAGCGCGAGCTCGCGCCGGCGTCGCCGGATGCCGACGGCGAACGCCGGTCCGGCCAGGAAGACGACCTCCAGCACGACGACGACCGCGCCGAGGGCGACCATCACGACCTCGGAGGCCTGCGCCGACCCGTAGGGGAGCGGATCCCTCGGGCCGTCACCCGCGGGAGGCGGATCGTTGACCACCGCTCGCGAGAGGACCCTGACACCATGCTGGTTGATCTCGCGAACCCGCTGCCAGGAGACGGGGGCGGGAGTGTCGACGAGCCAGCTCGTACCGACCTTCCCGGTGTCGTCGAACACGGTTCCCGGGGGCGCGACGATCTCAAGGTTTTCCGGCGCGCGCCCGGACTCGACGACGCCGACCACGGTGACGACGGTGCTCGTACCGGCCGGGGTCAGGGTTCTCCCTTCCCGCAGCCTCAGCCCGGCGCTCACCACGACCTCCCCCGCCACTCGTGGCAGGCGCCCTGACCGGAGCGTGTACATGCCCGCGGTGATCGGGTCGTGCAGGTCGATCTCCCAGAGGTCGGCCTCCCGGTAGGCGCCGGAAGTCTCGTAACCGGTCCAGAGGCCGCGCAGGGGGACCGCGCGGCTGCCCGGCCCGAACAGGGTGAGGACCTCCCGTTCCGTGAGGGCTCGCTGCTCTAAGCCGCGGCCCTTCAGGCGGAAGTTCTCGGCGTCGACGCCCTGCCGCACCGGCCTGTCGAAGGCCGTGCCCCGTACGTGCGCGTCGGCCGTTCCGATGTTCCAGTCCAGCCCCTCCCTGAGCGTGACGTCCCCGGTGGCCTGCCAGGTCAGGCCCGCCGTGAGGAGCATGACCGGCAGGCCGATCATGACCATGATGAGCGCGCTGCGTCCCCTGGCCCGCCCGATCTCCCGGCGGGAGAGGCGCAGGGCGGCGAGGATCGCGCTCACTCGGGCGCTCCTGCTCGCCGTCGGAGATCCTCTTGTCGGAGATCCGCGGGTGCGCTCGGTGGGTCCGGTCGCTCGCTCATCGGGCACTCTCCAGAGGGGCGGCGGTGGAGTCGGCGATCTCGCCGTCGCGCAGGAAGATCACGCGGTCGGCCCAGGCGGCGTAGCGAGGTTCGTGGGTGACGAGCAGCACGGCGGCTCCCGCGTCGCAGCGGGTGCGCAGGAGCCGGAGGATGTCGTCGCCGGTCGGGGTGTCGAGCGCGCCGGTGGGCTCGTCGGCCAGGATCAGCCGCCGCTCCCCCACCAACGCGCGGGCGATGGCGACCCGCTGGCGCTGGCCGCCGGAGATCTCGTCGGGGAAGCGGTCGGCGACCTCGCCGAGACCGACCTCCGTGAGCACCTGCTCCGCCTCGCGACGGGCGTTCCTGAAGGCGATCCCGTCCAGCTCGCGCGGGAGGGTCACGTTCTCCAGCGCGGTGAGCGACGGGATCAGGTTGAGGTCCTGGAAGACGTAGCCCACGTGCCTGCGCCGGAGCCCGGCCAGTTCCCCGGCCGGCAGGCTCGCCAGCGGCGTGCCCTCCACGACCACGGAGCCGGAGGTGGGCAGGTCGAGGCCCCCGGCGAGGTTGAGCAGGGTGGACTTGCCGGACCCCGAGGGGCCCATCACCGCGACGAGCTCTCCGGCGCCGACGTCGAGGCTCACCCCGCGCAGCGCCGCCACGGTCTGCGGCCCGTCGCCGTGCGTGCGGGTCACGTCCGCGAGCCGTACGACCGGGTCGGGGGTCATCTGGGTACCTCCGGCGTGCGGGTTCCCGGGTGCGGCCGTGGCCGTGGCCGTGGCTGCAGTCGTGGCTCTGGTCGTGGGGAGGGTGTCAACTGTCCGTCTCCTGCGTCTGGGGATCACGTGTCGGGAGATCACGCGCGTGGGGATCTCGTGGCTGGGTGCTCCGTGGCCGGGTATTCCGTGGCCGGGTGTTTCTGGTTCGGGGCTTATGCGTTCGGGTGCTCCGGGGTCGGGACATCCGTGGTGAGGTGTTCCGCGTCCGCGGGTCCTTGTGGCCGGGTGGCGGCCGTGAGCACGGCCTCGCAGTGGTCGAGCCAGCGTTGCTCGGCCTCGGCCTGGAAGATCATCGAGTCGAGCACCAGCCGCTGGGCGGGGTTCTCGGCGCTCGCGTGCCTGGCGCGGACGAACGCCTGCAGCGTGCGCATGGTCGCGGTGCGCTGGGCCTGGATGATCGGCCGCACGTCCGTGACGGCGGTGACCGCCAGGGCGAGCTTGATGACCAGCTCGTCCCGAGGCCGGTCCGACTGGGCGACGGGGGTGCCGAACCATCGCTCCATCTCGGCCCGACCGGCCTCGGTGATCGAGTAGACGACCCGGCCCTGCTCGTCCTGCTCGCCGGGGCTCACCAGGCCGTCGCGTTCCAGGCGGGAGAGCGTCGTGTAGACCTGGCCGATGTTGAGCGGCCAGGTCGCCCCCGTCGACGCCTCGAACTCGGCACGCAACTGGTAGCCGTAGCGAGGCCCCTGACTCAGCAGGGCCAGGAGCCCCTGTCGGATCGCCATGGATACTGAGTATGCATACTCAGTATCCAACGGGCAAGAGATCTGCATATTCTGGACAGGTTCCGCCCCTGGGGCCGATACTCGGAGGATGAGCTCGACGCACCCCCCGGCCCGCGCCTCCGACGGGGACCGCGATCGCGCGATCAACGAGCTGCGTGACCGTGCCGTCGAGGGGCGCCTGTCGCACGACACCTTCCTTGGCCGTGTCGACATGGCCCTGCGTGCGCGCAACCAGGGCGAGCTCGACAACCTGGTCGCCGACCTGCCGCAACGCGGCCGGTTGCGCCGCATGGTCACCGAAGCCGTCGCCTCGGCCTCCGACTTCACCAAGCGTGTGGAGTCGGCCTGGCGGCGCCCCAGGCTGCCCCGGCTCGCGCTGCCCGGCGACGGCAGGACCCGCTACGTGGTGGGCCGCGGCTCCGCCTGCGACCTGGTCCTCGCCGACCTGACCGTCTCACGGGTGCACGCCGAGCTGCGCCGGGACGAGGAGGGCTGGGTCCTGGTCGACCTCGGCTCGCTGAACGGCACCCGGCTGAACGACTGGCGCCTGGTCGGCCCGGCCAAGGTCAGGCCGGGCGACGTCGTCTCCTTCGGCGACTGCGGCTTCCTGATGATCACACCTCAGATGCTCTGACCGGCCGCGCCCACGACGTTCCGAGCCACGCCCAGGTCGTTCCGCCCCGCGTCACGGTCGTTCCGGACCGCGCCACGGTCGCCTGGGACGTGGCGCGGGATCCGGACGGGAGCAGCCTCAGCCCTCCTTGGCCTCGGCGACGCCGGTCGCGGTCTCGGCGGCGGCGTCCTGGGCCTCCTTGATCTGCGCGGCCGTCAGGGTGTAGCGCGTGATCAGCAGGATGCTGACCGCCATCAGGACCGCGGGCAGCAGCGTCGTGCCGTACAGCACCGCCGTGGTCGCCGACGTGACCTGCGCGACGGGGTTGGAGGGGTCGGACTCGACGAAACCGGTCGCGGCCAGCAGCCAGCCGAGCACGAGCGCGCCGAACGCGAAGACCACGGTCTCCGCGGCCGTCCAGAGTCCGGTGAACACCCCGGCCCGGCGCTTGCCGGTGACCAGCGCGTCATGGACGATCACGTCGGAGAGCATCGAGAACTGCAGCAGCTGGAACCCCGCGTAGCCGATGCCGACGAGGAGCACGCACGCGTGCGCGTACGCCGAACCGAGCGAGCCCGAGAAGAACATCGCCGCGGTGCCCACCAGGAACAGCGCCGACGACAGGATCATCGCGCCGCGCTTGTCGTAGCGCTTGGACAGCCAGACCCAGAGTGGCATGGTGATCAGCAGCGGGCCGACGATGCCCAGGAAGAGCGTGGTCGTCGCCCCCGGGTCGCCCAGGGTATAGGTGGCGAAGTACGGGGCGCCGGCCAGCATGACACCGGCCGAGAACATCTGGGCGCAGCTGAAGCCGAGCAGCACCATGAACGTCTTGTTCGAGCGGGCCGCGGTGAACTGGGCGGCGATCGACGGCTCCGCCTCGGCCCGCGCGATCACCGGGGCGCTTGCCGTACCGAAGAAGGAGGCGAGCATCGACAGCAGCAGCACGACGCCGATGATCATCCCCATGGTCCGGTGACCGGCGACGTCGTTGCCCGCGATCGCCGGCGCGCCCGCCCCGGCGAGCAGGATCCCCAGGCCGACGAAGACCATCTTCCACTGCAGGAGTGAGGAGCGCTCGTGGTAGTCGTCGGTCATCTCCGCGGGCATCGCCTTGTACGGGACCTCGTAGAAGGCGTAGGCCGTCGCGGTGAGGAAGTAGAAGAAGGCGACGTACAGGGCGGCGGAGACACCGGTGAGAGGGGGGCCAGCGAAGGTGAGGGCGAACGTCACCGGCAGGGTGACCGCGCCCAGGAGCATCCACGGGCGCCGGGCGCCGAAGCGGGAGACCGTCCGGTCGGAGCGCTGGCCCACCCAGGGGTTGATGAACATGTCCCAGAGCTTGGGCAGGAAGACCACCACGCCGGCGAGCCAGGCGGGAACCGCCAGCATGTTCGTCATGTAGAACAGCAGCAGCAGTCCGGGGACCGTGGAGAAGGTGGCGGTGCAGATTGAGCCGACACCATAGCCGACGCGCACGCCGCGCGGCACTGTGACGACGGCGAGAGAGGGCGCCGGGGAGACCATGCCACATTCAATCGCAGCGGGTCGGGCGCCCGGTAGGCCCTGAGGCAGAGCGGTCCGCCGAAAGACGAGAATATTTCGGCTCCTCCCGGCCGAGACTCCGGGCGGGCGCGGCCCTCCTCCGGCCCGCGCGATCCAGCGGAACGTCTCTCGTTGATAACGACGTATGTCCAGCTCAGGGCCCCTATAGCAGGAAATATCCGGATTAAGGGGGCCGTAGCGCGAGCCCGGACACCGGTGGCCCCAGACGCCTCTGCGACCACTCTGGTTTACCTGGGGCCCACAGTTAATGTCCGGAATTTGCTGACAAGACCGATCCGTCCCCGACAGAATGCGGAGTCGTCCAGCGTCTAACCAACTGGAGGAACCGACATGCGTAGACCGCTAGGGGCGCTGCTCTGCCTCGGGAGCCTGGCGGCCCTCAGCACGCCGATCGCCACGGCTCACGCCGCGGCCGCTCCCCAGGCCGAGTGCCGCGTGTACGCCGCCAAGCCGTACGTCACCCCCGCCGGACGGATCCAGGCCTCCGCCGCGCGGCTGGGCTGCGACGACACCGCCCTGGTCCGCGTCCGTATCAAGCGCGCCGTGCCCGGGAACGACCCGATCGTCAAGAGCGCGTCCCGCAAGGGCACCAACGGGCGGGTGACGGTGAAGCTGCGTTGCGCCCCCGGTGTCTACTACGCCGTCGTCACCGACTACCGGGGCAACATCGGCCGCTCCAAGGCCGTCAGGCTCAACTGCTCCCCCACCGGTACCCCGACCCCCACCCCCACGCCGACCGGCAGCACCTCGCCGACCCCGAAGCCGACCCCCTCGGCCAGCACCTCCCCCAGCACGCCGCCCACCACGCCCCCCGGCTCCAACCCGGGATCCTCCCAGTCCGAGGAGGTGGTGCGCCTGACCAACGTCGAGCGGCAGAAGAACGGGTGCGGCCCGCTCGTCTCCGACCCGCAGCTGCGCTCGGCCGCGCAGGGCCACTCGGACGACATGGCGGCCAAGAACTACTTCAGCCACACCTCGCAGGACGGCCGTGACATGACCGCCCGGATCAGGGCGAGCGGCTTCAGCCCGATGCGGGCCTGGGCCGAGAACATCGCCAGGGGTCAGCGCACCCCGGCCGAGGTGGTCACCGGCTGGATGAACAGCCCGGGTCACCGCGCCAACATCGTGAACTGCGCCTACACCCACCTCGGGGTGGGCGTGGCCAACAGCCCCCAGGGCATCTACTGGACCCAGAACTTCGCCAGGCACTAGCCACGGACGACCGGGCCGCCGGACGGCCGGCGGCACCCGGGTGACAGAACGGCCCGTGCCCTCCGCGACGCTTTCACGTCGCGGAGGGCACGGGCCGTTGTCTCATCTGTCTCATCCGGGCGCGGCCACCTGACCGCTGTGGCCCGAACGCCGCGAACCGGGCGCCGGGAACCCCGGCGCCGTGGATCCGAGGCGCTCGAACCCGAACACCACGGATCCGGGCGCGGTGGGCCCGAGCTCAACGAGCCCGAGCGCCCTGGATCCGAGCGCGGTGGGTGCGAGCGCCTTGGATCCGAACGCCGTTACTTGAGCCAGCTCATCATCGGGCGGAGCTTGGCGCCGGTCTTCTCGATCGGGTGCTCGGCGATCTCCTCGCGGTAGGCGGTGAACTTCTTCTGGCCGCCGTCGAACTCCTCCACCAGCTCCTTGGCGAACTCGCCGGACTGGATCTCGGCGAGGATGCGCTGCATCTCCTTCTTCGTCTCCGGCGTCACGATGCGCGGGCCGCGGGAGTAGCCGCCGTACTCGGCGGTGTCGGAGACCGACCAGTACATCTTCGAGATGCCGCCCTCGTACATCAGGTCGACGATCAGCTTCATCTCGTGCAGGCACTCGAAGTAGGCGACCTCGGGCTGGTAGCCCGCCTCGATCAGCGTCTCGAAACCGACCTTGATCAACTCGGACACGCCGCCGCACAGCACGGCCTGCTCGCCGAACAGGTCGGTCTCGGTCTCCTCCTTGAAGGTGGTCTTCAGCGCCCCGGCGCGGGTGCCGCCGATGCCCTTGGCGTACGACAGCGCGAGCTCCAGGGCGTTTCCGCTGGCGTCCTTCTCCACCGCGACGAGACACGGCACGCCGCGGCCCGCCGTGTACTGGCGGCGCACGAGGTGACCGGGACCCTTGGGGGCGACCATGGCCACGTCCACACCCTCGGGCGCCTCGATGAGGCCGTAGCGGATGTTGAGGCCGTGCCCGAAGAAGAGCGCGTCGCCCTCGACGAGGTTCGGGGCCACGTGGTCGGCGTACAGGTGGCGCTGGATGTGGTCCGGCGCGAGGATCATGGTCAGGTCGGCCTCTTCGACGGCCTCCGAGGGCGTGAGCACGCGCAGGCCGTCGGCCTCCGCCTTCTCCCGGCTCTTGGAACCCTCGGGCAGGCCGACCCTGACGTCCACGCCGGAGTCACGCAGCGAGAGCGCGTGGGCGTGGCCCTGGCTGCCGTATCCCAGGACGGCGACGTGCCGGCCCTGGATGATCGACAGGTCGGCCTGGTCGTCGTAGAAGATCTCAGTCACTTGCTTAACCTTTCGGGTTTCTCGTACGCGTTACGCGGTCCGGTCCAGGGCCCGGAGAGAACGGTCGGTGATGGAACGGGCGCCGCGGCCGATGGCCACCATGCCCGACTGGACAAGCTCCTTGATGCCGAACGGCTCCAGGACCTTGATGAAGGCCTGCAGCTTGTCCGGCGTGCCGGTGACCTCGATGGTCACCGCGTCCGAGGAGACGTCGACGCAGCGTGCCCGGAACAGGTTGACCAGCTCCAGCACGCTGGAACGGTTCTCCGCGTCGGCCCGCACCTTGATCAGCGTGAGCTCGCGCTGCACCGACTGCGCCGGGTCGAGCTCCACGATCTTCAGCACGTTGACGAGCTTGTTGAGCTGCTTGGTGACCTGCTCCAGCGGCAGGTCGGCGACGTTGACCACGATGGTCATCCTGGAGATGTCCGCGTGCTCGGTCGGCCCCACCGCCAGCGAGTCGATGTTGAACCCTCTGCGGCTGAACAGCGCCGCGACGCGCGCGAGCACGCCCGGCTTGTTCTCCACCAGCACGGAGAGCGTGTGCCTGCTCATGCCTAGTCCTCGCTGTCCCAGACGGGCGCCATGTCGCGCGCGAACTTGATCTCGTCGTTGCTGGTACCGGCCGCGACCATCGGCCACACCATGGCGTCCTGGTGCACCACGAAGTCGACGACCACAGGCACGTCGTTGATCTCCATGGCCTTCTTGATCGTCGCGTCCACGTCCTCCGGACGCTCGCACCGCAGCCCCACGCAACCGTACGCCTCGGCGAGCTTGACGAAGTCGGGGATCCGGCGGACCGTCTGCAGGTCGGTGTTGGAGTAACGCTGGTTGTAGAACAGCGTCTGCCACTGCCTGACCATGCCAAGGTTACCGTTGTTGATGACGGCGACCTTGATCGGCACGCCCTCGATCGTGCAGGTGGCGAGCTCCTGGTTGGTCATCTGGAAGCAGCCGTCGCCGTCGATGGCCCACACCGTGCTGTCCGGGCGGCCCATCTTCGCCCCCATCGCCGCCGGGACGGCGAAGCCCATCGTGCCCGCGCCGCCGGAGTTGATGAACGTGCCGGGGTTCTCGTAGCCGATGAACTGCGCGGCCCACATCTGGTGCTGGCCGACGCCCGCGGTGTAGATCGCGTCCGGGCCGACCAGCGAGCCGAGCCGCTCCATGACGTACTGCGGGGCGAGGGAGCCGTCCTCGAACTCGGTGTAGCCCAGCGGGTAGGTCGCCTTGTAGGCGTTGAGCGCCGTCCACCACTCGCTGTAGTCGCCCTTGCGCTCCTCGTTGCGCACCGCGCCGATCAGGTCGGAGATGACCTCCTTGCAGTCGCCCACGATCGGGACGTCGGCGTGCCGGTTCTTGGAGATCTCCGCCGGGTCGATGTCGGCGTGGACGACCTTCGCGTGCGGCGCGAAGGTGGACAGCTGGCCGGTGACGCGGTCGTCGAAGCGGACGCCGAGCCCGATGATCAGGTCGGATTTCTGCAGCGCGCCGACCGCCGACACCGACCCGTGCATGCCGGGCATGCCCATGTGCTGCGGGTGGCTGTCGGGGAAGGTGCCCCGCGCCATCAGGGTGGTGACCACCGGGATGCCGGTCAGCTCGGCGAACTCCAGCAGCTGCGCCGACGCCCCCGCCCGGTGCACGCCGCCGCCCACGTAGAGGACGGGCCGCCTGGCCTCGGCGATCAGCTTCGCCGCCTCGCGGATCTGCTTGGAGTGCGGCCGGGTCACCGGACGGTAGCCCGGCAGCTGCATGACGACCGGCCACTGAAAGGTCGTCCTCGACTGGAGCGCGTCCTTGGCGATGTCGACCAGCACCGGCCCCGGACGCCCGGTCGAGGCGATGTGGAACGCCTCCACGATCGTCCTGGGGATGTCGTCCGCATCGGTGACCAGGAAATTGTGCTTCGTGATCGGCATGGTGATGCCGGAGATGTCGGCTTCCTGGAAGGCGTCCGTGCCGATGGCGTTGCTGGCCACCTGGCCGGTGATCGCGACCATCGGGACCGAGTCCATGTACGCGTCGGCGATCGGGGTGACCAGGTTGGTCGCGCCGGGACCGCTGGTGGCCATGCAGACCCCGACCCTGCCCGTGGCCTGCGCGTAACCCTGGGCCGCGTGACCCGCGCCCTGCTCGTGCCGTACGAGCACGTGCCGGATCTTGACCGAGTCGTAGAGAGGATCGTAGGCGGGGAGAATCGCGCCGCCCGGGATCCCGAACACAGTGTCGACCCCGACGTGCTCCAGCGCCCTCACGAGGGCCTGGGCTCCTGTCATCTGTTCGGTCATCGGCTCGTTCCTTGTGGCTGAGCATGCTGATGGCATAAAAAATGCCCCATTCCGCCTGGACGGCGGAGCTGGGGCGGCGCGCGGGTCGGGAGTACTCGGCTCAGCGACCAGCGCGCCGGCGAAGTACTACGAGAATCCCACGGTGAAGCTGCATGGCTCCACCATGGCCGACGGGGTACCCCCGCGTCAAATTCATGGGACACATATCTCAGAGTCCGAGATGCGAATCACGCGGGAGTGCCGAGGCTGGAGAGGCTGGTGCGCATCAGCGAGTCGACGCCGCGCGCGGCCATCGGGCGCGCCACCAGGAACCCCTGGCCCCGGGTGCAGCCCATCTCGCGCAGCAGTTCCAGCTGCTCGGGCCGCTCGATGCCCTCGGCGACCACGATCAGCCCCAGGTCGTGGCCGAGCCGCACGATCGTGCGGGTGAGCAGGGTCAGCGTCTCGTCACGGCCGAGCCCGGACACGAAGGACGGGTCGATCTTGATCATGTCGACCGGGAGCTGCCGCAGGAACGCCAGCGAGGCGTAGCCGGTGCCGAAGTCGTCGATGGCCAGCCGGACCCCGAGGGCGCGCAGCTCCGAGAGGCGGGTGATGATCTCCTCCGCGTCCTCGACCAGCATCTCCTCGATGACCTCAAGGGTGAGCGCGCTGGGCGGCAGCCCGGTCTCGACCAGGACGGCCCCGACGGTCTCCACGAAGCGCGGCGCCATGATCTGCCGGGCCGACAGGTTGAGCGAGAGCCCGATCTCCCAGGCGGAGGCGCGCCAGGTGGCCACCTCCCGGCAGGACTCGCGCAGGATCCACTCGCTCAGCGGGACGATCAGGCCGGTGTCCTCGGCCGGGCCGAGGAACTGCTCCGGCGGGACGAACTCGCCGCCCCTGCACCAGCGCACCAGCGCCTCGACGGCGGTGACGCGCGAGGTGGCCAGGTCGACCACCGGCTGGTACTCGATCGCGAACTGGTTCTCCAGCAGGGCCCGCTGCAGGTCGGCGGCGAGCTCCAGGCGTCGTACCACGTCGGCGTGCATGTGCGCGGCGAACACCTCGACCCTGCGCCCGCCCAGCTCCTTGGCCCTGGCCATCGCCACGTCGGCGTTGCGGATCAGGTCGGCGGAGGAGACGTCGTCGGCGGCGAAGGCCACCCCGACGCTCGCGGTCAGCGCGATGTCGCGGTCGGCCACCCGGAACGGCTCGGACGAGACCGTGCGGACCAGCCGTTCGGCCAGGTCGACCGCCGTCTGGGCGTCGACCGGCGCCTCCAGCAGCACCGCGAACTCGTCGCCGCCCCAGCGCGCCAGGGTGTCGTCGGCGCGTACGGTGGCGCGCAGCCTGCGGGCCGCCTGGCCGAGCAGGTAGTCGCCGCTGGCGTGACCCACCGAGTCGTTCACCGCGGTGAAGCCGTCGAGGTCCAGGAAGACCACCGCGACGTTGCTCGCGCCCGGACGGGCCAGCACCTCGCGGGTGCGCTCCTCGAAGTAGGCCCGGTTGGGCAGGCCGGTGACGCCGTCGTGGAAGGTCAGGTGGGCGACCTGGCTGCGCAGGGCCTCCTGGTCGCTGATGTCGCGGGTGGTGACGAGCAGCAGGTCCTCGCCGCGCACGTGCCGGGTGGCCACCGACTCGGCCGGTCGCCAGGTCCCGTCGGAGGCCCGGACCCGGCAGGCGACCATGCACGCGCCCGGCCCTTCTTCGGCCTCCTCCTCCAGGCTCATCGCGCTCAGCGCCGCCTGGATCCCCGGCACGTCCTCGGGGTGGATGTAGTCGAAGATCCTCCCGCCGACCAGGTCGTCGGGGCGGTAGCCGTAGGTGATCTCGACGCCCTCGCCGATCTGCCGCACCACGCCGTCGTAGTCGCACAGCAGGACCACGTCGCCCGCGCTCTCGGCGAGGTCGTGCAACTGCCGCTCGCCGAGGTGGAGCAGGCTCCGCAGCCGCCCGGTCTCCAGCAGCGTCACGAACAGGCGTACCAGCAGGACGGCGACGATCGACGCGCACACCGAGGCCAGGACCGCCGGCGGCCCCTGCACCCCGCCGCTGATCACGCGCAGGAGCACCACGACGGTGGCCACGGCGACGAGGAAGAGCGGCACGGCCGCGATCAGCGACGACGTGCTCTCGCGGACGGCCGGCTCGTCGGCGGCGGGCTTGAGCGGCCGGGTCGCGGGCCCGCTCCACGGGACCGCGGCCAGTACGAGGAACGCCGCGGGAGCGAGCCACACCCAGGTCAGGGACGGCGTGTCGCCGCCCACCCGGGCCAGCGCGGTGATCGTCTCGGAGGTCGCGACGGCGGCGAGCACGGCCAGCGCGGCCAGGCCGACCGGCCAGGCCGACCGCCGGATCGGCACCACCGCGGGGCCCACGACGCAGGCGAGGATCAGGCAGAACAGCGGGGAGGCGAAGCTGACCGCGGCGTCGCCCGCGTCACCGGCGTCGCCGTACACCGGGCCCACCAGCGACACCCAGAGGATCACCATGATCGCGGCGGCGCACACGTAGGAGTCGGCGAGGTCGCGCAGCAGGGCGTGCCCGCGCGCGGGCCTGGCCGCCGACAGCGCGGTGCCGACCGCGATCATGGCCGTACCGGCCAGGAGCACCAGGTCGGCGAAGGTCACCACGAAGGGCGCGCCGTCCGCGATCGGCCGCACCCCCACCCCGGCCAGCCAGGTGACCGAGCCTCCCGCCAGCCAGCGCCAGGCCAGCGCCCTGCGCCGGTTGACCGCCCTGGAGGCGGCGGCGAACAGCGAGCCCGCGGCGGCCGCGGCGGTGACGACGCCCGCCACCGCCTCGACGACCACGGCGGGAGCGCCGCTGACCAGAGCGGCAACGAGCCCCACCACGCCGACGGCGGCGGCGGTCAGCGGTACCCGGGGGTCACGCCAGCGGATCAATGTCGTCTGCCCATCAGTGTCGTTTGGTGTGTCTCGTCGATGTGTTTCGCTTTCGCAGCATCCCTTGCTCGCCGCATTCGCGGTGCCCGCGCGAGCACGTCGTCCTTCGTCCTCGGCGCTCGCACCGGCACAGGGCCAGTGTGTGCCGTCCGGTCCTCGCGAGGGGTGACAACGCCATAGTCGTCACCGATCTGATAACCGCGCGGGCCACGGAGATCACTTATTACCGACGGTACGCACCGCAGGTCACGAGGTAGCCACGGTCCGGATTCCTTTGCCGGTCAGTAGGAACCCGTGATCACATTTTTGAGCGGTTCGCCCGCGAGGTAGCGCAGCAGCTGGGATCGGAGCAGCTTCAGCGTGCGGCGTACCGAGGCCGGATTGCTGCCCGCGACGTGCGGGGTGACGAGAACACCCGGCGCCGTCCACAGCGGGTGGTCCCCGGGCAGGGGCTCGGGGGCGGTGACGTCGAGCGCGGCGAGGATCCTGCCCCTGCGCAGCTCGGCGACGAGGGCGTCCGTGTCGACGACCGTGCCCCTGGCCGCGTTCACCAGCAGGGCGCCGTCCTTCATCGCGGCCAGGAACCCGGCGTCCACCATGCCGGTGGTCTCGGGCGTCGAGGGGACGAGCAGCACCACCACGTCCGCTTCGGGCAGCAGGGCGGGCAGCTCGTCCAGGCCGTGCACGCCGGGCCTCGCGGTCCTGGCCACCCGGACGACGTCGACCTCGAAACCGTCGAGCCGCCGCTCCAGCGCCTCGCCGATCGAGCCGTAGCCGACGACCAGGACCGTGGAGTCGGCCAGCACGCCGGTGTGGTGGTAGGTCCACTCGCCCCGGAGCTGCGCGCGGACGAACCCGGGGAACTCCCGGAGCACGGAGATCATCGCGCCCACCACCCACTCGGCGGTGCCCGCGTCGTGCACGCCCCTGGCGTTGCACAGCGTCACCCCCTCACGCAGGTGCGGCCGGTAGGCGTCGACGCCCGCCGTGACGGTCTGCAGCAGCCGCAGGCCGGTCATCCGGGCGAGCAGCCCGGGAAGGTCGGCCACCGGCATCAGCGGCGGGATCCAGACCTCGGCCTCCTCCGCCCCCTCGGGCACCGGCTCCGTGCCGTCGTAGACGACGCACTCCACCTCCGGGAGGTCGCACAGGACATCGGCCGCGGCTTTGGAGGGGACCCAGATCTTCATGGACGCATTATCCAGCCGCGTCACCCGTGCCGCCGCCTCGCTACTCGGGCTCGCACTTCAGGTCGAGCTCGGGGCGGTAGACCGTGGTCTTCTTGACGCGCTTGATCTCCTTGCCGTCCTGCTTGAAGACGCGCCAGACGTCGATCGTGAAGCCGTTCTGGCCGACCATCTCGATGCAGTCGGGACCGCTGTCGGTGTCGCTCTTGAACGGGGTGACGTCGTATCTCTCGGACGAGATCGACTCGATCTCGTAGCGCTTGGTGCTCCAGAAGGCGACGGTGACCCCGCTGTCGTTGAAGGAGGTCTTCACCAGCACCCCGTACGGCGAGTCGTTCTTCCAGCGGAAGTCGGGCTCGGGCCAGGAGACCGTGGACTCGCGTCCGGCCGGGTAGCGGGAGATGTAGAACTCGTGCGCCACGTGCTGGACGTCCTCCAGGCCACCGAAGTAGACCGCGTTGTACATGGTGGTGACGAACTGGGAGATGCCGCCGCCGACCGAGTCGACCAGCCTGCCGCCCTGGATCATGGGGGCGGGGACGAAGCCGCGGGCCGTGTCGCGCTGGCCGATGACGCCGTTGAGAGAGAAGGTCTCGCCCGGCTTCACCAGGTAGCCGTCCAGGAGCTTGGCGATCGTCCTGATGTTGGTGACCCGGGGCGGGCAGCAGTCGTAGGGGGTGGTGAACTGGCTGATGCGCTCCTTGACGCCGAGCTTGCGCGCCTCGGCGTCGGACATCCGCGGCTTGACGGTGGCCAGGAGCACCGGGATCGTCCGGTCGCCATTGCCGTTGATCATCTCGGCCACGTCTGATGCGAGCCGCTCGTCGTCGATGCCCTTGCCCTTGCGGCCGGGCACCAGCTTCGGCTTCCCCCCGACGATCTGGAACGTGGGGTCGCGCGGGGCCAGGACGGGGTCGACGAGGTCCCCCTCCACGGAGGCCACGGCGCTCCTGGCGTCGAACTCCGGGGTCATGCCGCCGGTGCCGTCCGGCTTGAAGGACAGGTGGGCGGCGAGGGTCTCCACCGGCAGCTGGACCTGTTTGCCGGCGAAGGTCAGGGTGACCGGCCCGGACAGGGCCTCGGCCGCTCCGGCCGCGGCCTTCTTGACCGCCTCCTGCCCGGCCATCGGCTTGATCACCGAGACGGGGAGGCGGACCTCCTTCGACGGGCCGAGGAAGGCGTCCGTGATCGCGGTGACCGCGGCCTCCCGCTCCAGCTCCCTGCCGTCGCGGGGCGTCACGACGACGGGCTTGACGCCCTCGAACGTGACCGAGCCCTGGCGCACCTTGAGGTCGATCCTCTTGGCCAGGCTCGCGACCGCGGTTCGCATGCTCTCGGCGTCGGCGGAGACCTGGGGCTCCAGGTTGGTGGTGCCGGTGAAGGCCCGCCAGACCTGGGAGGGGCTGGGGAAGTCGCTGGGCGCCTGGTTGATGGTGGCGACCACGTCGAACTCCAGCCCCGACTTGACGGGGTCGAACTCGTAGCGCTTGCCCGCCGCCAGGAGGGTCATCTTCCCGGAGGCCACGCCCGTCAGGCGGTCCCTGAGCTTGTCGGCGGCCTCGGTGGCGGTCAGGCCGCCGATGTCGATGCCCCGCACGGTGGTGCCCGGCAGCATCCTGCCGGACATGATGACCGCGGGCACCGCGTAGGCGAGCCCGACGACGAACAGCACGGCGAAGACGATCAGGAAGAGCCTGCGGGCCCCGCGGCGGCGCGGGGGCGGCTCCTCGTAGCGGAGCCCGTCGGGCTGCGGGAACCCCCCGTCGCCGCCGGGGACGAGCGAGGGCTCGTCGCGGTGGGAGGGGCGCTCCGGCGGGTGGGCCATCTGCCAGGGCTGCGGAGGCCGGGGGGCGGGCGGGAGCGTCGTCCCGCGGGGCGGGGCGGGGGGACCCCCGGGACCGGGAGGGCCGCCGAGGCCGGGGGGACCGCCGAAACCGGGGGCGCCGGTGGGGCCGAAGATGTCGGGCGAGACACCCGGCGGGAGACCCGAGCCGCCCTGGGGGTGGGCGGCCTGGGGACGGTTGCCCTGGGGAGTCTGGGGACGGTTGTTCTGGGGGCGGGCGGCGGCCTGCTGACGCGGGTCGCGGGCGCCCGGCGGGACGGGGCCCGGAGGAAGCGGCACTGCCTCAAAGGGGTCCGGCGGCGGGTTCACAGGCGCTCCGGCGTTCCGCACGGCCTCCGTATCCTCCTGCTTCGCAACTTCCACCTCCGGCAACCTTAAACCACATTGGTCAACCGCCGTCCCAAAAGGAGTAACAAATCAGCCTGTCCAGCGGTAGCGGTGTTCCGGCCTTCCCGCGGTGCCGTACTTCGGGCGGAGCTCCGCCTGGCCCGCCGCGCACAGGTGTTCCAGGTACCGGCGGGCGCTGACCCTGGACAGGCCGGTGAGTGTCGCCGCCTCGGCCGCCGACAGGTCGCCGCCGCTCTCTCTGAGGGCCGCGGCGACCAGGGAACACGTGGTGCCGGACAATCCCTTGGGCAGCGGCGGCGGGACCCCCCTGACCGCGCCGAAGAGCCGGTCGATCTCGTCCTGGCGGGCCTCGTCCCCGAGGGTGGCGAGCTGCCTGCGGATCTCGGCGTACTGTTCGAGGCGCTCGGCCAGGGCGCGGGCGGTGAAGGGTTTGACCAGGTAGTTGACAGCGCCGCCGCGCATCGCCGCCCGGACGGTGGCCACGTCCCGCGCGGCGGTGATCACCAGGATGTCCACCGGGTGCACGGCCTCCCTGAGCTTCGCGAGGACGTCGAGTCCTGACATGTCCGGCAGGTAGATGTCGAGCAGCACCAGGTCGGGCCTGCGCGTCGCGGCCGACGCGATCGCGGCGCCCCCGGTGTGGACGACGTCGGCGACCGCGAAGCCGGGCGTCCTGGCGACGTAGCCGCCGTGGATCCTGGCCACCATGAAGTCGTCGTCCACGACCAGGACGCGAATCTCTCCCGCGTGCCCGTTCCCGGTCAACTCGGCACCTCCCGTTCCACGGACCCTCCGGCAGGCGGGAGCACGGGCTTCCCGGCGGGCAGGGGGGCGGGCTCCTCGGCGGGCGGGAGGGTGAGCTCCCCGGTGAGCGAGGGCGTGGACTCCCCCGTGGGTGGGAACGCGGGCTCCCCCGTGGGCGGGAGCGCGGGCTCCCCCGTGGGCGGGAGCGCGGGCTTTCCGGCGGGCAGGAGGGCGGTGAAGACGGCTCCGCCCGCGTTGTGCACCCGCACCCAGCCGCCCCGGCGCGAGCACGCCTGGCGGGTCAGGGCCAGGCCCAGGCCGCGCGGCCCGGCGTGGGCGGCCTTGGTGGTGAAGCCCTCCCTGAACACCTCGTGGACCAGGCCCGGGGTGATCCCGGGACCGGAGTCGCCGACCCGGACGCGCAGGCCGTCCGCCTCGGTGCGGACCGAGACCTCCACCGTCCCCCCGGTCTCCTGCAGCGCGTCGAGGGCGTTGGCGACCAGGTTGCCGACCACCAGGACCGCGTCGTGCGGGTCGCCGAGCATGCCCGCCTCCACCCGGGAGTCGTCGGACAGCACCAGGGTGGCGCCCCGCTCGGCCGCCTCGGCCGACTTGGCCAGCAGCAGCGCGGCCAGCGTCGGGTCGGCGACCTTCTCCCTGACACCCGAGGCGTGCCTGCTGTAGGCCTCGGTGGTCTGGGTGATGTAGCTGACGGCCGTCTCGTGCTCGCCGAGCTCCAGCAGGCCGACCACGGTGTGCATCCGGTTGGCGAACTCGTGGGCCTGCGCGCGCAGCGCGCCGGTCGTGGTGCTGGCCTGGTCGAGCTCGCGCGCCAGCCGCACCAGCTCGGTGCGGTCCCGCAGGGTGACCACCCAGCCGCTCTGCCGCTCCCGTACGGCCACCGGGGTCCGGTTGAGCACCAGCACCCGGTCGCGGTGGAGCACCACCCGGTCGTCGCCGGGGTCCACGCCGTCCAGCACGTCCCGCATCCGTTCGGACAGCGGCATCTCCCGCAGGCTGCGGCCGACGTCGTGCTGGGAGAGGCCGAGCAGGTCGCGTGCCGCGTCGTTGACCAGCGTGACCCGCCCCTGGAGGTCGAGGGCGAGCACGCCCTCCTTGACGCCGTGCAGCACGCCCTCGCGCTGTTCGAGCAGGGCCGCGATCTCCCCCGGTTCCAGGCCGAACGTCTGGCGGCGTACCCGCCGGGCGATCAGCGCGGCGGCGGCCGACCCGGCGACGAGGACCGCGAGGACCGTCCACAGCAGCGGCGGGAGCGCATCGCCGAGTTCGTCGGCGACGGTCCCCTCCAGTATCCCGACCGAGGCCAGGCCGATGACCTGCCCCGAGGAGCCGAAGATCGGGGCCTTGCCGCGTACCGAGCGGCCGAGGGTGCCCGTCTGGATGCCGGTCCAGTGCCGCCCGTTCGTCATGACCTCGGAGCCGTCGGTGGACAGCCTCTTGCCGATCAGGGCCGCGTTGGGGTGGGCGTAGCGGATCTGGTCGCGGTTCGCGATCACCACGTAGTCGGCGCCGGTGGCCGCCTGCACCCCGAGCGCGATCGGCTGCAGGCTCAGCTCGGGCCTGGGCAGGCCGAACGCCTCACGCACCTGGGGAAGGCCGGCCACCGACTCGGCGATCGCCAGGGCGCGCTGCTGGTACTGGCGGTCCAGCAGGACGCGGGTGTGCTCCATCCAGACGCCCGCCGTACCGCCCACCGCGAGGAACACGATCACGGTCTGCAACACGAAAAGCTGGGTACCGAGCGAGGCGTTGAGTAAGCGTCGCACGAGTCAACTCCCTGATCAGGGCCTCGATGAAAGCAGTCCGAGGTAACGGCGAGGTCGCGAAAAGGTGTGACCAATATGACCGATACGACGGCAAACACGCAAAGGATCGACAGGGTGGCCTCCTGAAGTCACCATCCTCACCACGCTTTGTTCATATTTGTTTGGAGCAGACCATGCGTCTTCGGAGACTGGCCGCCCTCGCGGTGCTGTCCCTCGCCGCCCTCACCGCCTGCGGTTCCGACGGCGGCTCGGGGACGAGCGCGCTGAGAATCATGGCGCCGGCCTCGCCGGGAGGCGGCTGGGACCAGACCTCCCGCGTCGCCGGGGAGGCGCTCAAGGCCGCCGACCCGTCCCGCAAGATCGAGGTCTACAACGTGCCCGGCGCGGGCGGCACCATCGGCCTGGCCCAGCTCGCGGGTGAGAAGGGCAACGGCGACCTGCTGATGACCATGGGCCTGGTCATGGTCGGCGCGATCGAGCAGAACAAGTCGAAGGTCACGCTGGCCGACACCACGCCGATCGCGAAGCTCACCGAGGAGTACGAGATCGTCGTGGTTCCCGCCGCGTCGCCGTACCAGACGCTGGGCGACCTGGTGACGGCGTGGAAGGCCGACCCGACGAAGATCGCCATCGCGGGCGGTTCCGCCGGGGGCACCGACCACATCGTGGCGGGCCTGATGGCCAAGGCCGCGGGGATCGACCCCAAGCAGGTCAACTACATCGCCCACTCCGGCGGCGGCGAGGCGCTCAACGCGCTGCTCGGCGGGAAGGTCGCGCTGGGCGTCTCCGGCATCGGCGAGTTCGCCGAGCACGTGAAGTCCGGCAAGCTGCGCGCCCTCGGCGTCAGCTCCCCCGAGCGGCTCGGCAACGTGGACGCCCCGACCCTCAAGGAGGCGGGCCTGGACGTGGAGCTGGCCAACTGGCGCGGTTTCGTCGCGCCCGGCGGGCTGGACGACGAGGCGAAGAAGAGGCTCACCGACCTGGTCACCAAGATGCACGACTCCCCGGCGTGGAAGGACGCGGTGATCAAGAACGGCTGGACCGACGTCTTCCAGACCGGGCAGCCGTTCGCCGACTTCCTCACGGCGGAGCAGACCAAGGTCAAGGCCGTCATCGCGGAGATGGGCCTCGTCTCCTGATGCCTCCCGCAGAAGACCCTTCCGGTCCCACCGGCAGCGGTCCCACCGGTCCCGGCGCCGCCGGGGCCGGGACCGGTCCCCTCCCGGGCTCCGGGGGCGACGCGGACCCGCCTCCCGGCACGGCGCGCGAGGGCGAGGCAGGGTGGTCGTGGCGGCGGCCCGAGCTGGGGCTGGCGGTGCTGGTCCTCGCGCTGGGGGCGTTCGTGATCGTCGGCACCGCCGACGTGACCGCCGCGGGCTCCGCCCTCGGTCTCGGGCCCCGGTTCTTCCCGGCCCTGGTCGGCGGGGCGATGCTGCTGATCGGGCTGTTCTACGTGGTCGACGTGCTCAGGGGAGGCCGTGGCGACCCCGAGGAGGCCGAGGACATCGACTCCGGCGCGCGGGCCGACTGGCGGACGGTCGCGCTGGTCAGCATGATCTTCCTCGCCTTCGCCGGGCTGCTCGACCTGCTCGGCTGGGTCATCGCGGGCGCGCTGCTCTTCTTCGGCCTGTCCGTGACGCTCGGGGCGGCCCACAAGCTGCGCGCGGGCGTCATCGCGATCGTGCTGTCCACTCTCACCTACCTGGTGTTCGTCAGGGGCCTCGGCGTGACGCTGCCGGCCGGACTGCTGTCCGGGGTGATCTGAGTGGACTCCTTCCAGCTGTTGATGGACGGCTTCGCGACCGCCCTCACCCCGATCAACCTGCTCTACGCGCTGGCGGGCGTCACGCTGGGCACGCTGGTGGGCGTTCTGCCCGGCATCGGCCCGGCGATGACCGTCGCGCTGCTGCTGCCGATCACGTTCACCGTCCCCCCGGCGAGCGCGTTCATCATGTTCGCGGGCATCTACTACGGCGGCATGTACGGCGGGTCGACCACCTCGATCCTGCTCAACACGCCGGGCGAGAGCTCCTCGATGATCACCGCCCTCGAGGGCAACAAGATGGCCAAACGCGGCCGGGCCGCGCAGGCGCTGGCGACGGCCGCGATCGGCTCGTTCGTCGCGGGCACCATCGCCACCGCGCTGCTGGTCGTCGCGGCGCCCCTGGTGGTGGACTTCGCGATCTCCTTCGGGCCCGAGGACTACTTCGCGCTCGCCGTCCTGGCCTTCACCGCGGTGTCCTCGGTGCTGTCCCGCTCCGTCGTACGGGGGCTGGCCTCACTGAGCCTCGGCCTGGTCATCGGGCTCGTCGGCATCGACCAGCAGACCGGGCAGGCCAGGCTGACCCTGGGCATCCCGCAGCTGCTCGACGGCATCGACGTGGTGATCGTCGCGGTCGGGCTGTTCGCCCTGGGCGAGGTGCTCTACGTCGCCTCGCGGCTGCGGCACGGCCGGCCCGAGGTGGTCCCGGTCGGCCGGGCGTTCCTCGGCCGCTCCGACTGGTCGCGCTCCTGGCGGCCGTGGCTGCGCGGCACCGCGCTCGGCTTCCCGTTCGGCGCGCTGCCCGGCGGCGGCGCGGAGATCCCGACGTTCCTGTCGTACTCGATCGAGAAGCGCCTGGCGCGCGGGGTCGCCCGCGAGGAGTACGGCAAGGGCGCCATCGAGGGGGTCGCCGGTCCCGAGGCCGCCAACAACGCCTCGGCGGCGGGCACGCTCGTCCCGCTGCTCACGCTGGGCCTGCCCACCTCGGCGACGGCCGCGATCCTGCTCGCGGCCTTCCAGCAGTACGGGCTGCAGCCGGGCCCGCAGCTGTTCGACCACAACCCGGCGCTGGTCTGGGGCATGATCGCCTCGCTGTTCGTGGGCAACACCATGCTGCTGGTGCTCAACCTGCCGCTGGCCCCGCTCTGGGCACGGGTGCTGCGCATCCCCCGGCCGTACCTCTACTCGGGGATCGTGCTGTTCGCGGCGCTCGGCGTCTACGCGCTGAACTCCTCCTGGGTGGAGCTGGTCATCCTCTACATCCTGGGGCTGCTCGGTTTCGCGATGCGCCGCTTCGGCCTGCCGGTGGCCCCGGCGGTGATCGGCCTGATCCTGGGCCCGATGGCCGAGATCCAGCTCCGCCGGGCCCTGGCCATCGGCGCGGGCGACGTGACGGTGCTGGTCAGGAGCCCGATCGCGGCGACGCTGCTGGTCGTCTCGCTCCTGGCGCTGTGCACGCCCCTCATCAGGAAGGTGGCCGCCCGCCGTCGCGGCGCCTGAACGGAAGGACGCCTGGACGGCGGCACGCGGGCACGGACCTCCGTCCGTGCCCGTTTCCGTTTCGGTCTTTCCTCATCTTTCCGCCGCGCGTTCTCCCGTACGGGCGCACGACCCGGCCCCACAACGGGAACGGCCGCCCGGCCGTGGGGAGCCGGGCGGCCGGGCTCATCCCGGGAAAGGGGCTATTCCCGCAGGGTGTCGACGGCGGGACCGGTGAACTTCTGGCCGTCCTCCCTGGCCAGGTAGGTGCACGAGACCCATCCCGTGGTGCCGGAGGGCAGCCCCGAGGCGGACCTGGCGCCCAGCCGGAACCTGCACCAGCCGCCCGTCGTGCCGACGATCTGCCCGTAGTCGCCGTAGTAGAGGTAGCCGATGACCGTCGATCCTCCGGCACTCGACCGCAGGCGCACCCCGTCGGCGACCACCACCGCGTCCACTCCGGGGGCCGCCAGGACGACGGGAGCGTCGTTCACGGGAGCCGCCTGGGCGGGAACGGCCGCGACGGCGATTCCCGCGACGGCCGCCAACGTCACGGCGGCGAATGTCAGAAGCCTTTTCATTGAGCGCTCTTCCGATCGTGAGGTCAGGTCATGTCGGAGTGAAAGCTGAGACTGCAGTGATTACTGTGCAAGTTGTTAAGAATTTCGTCAACACTTATTCAATTCCAGAAATGTGAATTACCACATCAAAAAGGCCCCTCCGATTACCGGAACGCACACGACCGAAAGGAGCCGCGCCCTTCACTCCTCGAACCGGGGGGCGCGGCGCCCCCCGGGGAGCCCGCGCCACACCTCCCACCAGGCCGTTTCGTCCGGAGCGGGCGCCGCGACGCCATCCATACAAGCTGTCTATACATGGTGTATGGTCTGCGCGTACGACGCCGCCGACCAGGACCGCCTCCGGCGCGCACGACCCCCGCGCGGGCGGTCACGGGTCGCCCGAGGTGGACATGTCCTCTCCGGCATGGACCACCGAACAAGGAGATCTCTTGCAGGAAATCGCGAACCGCGCCACGTTCCTTCTCGTGCACGGGGGCCATCACGGGCCGTGGAGTTGGGAGAGGCTGCGGAACGTGCTCGACGAAAGGGGCTGGGCGAGCCGCGCGGTGAGCCTGCCCAGCGCCGTCGAGGACGCGTCCGGCGCCGAACCGCTCCCCGGCATGTACGACGACGCCGCGGTCATCCGTAAAGCCGTCGACGACATCACCGGACCGGTGATCGTGGTGGCCCATTCGTACGGCGGAGTACCGGCCACCGAGGCCGTCGCCGGTGCGGACAACGTCGCGCACATCGTTTACGTGGCCGCTTACATGCTGGACGTCGGTGAGGGGATGTTCCAGACGCACGGGGTCCCCGTTCCGGATTCCCTGGACGGACTGCGGCCCCCGGAGAATCCCGACCTCAACCTGCCCGCCGCCTTCTACGACGGCGACGCGACGAATCCGGAGACCGCCGAGGCGATCTCCCGCCTGGTCCCGCAGACCGTGCGCGCCGACTTCGAGGTGGTGACACGGGCCGGCTGGCGTACGACGCCGAACAGCTATGTCATTCCGGACGCGGACGTCTCCCTCACCGGGAGCATCGCGGAGCGAATGGCCGCGCGCGCGGAAACCGTCTACCGCTGCCCGGGACACCACGCGCCGTTCCATTCGAATCCCGGGGAGTTCGCGGACATCCTCATGGACGTCGCCGCGCGGTCGTCCGCGGCCGGATAGGCCGTCCGCGCGCGACCGGCCGGCCGGGGTGCCGGGGCGTCTTCGCAGGTGGCGAAGCCCGCCGGGACACGATCCGTACCGGCCCTAGTATGTGGCCATGACCTCTGTGACCCGCAGGCGCAAGGAGGGTGCCGAGCGACCGGCCCCCGCCGAGGCGCAGCTCCTGGCCGCGGTCGAGCGGCTCCTCAAGAGGGGTGAGGTCTTCACGGAGATCAGCGTGCGGCAGATCCTTGAGGAGGCGGGCCTGTCGCGCGCCACCTTCTACGCGCACTTCCGCGACAAGTCCCAGCTGCTCGTCCGGCTTTCCGACGCCCTGAGAAGCAGGCTGGTGGAAATGGCCAGGAAATGGGACCCGAGCGCCGGGGAGGACGGCGCGGCCAGATACGCGGAATTCTTCATGGAGGTCATCGCGATCCATCGGGAGAATTTCGCGATACTGTCCGCGATGAGGGAGCTGGCCTCCTACGACCCGGCCGTACGGGACTTCTACACCGCCGATCTGGAACAGTTCGACGAGGCCGTCCACAAGACGCTCGTCGACGAACAGGCGTCGGGCTCGACGCCCCCCGACCTGGACGCCACGGCGGCGAGCCGGGTGATCGTCTGGGGTGGCGCGCAGGCGATCGCCCGGCACATCGGCGTGGACGACGGGAGCGGCGACGCGGTCTTCGCGCGCGAGCTCGGCAGGATCTGGTGGTACGGCGCCTATCGCCGCCCCGGCGAGCAGCCCGCCCCGACCTGACCGTCCCGAACCGACCGTCCCGAACCGGTCACTCCGAACCGGCCGTCCCGAACCGGCCTTCCCGAACCGGCCGGCGGCGCTCCGGGCCGCGATCGCGACCGCCCGCCCTCACATGACCGCGGCGTGCCCTCACGTGGCCACGCGCCAGGTCCCGGGCGCCTCAAGCGGAGCACAAGTGGTCCACAAGTGATCGTTCCTAGATTCCTCCGTACAGCCGGGGACCGAACGCGGAACCCGGCGCCCGGCTCTCGGCACCGAGGCCGGAGGACAAGCGGGTCGCGACCACGCGGCCGAGAGGAATGATCATGTCGAAGATCACGATTGACGACCTGCCCTTCGAGGGCGCCGAGCTGGCCGAGGCCGAGCTGGGCCAGGTCTCCGGCGGCAAGTGGTCGGTCAGCGCCTGGAAGAAGGACCTGCCGTGCGAGTGGTGGCAGTACTAGTCCTCGCGTACCACCACTCGACCTCATACCGCCGATAGGTACGGCACGGCGGAACGGGAGACCCGTTCCGCCGCGCCTTCGAGACGGGACCGGACAGTGATTCTGATCATCAGCAGGCGAGGGGACGGGGCGGTCGAGCGGGTCATGACCGCGCTCCGGCGGCGCGGCGCCCGCCTGATGGGGCCGGACACCACCGCCGCCGGCGGCGGGACGCCGGTGCTGTGGTGGGACACCGGCGACTTCCCGGGCCGCAGCCGGATCACCGCCTCGTTCTCCGGCGGGGAGCGACGGCTGCTGCTGGACACCGGCACCGAGACGATCGACCTGTCCCGCGTCACCGCGGTCTGGCGCAGCCGCCCCGGCGCGCCCCGCGCGGCCGGCACCGTGACCGAGCCGAGCCACCGCGCACACGTCGACCATCAGGCGGAGTTCATGCTGGACGGGGTGTGGAGCCTGCTGCCCGCGCGCTGGCTGCCCGGCCGCCGGGCGGACGAGCGCCGCGCGCACAACAAGATCTTCCACATGGCCCGCGCGATCGAGCTGGGCTTCTCCGTACCCGACACGGTCTACACCAACGACCCCGCGGAGCTGGTGGGCGCGTACGAGTCGGCGGAGCGGCTGGTCGCCAAGCAGATCACCGCCGAGCCGTTCCAGGTCGACGGCGCCGAGCACCGCGCGTTCACCACCGTGGTCACCCGCCGCCACCTGACCTCCCGGCACCGGGTGCAGCACGAGCCGGTGATCCTGCAGCCCTACGTTCCCAAGGCGGTCGAGCTGCGGGTGATCGTCGTGGGCGAGCGGGTGTTCGCCGCGGAGATCGACGCGTCGGCCTCCCGGGCGGCGAGGGACGACTGGCGGCACTACGACAACGACCGCGTCAGGTACGGCGCGCACGAGCTGCCCGCCGAGGTGGCGTCGCGCTGCGCCCTGCTGGTCGCCGACGTCGGCCTGACCTACGCGGCGCTGGACCTCATCGTCACCCCCGGCGGCGAGTACGTCTTCCTGGAGCTGAACTCCAACGGCGCATGGGGGTTCGTCGAACTGTGGACCGGGCTGCCCGTCAGCGACGCGATCGCGGGCTGGCTCATGGACGGAGGAACGCCGTGACCGATTTCGCGATGGCCCTGCAGTCGGGGGCCTCCCTGCTCCGTACGCTGCCCCGCAGGAACGCGGGCGTCGCCGACGCTCGCCGCGCGGTCGGCGAGTGGGCGGCTCGGCATCCGGGCGTCCGTGCGCAGCTCGTCGTCGACCGGCGCCCCGGAACCCCGGTGGTCGACTACGACCTGCTGCTCGACCATCCCGACGGCGGCACGGTCGCGCTGACCGCCCCTCCCGAGGACGGGGTGCCCTGGCTGATCGACCACTCGACGCACTGGGCGGCCGGACACCTGGTCAGCGTCAACGAGGTGGACGTGACGGTCCCCCAGGCGCTGACGATGCTGCGCTCGCTCTCCCGGCGGGACGCGTCGCCGTACCAGGAGATCATCGACCAGTGCCTGCTCGTCGAGGCCGCCGGGGACACCGGGGACGCTTCCGGGAGCGCGCCGCTCACCGCCGCCGACCTCCAGGCCACGGCCGACGAGTTCCGCAGGGGGCGTGGGCTGCACGACCGCGCCTCGACCCTGGCCTGGATGACCGAGGCGGGCATGTCGGGCGAGCAGTTCGAGGCGTACATCACCGAGATCGCCCGCCGCCGCCGGTTCCGCCGGGACAGGGAGGCAGAGCTGGCCCCGGGCCACCTGGCCGCGAACTCCGGTGACTTCGCCCGGGTCGGGGCCGTGTGGGTCACCGGCGAGGAGAAGGTGACCGCCGACACCACGACCGACCTCCTCACCGTCCTCGCCTCGCTCGGAGAGACCTCGGGGACCTCGCTCACGGAGACGGTGTCGCCCTCACCCGAAAAAGCCTCGGGGACCTCGTTCACGGAGACCTCGGTGACCTTCGCGACCCGCTGGGAGGCGGAGCTGCCGGAGGCACTGCGCGGTGTGGAGCCCGGACGGGTCGTCGGCCCGGTGGAGCTGCCCGACGGCGGCTTCCTGACCGGCGCCGTCCTGTCCAGGAGCCCGGCCGGTGACGACGCGGAGACGCTGGCCGCCGCCGGGCGCGCCGCCTTCACCGGCTGGCTGGCGGAGCGCCGCGCCGCGGCCACGATCGAGTGGCACTGGTGATGATCGACCCGGACCGCACCCAGGCCGTCCCCGCGTCCGGCCGGCACAGGGTCAGACACTGGGAGGACGCCGAGGGGTACCGCACCCGGCCCCCCTACGCGCCCCCCGCCGCCGCCCAGCCCTCGGCGACCGCTTCCGGACCCCACCCGCAGCCCCCGACCACCGCTTCCGGACCCCACCCGCAGCCCCCGGCCACCGGCTCCGATTCCCGCCCACAGCCCGCACCGCCCTCCTCCGATTCCCGCCCGCAGCCCTCGCCGTCCGGCTCTCCCGCCGGGAGCGCTCAGGGGCAGGGTCGGCTCGTCTACCGGGAGGAGGCGATGCGCCGGCACGTCCAGGCCCGCGCCGCCGCCCGGATGCCGCTGGTGATCAGCGGTCCGTCGTTCCTGCTGCTGTGGATCGCGGTCGCCGCCATCCTGGTGGCCGGAGCCGTGCTGCTCACGTTCGCGCTGGGAGCGGGCCGATGAGGAGCCGCGTACCGGTCCTGCTGCAGAACACCGTCACCGAGTGCGGCGCGGCGTGCCTGGCCATGGTGCTCTGCCACCACGGCCAGCGCACCACGCTGCACCAGGTGTCCGAACGGCTCCAGGTCGGCAGGGACGGGCTGAGCGCCAAGGCCATCGTGGAGGGCGCCCGCGAGCACGGCCTGAAGGCGCGCGCCTTCTCCCTCGCGCCCGAGGACCTGGCGCGCGTGCCGCTCCCCGCGGTCGCGCACTGGGAGTTCAACCACTTCGTCGTGGTCGAGCGCTGGTCTCCCGACCGGGTGGACCTCGTCGACCCCGGCCGGGGCCGCCGCCGCCTCACCCCGGAGGAGTTCAGCGCCGGGTTCACCGGCGTGCTGCTGGTCTTCGAACCCGGCGAGGGTTTCCACCGGGGCACGTCCTCGATGGCGAGCGCCTGGCGCCGCGAGTTCGTCCGTACCCTGTTCCGGCGCCGGCGCGGCCTGCTCGCGCAGGTCATCGCGGCCTCGCTGCTGCTGCAACTGCTGGGGCTGGCGCTGCCCTTCCTGTCCCAGCTGCTGATCGACAGGGTCATCCCGTCGCGGGGAGCGGACCTGCTGCCCCTGCTGGGCGGAGCCGTGCTGCTGGCCGGGGTGGCCCAGTTCGTGATCGGCTACCTGCGGGCGGCACTGCTGGTGGCCGTACGGGCCCGTGCCGACCAGGAGCTCACCGAGGGGGTGATCGGCCACCTGGTGGCGCTGCCGTACCGCTACTTCGCGCAGCGCGGCAAGGGCGACCTGCTGACCCGGGCCGCCAGCGTCGCCACGCTGCGCGACATCCTCACCGGCCAGATCGTGGCGGCGCTGCTGGACGGCCCGCTGGCCGTCGGCTACCTCGTGCTCGTGTATGTCTGGGACCCCGTCTTCGGGCTGGCGCTGACCGGGGTGGTCCTGGTTCAGGGACTCCTGGTGCTGGCCAGCACCCGGCGGATCAACATGCTCACCCAGCAGGAGCTGGCCGCCTTCTCCGCGTCGCAGAGCAGCCTCATCCAGGCGATCACCGGCATCGAGACGCTGAAGGCGTCCGGGTCCGAGAAGCGGGCGGTGGAGCAGTGGTCGGCCCACTTCACCCAGCAGCTCAACGCCGACGTGCGCAGCGGCCTCACCCAGGGCCTGGTGGAGGCCGCGCTGTCCGCGATCCGGGTGATCGCCCCGCTCGGCCTGCTGTGGCTCGGCACGTGGCGGGTCCTCGACGGGGAGCTGACCGTGGGCGCGCTGATCGCTCTCAACGCCATCGCGCTCGGCGCCCTCACCCCGCTGGGCTCGCTGATGACCGGCCTGCAGAGCCTGCAGCAGGCGGGCGCGCACTTCGACCGCCTGTCCGACATCCTGGCCTCGGAGCCCGAGCCCAGCGACGGCATCGAGGTGCTGCGGCTGCGCGGCGCGGTGGAGCTGCGCGGCGTGGGCTTCCGGCACGACCCCCGCGGCCCGTGGGTGGTGCGGGACGTCTCGGTCTCCATCCGGCCGGGGCAGAAGGTCGCCCTGGTGGGCGCCTCAGGGTCGGGCAAGAGCACGCTGGCCAGGCTGCTGCTGACGCTGCACACCCCGGTCGAGGGCGAGATCCTGTACGACGGCGTCCCGGCCTCCGAGCTCAACCTGCGCACCCTGCGCCGCCAGTTCGGCGTGGTCAGCCAGGACCCGTCCCTGTTCAGCGGCTCGATCCGGGAGAACATCGCGCTGAACTCCCCCGACGCGCCCCTGGAACGGGTGGTCGCCGCGGCCCAGGTGGCGGCGCTGCACGATGAGATCATGGCCATGCCGATGGGGTACGAGACGATGCTGACCGACGGCGGCGGCCTCTCCGGCGGCCAGCGCCAGCGGCTCTCCCTGGCCCGCGCCCTCCTGTCGCGGCCGAAGATCCTGCTGCTCGACGAGGCCACCAGCAACCTCGACAGCGCCACCGAGGCGACCATCGAGTCCAACCTGTTCTGGCTCACCCAGACCCGGATCGTGATCGCCCACCGGCTGAGCACGGTCCGGGACGCCGACCTGATCCTGGTGGTCGACTCCGGCCACGTGGTGGAACGCGGCACCCACGACGAGCTGATGGCCGCGGGCGGCAGGTACGCCGAACTCGTCGCCGCCCAGACCACATCCGCCTGACCTCACTCACCCCGTGCGATATGGAACCAGCGTAAGTTGATCGGAATCTCAAAGTGGCGCAGCCAAATGGGTAGCGGGCCGCATTCCAAGGTATGTGGCCCTGACCAGCGGGACGTTCCCATGACATGGCGAAGGCCCCGGACATAGCCTGAGGTCGTCGAGACCATTACGGAAACGTGCGGGGCCTGCTCATGCGTGATGACGGTGCGAATACCCCCGCCGAAGAGCGAATCGGGCGGCGGATCGCCCAGGCCCGCAAGCTTCGCGGCCTGACGCAGCAGCAGCTCGCCGATCGCGTGCCCTGCTCCAAGAGCCTGATCGCCCAGGTCGAACGGGGGCACAAACCGGCCACTCAGGCCCTCGTCACCGCCGTGGCCCGAACCCTGCGGATCGGGCTCGGCGAGCTGACGGGCCAGCCCTATCTTGATCCCGAGGCGCGCGAGAACCGGATTCACCAGCGCGTCCCCGAGCTCCGGCGCGCACTCCTCACCTGGGATCTGCCCGACGAGGACATCTCGCCGCCGTCGATGGAGAGGCTCCGGGCGGACGTGCGCCGCGCGTCCACTCTGGGCAGGCAGGCTCGGTACGCCCAGCTGGGAGAGATGCTTCCGGGACTCCTGGAGGAGCTGACGAGAGCCGCGCACGTCAGCGAGGGCGCACGGAGCGAAGAACTCTTCGGGCTGCTGTCCGAGGCGTACACCGGGGTGACGGCGATCGCCTACACCCTGGGGTACTTCGACCTGCGAAGCTCCGCCATGGATCGGGTGGCGTGGGCGGCCCAGGCGTCCCAGGATCCGCTGCGCGTCGCCCGCACGCAGTGGCAGCGTTCGACCCTGTTCCTGGCGACGGCCACCTACGACAAGGGCCTGATGCTTCTGGATCGGGTTCGACGGGACATCGGTGAGGATCTTGGCCACCTGGCTCCCGCCGAACTGAGCGTGTACGGCGCGGCTCACCTCCGCTCCGCGATCTTCGCCGCTCGTGCGGCGGACCGGCAGACCGCGTTCGACCACATCGAGCACGCACGCGAGGCCGCCCGCGTGCTGGGCGGGGACGCGAACCACTATGGCCTCGAATTCGGGCCCTCCAACGTGAGGATGCATGAGGTCGCGGTCGCCGTGGAGATGTACGACGGCGGCGAGGCGGTTCGTCGCGCCCGGCACGCCACGTTCCCCTCGACGATCGCGCCGGTCCGTCTCGGCCATCACTACATCGATCTGGCGCGCGGCTGGCTCTACCACGGTGATCGCCAGAAGTCCCTGGAGATGCTGCTCGCCGCCCGCCGTGTCGCCCCCCAGCAGACGCGCAACCATCCGATGGTCCGTGAAACCGTCCGGATGCTCGTCGACCTGGAACGGCGGCGTCCCCGGGACCTCAGTGGCTTCGCGAGCTGGCTCGGCCTGCCGTAGCCCGTACGGGTTTCACAACCCGTGATACTTCACCACCCCTCGCGACGGTGACGCTTCGTACATGCACCGGAACACGGAATCACCACACGCGCCGCGCGTCGAGAGTCCGCCTCTCCTGCTGACCAAGGATCAGGCCGACGCGCTCGTCATGGCCATCGGCCACGCGTTCCCGCCCTGGAGGATCTGGCGGGCAGGCGACATCTGGTACGCCACCGGCCCGTGTCCGGTGCCGGGCTGCGTCTGCACCCGTACCCTGCACGCCCCTGCCCCGAGCGGCCTGTGCCGTCAGCTCGACGAGCACGAGCGGCAGGTCCGTACCCGGCACACCTTCACCGCTCCCTGAACAACCGCGACGGCACGGACTTCTCCACGTGTCGTCGTACATGAACTCCCGCGAGCGGTGGTGCGGACGGCCAGGGGCCGCTCGCGGGTCGTACGCGGCCGGACGGCGCTCCGGGTCTGGCGTCGTCGAGCACCGGTCGCGGCGGTGCCCCCGCCCGGAGGGGCGGGGGCACCGTTCACATCGTCCGGCCGGTGAACTACCCGGAGACGCCGAGGCGCTCCAGGATGAGCTCGCGGGCGCGGCCCGCGTCGGCCTTGCCCCGGCTGGCCTTCATGACGCCGCCGACCAGGGCGCCGACGGCGGCGACCTTGCCGTTGCGGACCTTGTCGGCCGCGTCGGCGTTGCTCGCCAGGACCTGGTCGATGATCTCCATCAGCTCGCCCTCGTCGTTGACGATCTGCAGGCCGCGGGCGGCCACCACCTCGTCGGGAGAGCCCTCGCCGTTCAGCACGCCCTCCAGCACCTGGCGGGCCAGCTTGTCGTTCAGCGCTCCCCCGGCGACCATCGCGCACACCCTGGCGATCTGGTCGGGGGTGATGCTCAGCGCGCTCAGCGGGAGCCCGGCCTCGTTGGCGCGGCGGGCCAGCTCGCCCATCCACCACTTGCGGGCGTCGGCCGGCGGGGCGCCCGCGGCGACCGTCGCCTCGACCAGGGAGATGGCGTCGGCGTTGTGCATCGCCGCCATGTCCAGGTCGGACACGCCCCACTCCTGCTGGAGCCGCTTGCGCCGCGCGCCCGGCAGCTCGGGCAGGGTGGCCTTGAGCTCGGCGACCCACGCCGGGTCGGGGGCGATCGGCACCAGGTCGGGCTCGGGGAAGTAGCGGTAGTCCTGCGCCTCCTCCTTGGACCGTCCCGAGGTGGTGGTGCCGGTGTTCTCGTGGAAGTGGCGGGTCTCCTGGATGATCCGGCCGCCGTCGGCCAGGATCGCGGCCTGGCGCTCGATCTCACCCCGCACGGAACGCTCGACGCTGCGCAGCGAGTTGACGTTCTTGGTCTCGGTGCGGGTGCCCCACTCCGAGGAGCCGCGCGGCATGAGGGAGACGTTCACGTCGAAGCGCATGGAGCCCTCCTCCATGCGCACGTCGGAGACGCCGAGGCCGCGCACCAGCTCGCGCAGCTCGATGCCGTACGCGCGGGCGACCTCGGGGGCGAGCCTGTCGGTCCCCGGGATCGGCTTGGTGACGATCTCCACCAGCGGGATGCCCGCCCGGTTGTAGTCGACGATCGAGTAGTCGGCACCGTGGATGCGGCCGGTTGCGCCACCGACGTGGGTGGACTTGCCGGTGTCCTCCTCCAGGTGGACGCGCTCGATCTCGATCCTGACGGTCTTGCCGTCGACCTCGACGTCGAGGTAGCCGTCGAAGCAGAGCGGCTCGTCGTACTGGCTGATCTGGTAGTTCTTCGGCATGTCCGGATAGAAGTAGTTCTTCCGGGCGAAGCGGCACCACTCGGCGATGGAGCAGTTGAGCGCCAGGCCGATGCGGATGGTCGCCTCGATCGCGGCGGCGTTCGCCGTCGGCAGCGAGCCGGGCAGCGCCAGGCAGACCGGGCAGACGTGCGTGTTCGGCGGGGCGCCGAACGTGGTCGGGCAGCCGCAGAACATCTTCGACGCCGTGCCCAGCTCGACGTGCGTCTCCAGGCCCAGCACCGGCTCGAAGCGCTCCAGCGCCTCGTCGTAGGGCATCAACGTCTCAGCGCTCATCGTCGCTCACCATTCCCTGCTTCATAGAACTTCACAGATAACCAAGTCCCTTCAACGCGTTCCTCGTCTCGGCCACCCAGTTCGCGTAGGCGGGCACCTGGGCCAGAACGGCGAGGTCGATGTTGCGTCCTATGTACTCGAAGTAGTCACGGGCCGGCTTGCCGCGCCGGGGGACGGTCGTGGCCAGCACCCCGGCGGGGTCGGAGATCCTCTCGACGTCGCGGGGCCGCGCCGGCAGCCTGCTGAGGTCGCTGCCCTCCAGTTTCGCCCACGCGGCGGGGTCGGCGAGCAGCCAGCCCTCCGTCTCCCCCAGCCCGATCACCGGCACCAGGTAGTGCGAGTGGTAGCGGACGCCGTCCCTGCGGCGGCGCTCGCGCTCGTCGTCGTGCGTGAAGAGCAGGTGGCAGTCGGCCGCGAGCTCCTCCAGCGCGGTGACCAGGTGCTCCCGGTCGCAGGAGACAACCTCCGTCGCCTCGACGTCGACGGCGTACGGCGACATCCAGGTGAGCTCGCGCAGCTGCCTGGAGATCACGATGCCGAGGAAGCCCTCGTCGGTCTCCCCCTCCGCGATGAGCCCAGGGACCAGCGGCCGGCTGCTCATGCCGCCGCGCCCAGGTACTTGCGGACCTGCCGGGGCGAGACGAACGTGCCCGGCTCGCCGTCCGGCTGGATCGGCTTGGCCACGGTCACCCGCGACACCCGGTCGTTGTCGGGGTCGACGCGGACCGCGGTGTCGAGGAAGGTCAGCGCGTCCGGCTCGGTCCGGTAGACCTCCGCGACGACGATCGGGGACTGGCTGGTGAGGATGAGCTGCCGCGGTGGCTCGGCACCCCCCGGCGCGGTGATCCGGCGGCGCACCCGCCGGAGCAGCTCGCCGAGCCGGGCCGGATGGACGCCGCTCTCGATCTCCTCCACCAGCAGCGTGCCCGGATGGTCGGGATCGTGCAGGGCGGCGAGCAGGCCGACGATCCGCAGGGTGCCGTCGGACAGCAGCGCCGCCGGGACCACCCCCTGGCCGTCGACGAGCAGGTCGAAGGTGCACTCCCCGCGCTCGGCGCGCGGCACCAGCCCGACGACGTCGGGGACCACCCCGGCGAGGTCGGCGGCGAGGTCGGCCAGCGCCTCCGTACCCGCCATCCGCCCGAGCACCGCGGCCAGGTTCGAGCCGTCGGCCGCGAGCGGCCCCCGGTCGGCCGAGGGGCAGCGGCGGCGCATCGCCGCGGGTGACGGCGAGTAGCGGCGCCAGGACTGGACCGTACGGCGCGGCGTGCCCTCCGGGTCGGGGTCCTCGACCATGAGCTCCAGCAGCTCCTCGGGGATGCGCTGGACCGCGTGGCTGACGACGGCCCCGCTGGACCTGGGGATCTTCAGCACCATCTCCGCGCCCACGTCGAACCTGATCGGCACCACGGAGCCTGGCTCCGGGGTGACCAGCGCCTCCACCGAGACGACGAACCCGGGCACCGCCGAGCCGTGGGCGACCCGGTGGAACTGCTCGCCCGGCAGCCCGCGGGTCGCCCCGAGCAGCCCGCCGGAACCCTCGATCTCGGCCGCCACGAAGCCCACGGCGTCGAAGAGGTTCGACTTGCCGCTCGCGTTGGGGCCGACCAGCGCGAGGAAGGGCGGCACATCGAGATCGAAGCTCAAGAAGGACTTGAACCCGTCGATCTCGATACGAGTGATCATGCCGCCGTTCTCCCTGTCACCTGTCGCCCCCTCGTCCCCGTCCCGAAATCCCGGAAAAGCCCTACAGCTCCGGGGCTCTGGACAGCAGGCCGCCGCCCCACCGGCCTTCGAGGGCCCTCTCGACCGCCGCGCCGACCCGGTAGCAGCGGTCGTCGCCGAGCACCGGGGCCATGATCTGCAGGCCGACCGGCAGGCCGTCCTCGTCGGCCAGGCCGCACGGCACGGAGATGGCCGCGTTGCCCGCCAGGTTGCTCGGGATGGTGCACAGGTCGGCCAGGTACATCGCCATCGGGTCGTCGGCGCGCTCGCCGATCGGGAACGCCGTGGTGGGCGTCGTCGGCGAGATGAGCACGTCCACCTGCTGGAAGGCGGCCTCGAAGTCGCGCGCGATGAGCGTGCGGACCTTCTGCGCCTGCCCGTAGTAGGCGTCGTAGTAACCGCTGGACAGCGCGTACGTGCCCAGGATGATGCGGCGCTTGACCTCGGGGCCGAAGCCCTGGGCCCGGGTGAGCGCCATGACCTCCTCGGCGCTGCGGGTGCCGTCGTCGCCGACGCGCAGGCCGTAGCGCATGGCGTCGAAGCGGGCCAGGTTGGAGGAGCACTCCGAGGGGGCGATGAGGTAGTACGCGGGGAGGGCGGTGGTGAACGACGGGCAGGAGACCTCGAAGACCTTCGCGCCCAGCGACTCCAGCAGCTCCACGGTCTCGTTGAAGCGCGCGAGCACGCCCGCCTGGTAGCCGTCGCCGCCGAACTCCTTGACCACGCCGATGCGCAGCCCCGCCACGTCGCCGTTGCGGGCCGCCTCGACGACCGAGGGCACCGGGGCGTCGACGGAGGTGGAGTCCATGACGTCGTGCCCGGAGAACGCCTCGTGCAGCAGCGCCGCGTCGAGCACGTTGCGGGCGAAGGGCCCGGGGGTGTCGAGCGAGCTGGCGAAGGCGATCAGGCCGTAGCGGGACGAGCCGCCGTAGGTCGGCTTCATGCCCACGATGCCGGTGACCGCGGCGGGCTGACGGATCGAGCCGCCGGTGTCGGTGCCGGTGGACAGCGGGGCCTCGTACGCGGCGACCGCGGCGGAGGAACCGCCGGAGGAACCGCCGGGGATGCGGGTCAGGTCCCACGGGTTGTGGGTGACGCCGTACGCCGAGTTCTCGGTGGAGGAGCCCATCGCGAACTCGTCGAGGTTGGTCTTGCCGAGGATCACCAGCCCGGACTCGCGCAGGCGGCGGGTCACGGTCGCGTCGTACGGCGGCCGCCAGCCCTCGAGGATCCTCGACCCGGCCGTGGTCGGCATGTCCCGGGTGGTGAAGACGTCCTTGTGCGCGATCGGCACCCCGGCCAGCGGGCCGAGCTCCTCGCCGGCGGCCCTGCGGGCGTCGACGGAGCGCGCCTGCTCCAGGGTCGTCTCGGCGTCGACGTGCAGGAAGGCGTTGACCTTCGGCTCGACGGCGGCCATCCGGTCGAGATGGGCCTGGGCGACCTCGACGGCGGAGACCTCTCCGCTCGCGATCAGCGCGCCCAGGTCGGCGGCGGACTTGCGGATGAGGCTCATGCTTCCTCCCCGAGGATGCGCGGGACGCGGAAGCGGCCGTCCTCGACCGCGGGGGCGCCGGACAGCGCCTCCTCCGGGGTCAGACTGGGTCGTACCTCGTCGGGGCGGTAGACGTTGGTGAGCGGGAGCGCGTGCGAGGACGGCGGGATGTCGTCGGCCGCCACCTCGGCGACGCGGGCGACCGCACCGATGATCACATCGAGCTGGGCGGCGAAGTGGTCGAGCTCCTCGTCGGCCAGCGCCAGCCGGGACAGCCGGGCGAGGTGAGCGACCTCGTCGCGGGTTATGGCGGACATGAGTCGTTGAACCCGTTTCGTGGAATGGCAATTGGACACTGTCATCCTATGGCTCGCGACCTGAGGGTCCCGACTCATTAACACCCTCGCAACCAAGCGAAGATCTCTTACTCCCAGCGGCCGGAGCACATAGGAGCGTACTTCTTAGAAGTACGCTCCTATGTTCGCTGGAGATACTATCGCTGGCGATAGTATCTCCAGCGATAGTATCTCCAGTGGAAGTATCGGAGGCGCATGGGTGAGTTCATCGGCAGGAAGCAGGAGCTGGCGGCTCTCGGTTCCCTGCTCGACCGCGTCCGGGCGGAGGCGACGACCGGGCGTCCCGGGCAGTGCGTGCTGATCCGGGGACGCAGGCGGATCGGCAAGTCGGCCCTGGCCGAGGAGTTCATCGGCCGCAGTGGCCTGCCGTCGCTCTTCTACACCTCGGCGCGGGCGGACGCCCGGAGTGAGCTTCTCCAGTTCACGGCGGACGTCGAGATGTCGGACCTGCCGGGCCGGGACGCGTTCGCCGAGGCCGCACCCGGAACCTGGAACGGAGCGCTGCAACTGCTGGCGGACGCGCTTCCCGATGACAGCCCGTCCATCGTCGTGATCGACGAGGTCCCGTATCTGATGGACCGCGTCGACGCCTTCGAGGGGCTGCTCCAGCGCGCCTGGGACCGGTTCCTCAGCCGCAAGCCCGTCCTGCTGATCCTCATCGGGTCCGACCTGTCCATGATGGAGGCGCTCAACAGCTACGAGCGGCCCTTCCACCAGCGCGGCACCGAGATGATCGTCGGGCCGCTCAACCCCCGTGAGATCCAGCGGATGCTCCGTCTCACGGCCGCCGACGCGTTCGACGCGGCCCTCGTCACCGGCGGCCTCCCGCTCGTCTGCGGGGAGTGGCCCCGCGGCGCGTCGCTCTGGGAGTACCTGCACGCCGCCCTGACGAACCCGGTCTCGGCCCTCCTGGTGTCCGCCGAACGCTCCCTGGCGGCCGAGTTCCCCTCCGCCGCGCAGGCGAGCGAGGTGCTGCGGGCCATCGGAAGCGGCGAGCGCACCTTCACCAACATCGCCAGGAGCGCGGGCGGGATCTCGCACAGCACCCTGTCCAGGGCTGCCGAGCTCCTGGCCTCCAAGGGGATCGTGACCGGCGAGCTGCCGCTGTCCACCCGCCCCTCCAAGGAACGCCGGTACCGCGTGACCGACGCCTACCTGCGCTTCTGGCTCCACTTCCTCCGGCCGCACATGCCCGAGATCGAGCGCCGCAGGGGTGACCTGACCATGCGGCGGGTCGCCGCGCAGTGGAGCAGCTGGCGGGGCCGGGCCGTGGAACCCCTCATCCGCGAGTCACTGGCCCGCCTGCTCCCCGACGACAGGCTGCCGGAGGCACCCGCGATCGGCTCCTACTGGACCAGGAGCAACGACGTGGAGATCGACATCGTGGGCGCGGACCGAGGGCCGATCGCCCGGCGGCTGCGCTTCCTGGGGTCGATCAAGTGGCTGGAGAGCGCCCCGTTCGACGACCGCGACCTCGCCGCGCTGGCCAGGCATCGGGCGGCCCTGACGGACGAGCTGATCCCGCTCGTCGCGGTCTCGCGCGGCGGGGTCTCCTGCTCCGGCCTCACCGCCGCGTACGGCCCCGACGATCTCATCCGGGCGTGGAACTAGCTCCGGACGAGATCACCGAGGCCTGACTAGGCCCTCTGGGGGTCGAGGATCTCGGTGCGGCGCAGGAAGCCGAGGTCGTGCGTGGCGAGGGCTCGATGTTTGCGCAACCATATGGTCGCGTCGGCGGCGGACATGGGTTCGGCGAACAACCAGCCCTGGCCCAGGTCGCAGCCCATGTCGGCCAGGCGTTCGGCCACCTCCGCCGACTCGACGCCCTCGGCGACCGAGCGCAGGCCGAGGGAGCGGACCAGGTCGACGATGGAGCGGACGATCCGCTCGTCGTCCTTGGACTCGCCGATGCGGCGGACGAAGGAGGAGTCGATCTTGACCTCGGCGACCGGCAGGCGCTGCAGGCGGACCAGCGAGGAGTAGCCGGTGCCGAAGTCGTCCAGCGCGAGCGGCACCCCCAGCGCGGTCAGGGCCCGGACGGCCCCGTCGGTGTAGGCCTGGTCGGTCATCAGGATGCGCTCGGTGACCTCCAGCTGGATCGCCTTGGGCGGCAGCCGGTAGCGTGCCAGCCCCTCGCCCAGCTGGTCGGAGAGGGCGCAGTCGAGGAGGTCGCGGGCCGAGACGTTGACGGAGATCTGCTCGTGCAGGCCGGTGTGCCACCAGTGGGCGGCCTGCTCCAGCGCGGCGTCGATGACGTACCCCGTGAGGTGCCGCATCAGGTACGACTGCTCGGCCATCGGCACGAACTCGTCGGGAGGGATGAGCCCCCGCTCCGGGTGGCGCCAGCGCAGCAGCGCCTCCACCCCCCGCACCTGCCCTCCGGCCAGGTCGAGCTTGGGCTGGTAGTGCAGCCGCAGCTCGGAGCGGTCGATGGCCCTGCGCAGGTCTCCGAGGAGGTTGAGCCGCTCGGGACTGTTGCGGTCCTTGTCGGGGGAGTAGATCTCGACCCCGGTCCTGCCCTCCTTCGCCAGGTACATCGCCACGTCGGAGCGCTGCAGGAGCATCTCGAAGTCGGGCGCGTGGTCGGGGTAGATCGCGATGCCGAACGAGGCGTCCAGGTCGAAGCTCATGCCCTCCAGCCGGACCGGCTCGGTGATCGCCACCCGCAGCCGCGCGGCCACCTCCCTGGCCGCCGCGGCGTCCCTGACCGAGGGCAGCAGGACGGCGAACTCGTCGCCGCCGAGCCTGGCCACCACGTCGCCGGGACGGACGCTGTGGGTGAGGCGGTGGGCGACCAGTTGCAGGAGCCGGTCGCCGACCGGGTGCCCGAGGGTGTCGTTGATCTCCTTGAACCGGTCGAGATCGAGCAGGAACAGGCCGACCCGCTCGCCGTCGCGCGCCTCGGCGAGCGCCTCCTCGGTGCTGAGCACGAGCATCTTGCGGTTGGGCAGCCCGGTCAGCACGTCGTGCGTCGCCTGGTGGTCGCGGCGGACCGACATGGTGGCGGTGAAGTAGACCGCCACGATCGGCGCCAGGAACAGCGGCACCAGGGCCGGGGAGTGGTTCATCACCACCACGACGAGCGGGGCCAGGCCGAGCAGCCCGGCGTAGACGAGGCTCTGGTGGCCGATCGTGGTCCTGATCACCCGGCGGATCGACCTGCGCTCGTGCAGCGCCACCGCGCCGGAGACCAGCAGGGCCCGGACCACGAAATAGGCGAGCCCGGCCAGCCCGATCGCCAGCAGGTCGGAGCCGTCGGGCACCCAGGAGGTTACCGCGAGGGACCGGTCGCCGAACAGCCCGAGCACCAGCCCGGCCGCGCCGCAGGCCAGCGTCACCTGCGCGATGTTGAACATGACCCGGTGGTACGCCTTGCGCGTGACGGCCCCGTTGACGACCATGGCCACCGCCTGCAGCAGCACGGCGACCGGCAGGCCGTAGTGGAGCAGCGCGGCGAAGGTGAACATGGTCGACGGGTAGGTGCCACCCACCGTCATCGACGACGACAGGACCACCGGTCGCAGCTCGCCCAGCACGACCAGGGCCGCGAGCATCCAGAACAGCGGGCTGCGGACGAGCTCCGCCGCCTCGGCCACGTCTATGCGCAGCAGGGACACGACGAGGGCGGTGAACCCGATCGTGATGACGGCGGCGAGGTAGGCCCACAGGGGCGTTCCCGGTCGCGGTCCGGTGTCGCGGGTGTCGGTTGGGTCGGCCATGAGTAACAAAACCCCCATTAGTTCATTATGGGAGAGTACGGCCTGCGGGCCACTTCGCGAAACCGATTGCGCACGTTCCGTCACGGTCAATTCGCACGTTTTCAAGACACAGCGCTTCGAGGCACCGGCAGGACGGCCCCTACTCCTCGGGTCTGACCGTCATCTCCGAGGCCGCCTCGGGCCCCTCGGCCAGCAGAACCCGCAGGCCGTCCTCGTCGAGGATCGGCACGCCGAGCTTGACCGCCTTGTCGAACTTGGAGCCGGCGTTCTCCCCCACCACCACGAAGGAGGTCTTCTTCGACACCGACGCCGAGACCTTGCCGCCCCGGCCGGCCAGGGCCTCGCCCGCCTCGTCGCGGGTGAGGCCGGCGAGCGTTCCGGTCACCACGAAGGTCAGGCCCGCCAGGGTCTGCGGGAGCTGCTCGGCCGGGGGGTCGTCGACCATCCGGACCCCGGCGGCCGCCCACCGGTCGACGATCTCCCGGTGCCAGTCGACGGTGAACCAGTCGTGGATCGCCGCGGCCACGCGCGGGCCGACGCCCTCGACGGCGGCGAGCTCCTCCTCGGAGGCCTCCATGATCGCGGGGATCGAGCGGAACTCGTCGGCGATCGCCTGGGCCGTCGGGGGGCCGACGTGCCGGATGGAGAGCGCGACGAGCACCCGCCAGACCGGCTGGTCCTTGGCCTTCTCCAGCTGCTCCAGCATCTTCTCGGCGTTCTTGCTCGGCTCGCCGCTCTGGTTGGCGAAGAAGGTGACGACCTTCGGCTCGCCGCTCTCCGGATCGGTCTTGGGCAGGCCGGTGTCGGGGTCGCGAACCACCGACCTGATCGGCAGCAGCTGCTCCATCGTGAGGTCGAACAGGTCCGCCTCGGTGCGGAGCGGCGGCTCCTGCGGGGGCAGCGGCTGGGTCAGCGCGGTGGCCGCCACGTAGCCCAGCCCCTCGATGTCGAACGCCCTGCGCCCGGCCGCGAAGAAGACGCGCTCGCGAAGCTGGGCGGGGCACGCCCGGGTGTTGGGGCAGCGCAGGTCGGCGTCGCCCTCCTTCTCGTACGCCAGCCCGGTGTCGCACTCCGGGCAGCGATCCGGCATCACGAACTCACGCTCTGTGCCGTCGCGCAGGTCGGCGACCGGGCCGACGATCTCGGGGATGACGTCGCCCGCCTTGCGCAGCACCACGGTGTCGCCGATCAGCACGCCCTTGCGCGCCACCTCGGAGGCGTTGTGCAGCGTGGCCCGCTCGACCGTGGAACCGGCCACGACGATCGGCTCCATCACGCCGTACGGCGTGACCCTGCCGGTGCGGCCCACCGCGACCTGGATGTCGTGGAGCTTGGTGTTGACCTCCTCCGGCGGGTATTTGTAGGCGATCGCCCAGCGCGGGGCCCGGCTGGTGGAGCCCAGGTTGTTCTGCAGCTCGATGCGGTCGACCTTGACCACGACGCCGTCGATCTCGTAGGCCGGGTCGTGGCGGTGCTCGCGGTAGAACTCGATGAAGGCGTTGATGCCGTCGAGGTCGTCGACGATCTTGTAGAGATCGCTGATCGGCAGACCGAACCCCTTCAGCCGCTCGTAGACCTCCGACTGGGTGCGGGGCGCGGTGGCGCCCTCCCACCTGCCGACGCCGTGAACGATCATGTAGAGCGGCCGCTGCGCGGTGACGCGCGGGTCCTTCTGCCGCAGGGAACCGGCGGCGGAGTTGCGCGGGTTGGCGAACGGCGCCTTGCCCGCCTCGACCAGCTGCTCGTTGAGCTTCCCGAACTCCTCGACGGGAATGTAGACCTCGCCCCTGACCTCCACCACGTCGGGCACGTCGTCGCCGGTCAGGCGCTGCGGGATGTTGGCGATCGTGCGGACGTTGGCCGTCACGTCGTCGCCGACGCGGCCGTCGCCCCTGGTCGCGCCCCTGGTCAGGCGGCCCTTCTCGTAGAGCAGCGCGATCGCCAGGCCGTCGATCTTCAGCTCGCACAGGTAGGGGGCGGGGTCTCTCTCGGCCAGCCGCTCGGCCCGCGCCTGCCAGGAGGCGAGGTCGTCGGCGTTGAAGGCGTTGTCGAGGCTCTCCATCCGCTGCAGGTGCTTGACCGGGGTGAAGTCGCTGGAGATCGGCGCGCCGATCTTCTGGGTGGGCGAGTCGGGCGTGCGGAGCGTCGGGTGCTCCTCCTCCAGCTCGCGCAGCTCGCGCATCCACCCGTCGTACTGGGCGTCGCTCACGGTGGGCGCGTCGAGCACGTGGTAACGCCAGTTGGCCTGCTCGACCAGCTCGGTCAGCTCCGCGTGCCGCTCCAGCGCCGCCACCGGCACACCCTCGACCTCAGCGCCCATCGCCCGCTTCTCCCCTCGTCGTCGCCCGGGACGAACATATCTTCGGGCACCGACAACGCGATCGTGCCATTGCCCCGAGTTGGACAAGCCCACGCCGCTCCCGTACGACACCTGCCCGGTGCGGTCCGGGCAGCGCGCGGGAGCCGTGCGGGATCACTCGCCGGGCTCGTCCTGCAGCACCCGGGTGGCCTTGCGGCAGGCGGCCAGGGCCGCCCTGGCGTAGGCGGGCGAGGCACCGGCCAGGCCGCAGGCGGGGGTGAGCACGACCTGCGAGGCCAGGGTCGAGGAGGGGAAGCCGAGGCGTCGCCAGAGCTCGACGGCGGGCTTGGCGATCACGTCGACGTCCGGGAGTTTCGCGTCCACGCCCGGTACGACACCGAGGAACAGGGCGGTCCCGGCCTCGACGGTCTCGCCGATCGCGTCCTCGTCGCGCCTCCTCATGAGGTGGGCGTCCAGCGAGACGCCCCCCGCGCCCGCCGTGCGCAGCACTCCGAAGGGCACGCCGGGGGCGCAGCAGTGCACGACCGTGAACGTGTCGGCGGGGAGCACCGCCCCGAGCCGGTCGGCGACGATCTGGCGGTCGACGGCGGCGAGCCGCCCGAAGCCCGAGGCGGTCGGCACGGTGCCCATCAGGACGCCGGGCAGCCCCGGCTCGTCGATCTGGACCACGATCCGCGAGGCGCCCGGCACCCTGCGGCGCACGTCGGCGACGTGCGCCGCGAGCCCCTCGGTCAGGGAGTCCACCAGGTCGCGCACCGCCCCCGGGTCGGCGAGCGTCTTGTCGCCGTGCCGGAGCTCGATCGCCGCCGCCAGCGTCCACGGCCCGCACACCTGGATCTTGAAGGGGCCCTCGTAGTCCTGGGCCACCTCCTCCAGGCCGTCGAGGTCGCGTACGAGATGGTCGCGGGCGCGCTTGGAGTCGCGGCCCGGCCTGTCGGCGAACCGCCAGCCCGACGGCTGCACCTCGACGGGCATCTCAAGCAGGAGCGACGCGGTGCGCCCGATCATGTCGGCGCCGACGCCGCGAGCGGGCAGCTCGGGCAGGTACGGCAGCGCGGGCGACTCGCCGAAGGCGACCCTGACCGCCTCCGCGTGGTCCTCCCCCGGATGCGACCCGATGCCGGTCGCGGTCGCCTCGCCCCATGGGTACTGGCTCAAAGACTGCTCCTGGTCTCGCGGGCTCGTTGTCTCGCGTCGGGACGTGAACGGAATCCACCGGTGTCCGCCCGGCTCGTCCGCCCAGCCCAGCTTATGACCGCCGGATCGCGCCTCCGGCCGGGAGAATCCCGCCGCGTCGTGACGGCACGCGATCAAGCTGAGTAGGGTGCTGCCCGGTATTCACCCGTTTCTGGGGCCTCGTCGCCCCGGAGGCGTCTCGGCATGGGGGCCGTTTCGCCCGGGAGCCGGTTGTTCTGGGTCGTTCTGGGGGCGCTTCGTGATCGGTCGGATGCTCGTCACGGTGCTGGTGCTGTCGGCGCTCGCGGCGCCACCGGCCGTGGCCGGGGTGGGGGCGGGGGCGGCCCTGGCGGGGGCGGGGGCCTCGGGGACAGGGGGCTCGGGGGCGGGCGCCGCGCCGGTCAGGTGCAATCCCGAGCGCGGTACGACCAGCATCGGGGAGTCCTGGGCCCAGCGGCGGCTCAGCCTCCCCGAGGTGTGGGAGCTGACCAAGGGGGCCGGGGTGACCGTCGCGGTCGTCGACAGCGGGGTGGACGCCAGGCACCCCCAGCTGAGAAGGACCCGGCCGATCGACCTGACCGGCGCCGGCGCGCGCGACTGCCTCGGCCACGGTACGGCGGTGGCGGGCATCATCGCGGCGGCCGAGATGAAGGGGGTGCCCTTCACCGGGGTCGCGCCGCAGGCGAAGCTGATCTCCATCAAGCAGACCGAGGACGGCACCGGCGACGTGGGCCGGCTCGCCCTGGCCATCGTGCGGGCCGCCGAGATGGGCGCCGACGTGATCAACGTGTCGGTCGAGGCCCGCGACCACGCCGACCTGCGCAACGCGGTCACCTACGCCCTCGCCATGGACGCCGTCGTGGTGGCCGCGGCCGGCAACGTGCAGAAGGAGGACGGCAGCCCGGGGCCCGCCTACCCGGCCGCCTACGAGGGGGTCCTGTCGGTCGGGGCCGCCGGTCCCGACGGGGTGAGGGCCGACTCGTCCAACGCCATCACCCCGGTCTCCGTCCTCGCCCCCGGCAAGAACGTCACGAGCACCTGGGCCGGGCGGGCCTACCGGGAGGACCTGGAGGGCACCAGCTTCGCGGCCCCGTACGTGGCCGGGGTGGTCGCGCTGGTCCGCGCCCGCCACCCGGGGCTGGACAACGTGCGGGTACGGCGGCGCGTCGAGCTGACCGCCGACGGCGGCGCGGGGGCGGGCACCGGGGCGGGGATGGTCAACCCGCTGCTGGCGGTCTCGGCGATCCTGCCGTCCGAGCAGGTGGCGCTCGCGCCCCGCCAGCCGGCCCCGCTGCCGGGCAACGCGGTGCGCCCGGCGCCCCCCGAGGATTCCCGGGCCATCTCGATCTCGCTCTGGGTCGCGCTGGGGGCACTCGCCGTGGGCGTCCTGGTCACCGTGGCGGGCATCGCCGTCCCGATGGGACGCCGGAGGGGCTGGCGGCCCGGCTCCATCGAGAACCAAACATGACAAACGTATTAAAAACCCGTTCTAGTGCGCCAAATTTGGTTGGATGGTGCCCGATTAGCTTAAAGCGGCTTTATTGACAGCTGTGCTGGAAGGAACGCAATGGGGTATTTGCACCCATTACTGCCTGAAGATCCCAAGCGTATCGGTGTGCACATCCTGGTCGGCCGGCTCGACCCGGATCCAGAACGCGCCGTCTACTTGGGACATCTTCCCGACGACGACACCATCCGTGTCATCCGCCTCCTGGCCGCCGAGCCGGAGGCCCCCGACCCCCGGGTGCGGGAGCGGATCACGAACGAGCTGCACGCCGCCAAGCGCGCGTCCGGGGCGCACACCGCCAGGCTGCTGGAGGTCGGCTGGTTCGACGACCGCCCGTACGTGGTCCGCGAGCACATCGAGGGACCCACGCTGCGGCAGGCCGTGGCCGAGGACGGGCCGCTCACCGGTGACGCGCTGGAGCGGTTCGCCGTCGGCACGCTCACCGCGCTGACCGCCCTCCACCTGTCCGGCCTCGCCCACGGGTCGCTCACCCCCGACACCGTGCTGCTCGGCCCGGACGGGCCCCGCGTCTTCGACATCGGGCTCGACCCCGCCACGGGCGAGCGGGAGCCGGACTACCGCGCTCCCGAGCACATCCGCGAAGAAGTCGCCTCCTCAGGCCCCTCGGACTCCTCGGGCCCCTCAGGCCCCGTCGCCTCGGCGCCGGAGGCGAGCAGGCCCGCGGACCTCTTCGCCTGGGCGGCCACGGTCGTCTACGCCGCGACCGGGCGACCGCCCTTCGGCGGGCGGCCGGAGAAGGTCCTGGAGGGTCCCGCGGACCTGACCGGCCTGCCCGCGGAGCTGCGGCCCGTCCTCGCCTCCTGCCTGGACAAGCGACCGCAGGAGCGCCCGGACACCAGGGCCGCCATGCTGCGCCTGCTCGGTGAGCCCGAGGCTCCGGACGCGCCGGTCCCCCTCCCCGGTGCCGCCGCCGACCCCGCGCTCCCCTCCCTTCCCGGCCTTGTCTCCGGCACCGTCTCGGGTGCCGGAATCCCGGGTGGCGGGGTCCCGGGTGGCGGGGTCCCGGGTGGCGGGGTCCCGGGTGGCGGGACGAGTATCGGTACGGGGGCCATCGGCGGGAACGACGTCCCGGCGGGCGGGAACGCCCCCGGCGCGGCCGTACCTCGGCAGGCGGAGCCCGCGACGTCCGTCTGGGGAGCTCCGCAGCTTCCCCAGGGCGCGTCCCCCGTTCCCGGTGCCCCGGCCCCGGAGCCGGCGAAGGCCTCCGGGAGCCGTCCCAGGACGGGCAACTTCTCGATGGCGCTGGCCGCCTGCGTCGGCGTGATCGTCCTGCTCTCCGGGCTGGGGCTGTGGGCCGCCGGACGGTACACCGCCCTGAGCGAGCTGGAGCGGGCCTCCGCCGACGGCGCGGTCCCCGAGGTGTCGCTCGGGCTGGCCGACCAGTCACGGGACGAGCCGCAGGGGCAGGACCCGGTGCAGAACACCGGGGACGACCCCGCGGGCAAGGTGACCGTGCCCTGGGGGACGACTCCCGATCCCCAGGTCCCGGAGGTGGGGCCGCTGCAGCTGCCCAGCGACTCCCCCACCGTCCTGCCCCAGGTCCCGACCATCAGCGCGTACACCTATCCGCCGGTGCCGGTGCCGACGGCGCCGCTCACCACGGTCCCGACCGCGCCCGTGGCCCCGACTCCCACGACCGGGGTGCCCTCCGCCGCCGCGTCGTCCACCACGGCGGTCCAGCCGACCCCGACCCCGTCGCCGTCGCTGACCGTCGAGCCGGAGGCGCCCCCGACCGGGACGCCGACCCCGGCCCCGAGCCCCACCCCCACCCCGGCCCCGCCGGGCACCCCGACGCCGACCCCGACGCCGACGCTGCCCCAGGGAACCCCCGGCCTGACCCCCACCCCCACCCCCACCCCCACTCCGACTCCCACTCCGACCCCGACCCCGACGCCCGTCCCGGCCAAGCCGTCCGCCAAGCCCACGCAGCCCGCCAGGCCCACGCAGACGGCCAAGCCCACGTCGACGGCCAAGCCCACGTCGACGGTCAAGCCGACGTTCCGGCCGTCCACGCCGGCGGCCCCGAGGCCGTCGTTCTCCGTCCCGGCGACCCCGAGGCCGTCGTTCTCCATCTCGGCGACCCCGAGGCCGTCGTTCTCCCCGCCGCCGGCGCAGCGCGCCAACCCCCACACCGCGGAGAAGGTCTGCGGGCTGAACTACTCGGTGCAGCGGCAGGCCCCGTTCAAGGGCGGGACCGTCTACCAGCTCTTCAACAGCGTCACGAAGAACACCTGCGTGGTCGCCCTGAAGAGCGAGAACGTGGGAGTCGCGTCCCCGGTCTGGGCCACCCTTGAGGTCCAGGGCGGCCCGACCAAGAGCGCCCGCCTCAACCACGAGTACTACGCGGGCCCGGTCGTCCTTCCCGCGCAGGGCAAGTGCGTGCGCTTCAGCGGCGGTGGCTCCGCCGGTTCCACCGCTCTCGATTGGGGGAGCTGCAAGTAATGCGTGGTGAGCGAGAGAGCGTGCCGGGCGTGTCCCGCGAACCGTACTCACCGACCGGTGATCCGGAGGCGGACCGGCTTCTCGCGATGATCGGGGAGCAGACGACCCGGATGGAGGAGGTCGGCCAGAACCTGGCCGAGGCCAGGGGACGCGGTGAGGCGGCCGGCGGTCACGTGTCGGTGGAGGTGCTGGCCGGCGGCTCGCTGGCGGCCCTCCGCATCGACCCGCGCGCCCTGCGCCTGGGCTCCGAGGCCCTCGCGGAGGCGATCCTGGCGGCCTCGGACGAGGCCGTCAAGGACGCGGCCGAGCAGGCCGGCACGCTGCTGAACTCGCTCCTGGAGGACACCTTCGGGGATTGACCCGAGTACGGGGTCCGGCCCCGGGCGAAGGCCCGGGGCCGGACGTTGGGGATCGGAGTTCAGAAGCGCCGTCGGGGTCGCACGGCGGGAAGGGCCGTCGGGGGCCGGACGTCGGAAAGCGCCGGAAACGACGGCCCCGGCTCAGGCGACCCGTTCGAACGGCCCGTTCAAGCGCGACCCGCTCAGGCGGCCCGTGCGAGCGGCCGCCCCGCTCAGGTAGGCGGCTTGAGCGTGCGGGAGCCGTGCACGAGGATCTTGGCGAGCATCTGCTCCATGCTGGGGAGCCCGGGATCCCCCTGCAGCGTGTTGTCCGCCACGGTGTACATCGTCGAGCCGACCAGCCGGGAAAGCAGGTTGCTCACCGCCTGGTTCGGGGCCGGTATCTGGAGCAAAGCGCGGAGATCGTCCAAAGGCTTGCTCACAGAGTTGATCCTGGTCGGGTCCAAGGCGCCGTTGAAGCCCACGCGGAGATCGTCCAAAGACTTGCTCACAGAGTTGATCTTGGTCAGGTCGTAGGCGCCGTTGAAGGCTATGTTGCTGGCGAAGCCCCGGGCGAACTGCTTGAAGTTCTCGCCCGCGCCGGTGACGTCGTTACCGGTGAGGTCCTTCTCGACCCCGGCACGATCGAAGATGAACCACTGGATCGCCTGCTGGCCACCCGCGTAGCCCAGGCTGTCGCCGAGGTAGTAGAACGAGTTGTAGATGATCTTCTCGACACTGATCTTGAAGAGCTTCATCTGCAGGATCGCGCGGCCCTTGAAGAACCTGTCCATGATCTGCTTCTGCACGGCCGCCCCGACGTACGCGGTGCCCCAGCCCCAGGCCACCGTGAAGACCATGTTCGCCCAGGCCTGGATCGCGAGCACGATCAGCACGTACCGGGTGACCTCCACGGCGTGGGCGTAGTCACGGCAGGCCTGGGCGATCGCCCGGCAGAATTTGGCGACCTCACCGGGGTAGGGCCGGAACGTCCCCGTCCACAGCGTCCTGAACTCTCCCACGGCCGCGCCGCCGTTGTTCTTCCAGACCTGCTCGGCGACACCGTTCGCGTCGTTGCCGGTGCGTTCGACGGTGTCGGCCAGGCCGTCCCAGATGTCCGCCGCCGCGCGCAGCTTGTCCGGGTCGCCCTCCGGCCAGCTCACGCCGAGCATGGACGTGACGAACGCGGCGCTGCCGAGGGAGCCGATCCCCATCGCGCCCATGAACGGGTTTTTCGTGATCGCCGCTCCCAGACGGCTCATCTGAGCTCGGCCTTGTTGGTGACGGTGATCTCGGGGCCGACGACCGCTTTGACCATCCCCTCGACCGTGGCCCAGTTGGCCCCGGTGACGTTGTCGCCGACCAGGCCCAGGTTGTCGCCGATCTTGCGGTAGCCGTCCCTGATGCCCCCGACGTGACTCCTGGCCTCGTCCCGTGCGGCGAGGTAGCCCGTGCCTCCCGCGGCGCCCGCGAACTTCTGCCCGACCTCGTCGTTGCCCCAGAAGGCCCCCAGGGCGTCCAGATCGGCCATGGCCTTGGTGAAGGCCGCGCCGAGCTCGTCGCTCTCGGCGTGGAAGTTTTCCTTGCGCTTTTTCAGATCGGCCGGACTGATGTCCGTCGGCTCCGGCGGAAATGACAAGACAGCCCCCCTGAACGTGACACACGTTTAGAGAGTGATGTTAGTCATCTCTTGTTACTAAAAAACACCCTTTAAGTCGATTCCTGTTCACTTCTCGGCGTCGGGCTGGGAGACGAACGCGGTCTGGATGAGGCGCACGCCGTTCCTCCGATCGGAGAGATAGGCACGTCCCGGCGGCAGCGCGTGGGGGCGCACCCCGAACACCACTCCCTCGTCCTTGTGGCCCGACATCATCACGGCCGGGGTCGCCATGTCCTTGAGTCGCTGGAGCACCGGGTCGAACATCGCCCGTCCCGCACCGCCCATCGCACGGGCCAGCACCAGGTGCAGGCCGATGTCGCGGGCCTGGGGCAGCAGGTCCAGCAGCGCCCCGAGCGGGTTGGCTCCCGAGGCCACCACGTCGTAGTCGTCGACCACGATGTAGATGTCCGCCCCCTTCCACCAGCCGCGCGACCGCAGTTCCTCGGGCGAGAGGTTCGCCGGGGGGAGCCGCTGGATGAGCGACTCCCTGATCTCGGCGATGAACTCGGTGGCGGCGGTCGAGGAGGCCGCGTACCCGATGCGGTGCTCGGTGTAGGCGGCGTCCAGCAGCGAGCGGCGGTAGTCGATGACGACGAGGCGGGCCCGCGCGGGCTCGTGACGGGCCACCACCCCCTCGGCCACCAGGCGCAGCAGGTTGGACTTGCCGCTCTCGTTGTCGCCGAAGACGACCAGGTGGGGATCGGCGTCGAAGTCGGCGAGCACCGGCGAGAGGATGCTCTCGTCGATGCCCAGCGGGATGCGCGCTCCGGTCTCCTCCGGTCCGGGCAGGCTCTCCGGCGCCAGGACGGCGGGCAGCAGCCGCACCCTGGGGGCGGGCGGGCCCTGCCAGGCGGCGGCGACGGACTCGACCATGGCCCGGGTGGCGACGGGCAGGTCGTCGCTCCGGTCGCCGCCGTCGACGCGGGGCAGCGCGCTCAGGAAGTGCAGGCCGTCGCGGGTCAGGCCGCGCCCCGGCACGCCCTCGGGAACCGCCAGGGCGGTCCTGCGGTTCACCTCGGACTCGTAGGCGTCGCCCAGCCTCAGCTCCACGCGGGAGCCGAACAGGTCGCGGATGGACGGCCGGAACTCCGACCACTTGTTGGTCGCCGCGACCACGTGGATGCCGTAGCCGAGGCCGCGGGCGGCCAGCTCGGTGATCGTGGGCTCCAGCGACTCGAACTCCTGGCGGACCGTGAGCCAGCCGTCGACCACGAGGAAGACGTCCCCGAAGCCGCCGGGATCGACGGTCCCCTCGGCGATCCGGCGCCGGTAGGTGGTGATCGAGTCGATGCCCAGCTCGGCGAACTCGCGCTCCCGCCGCGCCAGCAGCGCGGTGACCTCGGCGACGGTACGGCGGACCCGGTCGGCGTCCAGCCGGTTGGCCACCCCGCCGACGTGCGGCAGGCCCTCCAGCGAGGCGAGGGCGCCGCCGCCGAAGTCCAGGCAGTAGAACTGCGCCTCGGCCGGGGTGTGGGTGAGGGCGAGACCGGCGATCAGCGTGCGCAGCACGGTGCTCTTGCCGCTCTGCGGGCCCCCGGCCACGGCCAGGTGCCCGGCCGAGCCCGACAGGTCGAGCCAGTACGGGTCGCGCCGCTGCTCGAAGGGACGGTCGACGACGCCGAGCAGCGCGTGCAGCCCCCCGCGCCCCTGCCAGTGCGCGGTCGTCAGCCCGTGCCGAGGGGTGACGGACAGCGGCGGGAGGAGCCGGTCCAGTGAGGGCGGCTCGGCCAGGGGCGGCAGCCAGATCCGGTGCGCGGGCGGGCCCTGCCCGCCCAGCCTGCGGACCACGACGTCGAGCAGCGTGTCGCGCCCCGCGCTGACGACCTCCGGCTCCTCCTCCGGCTCGGCCTGGACGGGAGGCGCGACGTAGGCGGGACCGTAGGGGACGATCTGCCGCCCCTCGGCGCGCTCGCGCCGCACGACCCGCCGCTCGGGGGTGTAGGGCCCGGAGACGTACGCGGCCTTGAAGCGGACCATCCCGGTGGTGTCGAACTTCAGGTAGGCGTTGCCCGGTGCCGAGGGCAGCTCGTAGGCGTCGGTCACGCCGAGCACCACCCGGCTCTCCATCGCCGAGAAGGTCCGCAGGCCGATCCGGTACGACAGGTGGGTGTCCAGGCCGCGCAGCCTGCCCTCCTCCAGCCGCTGGGAGGCCAGCAGCAGGTGCACGCCCAGGGACCTGCCGAGACGGCCGATCATCACGAAGAGCTCGATGAACTCGGGCTTGGCCGACAGCAGCTCGCTGAACTCGTCCAGCACCACGAACAGGGTCGGCATCGGGCGCAGGTCGGCCCCCTGCTCCCTGGCCTGCTCGTAGTCGCGCAGCGAGGCGTAGTTCCCGGCGGCGCGGAGCAGTTCCTGGCGCCGTACCATCTCGCCGTGCAGGGCGGCGTGCATGCGGTCGACCAGCGGCAGCTCGTCGGCGAGGTTGGTGATGACGGCCGCGACGTGCGGCAGGGAGTCCATGCCCAGGAAGGTCGCGCCGCCCTTGAAGTCGACGAGCACGAAGTTCAGGACCTCCGACGAGTGCGCGACGGCCAGGCCGAGCACCAGCGTGCGCAGCAGCTCGCTCTTGCCGGAACCGGTGGCGCCGATGACCAGGCCGTGCGGGCCCATACCGCCCTGCGCCGACTCCTTGATGTCCAGCTCGACCGGGCGCCCGTCGGTGCCGACGCCGATCGGCACCCGCAGCCGGTTGCGCGGCGCCCGGGGACGCCAGAGCAGCGCCGGGTCCAGCCCCGCGGCGTCGCCGAGCCCCAGCAGCTCGGCCAGCGTGGTGTCGGCCGCGAGCGCGTCGCCGCCCCCCGCCCCGGCCGGTGAGCCGCGCAGCGGGGCGAGCCGCCTGGCGAGCCCGTCGGCCTGCAGGTACGAGAACCGGTCGGGCTTGCCCAGCGGCGTCACGACCTCCTTGCCCGCCTGGTCGGTGGTGACCCGGCTGAACAGTTCCTCGGTGACGCGCAGCCTGAGCATCGTCTTCTCACCGGCGGGGGTGGTGGTCCCGTCGAGGTCGATGAGGGTGACCCCCTCGATCGCGTCCGCGCCCAGCGGGGAGTCCTGCGGGACGTGCCCGCCGTCGATGATCACGATGTGGTACGGGAGCGCCTCGGCGGAGACGCCCGGCCTGAACCGGGCCCGGTTCTTGAAGTCGGCGCCCAGCAGCCGGTCGAGGTCGCCCAGGTCGTCGGTCATGAGGCGGACGGGCCCCGCGGCGTCGGTCTCGTGCGGGTGCAGGGCGTGCGGGAGCCACTTGATCCACTCCCAGTGGGCCATCCACTCCTTGGACGCGCACACCGCGATCCTGAGCTCGTCCGGCGAGTGGAAGACGGCCAGCTGGCCGACGAGCGCCCTGACCATGTCGCGCACGGCCGACTCCGGGCCGGTGGGCCTGACCCTGGCGAAGGAGTGCAGGGAGATGGCGATGGGCAGGTCCGCCACCGTCGAGTGGCTGCGGACGAAACGGCGCAGCGCCCCGGCGGACATCGCGTCCAGGTCCTCGACCGGTTTGGACTCCGGCGGGATGAGCTGGACGGCCAGGCGCTGGGAGCCGGTGCCCACCCGGACGGCGCCGAAGTCGGCGTCCGAGGGCCGCCGCTCCCACAGGCGGGCGCTCAGCGCGATCGCCCAGAGGGCGTCGGGGTCGGGGCCGTTCCAGTTGAGCGCCTCGCGCTGCCTGCCCGCCGCGCGCCTGACCTTGGCGCGGGTCTGGGACAGGTAGCGGAAGTAGTCGCGGCGCAGGCCGTTGAGCCGCTGCTTGCGCTCCCCGCCCGCCCGGCCCATCTGGCCGATGGTCATGCCGACCATGGAGAGCGCGAACATGCCGCTGGCCACGTACATGATCGGGTTCCCGCCGCCGCCCCCGGCGAACATCAGCCCCATCGCGGCGCCGCCGGCCACCATCGGCAGGTACATGAGCACCTGCGTGAACCCCGCCGAGACGGTCTCGGGGATCTCCGGCGGCGACTCCAGGAGGATCTCCCCGCGTGGTGGCGCCGGAGGCGGACGCCGCTCGGGACGCCGGACGACCACTATGCCCACTTCGCCCCCGATGTGAGTTAAGCCAGATATTCCCCAGTCCGGGCTTACCGTAGCGAAACCGCCCCCCTGGGTTCGACGCAATCTTCGAGAACGCGTCGGGACCGATACCGGATCGCGGAAACGGACCCCGTACCGCACGAGCCGGTGAGCGCGAGACGAACACCGGGTGATCGCGGAAACGGACCCCGTACCGCACGAGCCGGTGATCACGCGGTGAACACCGTGAATCGCATGCCCCCGGCCGATACCGGGTGATCGCGGAGGTGACTACCATGCGCCCTGTGAACCAGGTGACCGCAATCCCCCTGTGCCGCATCACCGTCGTCACCCCGCGCCGCCGGGTCGACCTGGCGGTGCCCTCGGACCTCCCCCTCTCCCACCTGCTGCCCGACCTGCTCGCCGCCACCGGCGAGAGCGCCGAGGAGGTCGCGCCGGCCGGCGGCTGGGGGCTCCAGCGGATCGGCGCGGCCCCCATGCCCCCGGGCGCGGGCCTGTCCGAGCTGGGCATCAGGGACGGCGAGGTCCTCTACCTGCTGCCCCGCTCGTCCCAGCTGCCCGAGGCGATCTTCGACGACGTCGCCGACACCGTGGCGACCGGCGTCAAGGAGCGGACCGGCCGCTGGGGGGCCGCGCACACCAGGGGCGTGGGACTGGGCGCCGCGGCGCTGTCGATGATCGCCGCGTTCGCGGTGCTCGTGGCGAGCGGGCCGCCCTGGGCGCCGGTCGTCGCCTTCGCCGGGGCGTGCGCGATCTTCGCCGTCGTGGCGGGCGCCGCGCTCTCCAGGGCCGTGGGCGACGGCCGGGCCGGGGCGATCATCGGCTACACCGCGCTGCCCCACGCCTTCCTGGCCGGAGCGTGCGTACCCGCTCCCCCCGCCGGTCCCGCCGTGTTCGGGGCACCCAACCTGCTGGCCGGGTTCGCGGTGACCGCGCTGGTCGCCACCGTGACCGGCTGGATCGTCGCCGAGGGGCTGCCCAACTTCTTCGGTGTCGGGCTCGCCGCGGTGATCGGGACGATCTGCTCGGCGGTCGTCATGCTCACAGGGGTGCCCGCCCCCGGCGTGGCCGCGCTGGCCGCCGCGATCACCCTGGCCTGCGCTCCCCTCATCCCGACGATGTCCTTCCGGCTGGCCCGGCTCCCGCTGCCCGCGCTGCCCACCAACGCCGAGGAGCTGCGCGACGACACCGACGACATCGACGGCGCGGACATCCGGCGGCGCGCGGCGGAGGCCGAGCGGTTCGCGACCGGCCTGACCTCGGGCGTCGCGCTGGTGGCGCTGGGCACGCTGCCGGTCCTGCTCGCCGCGAGCGGGTGGACCGCCCCCGCGACCCTGGTCACGCTCTCGCTCGCGCTGCTGATGCGCGCCCGCGTCTTCCAGGGGACCGGCCAGCGCCTCTGGCTGCTCGGCTCGGGGCTGGCCGGGCTGCTGGCCCTGATCCTCGGCGTGGCGTTCACCGTGCCGGACTCGGCCTTCGCGGTGACGATCGGCCTGGTGTGCGCCGCGGCGCTGACGGGCGGGCTGGCGCTGTTCCTCCCCCGGCGGCGCCTGTCCCCGTTCTGGGGACGCGCGGGGGACATCGTGGAGTTCTGCCTGATCCTGGCCCTGATCCCGCTCGCGCTCGGGGTGATGGACGTCTACGCGGCCATCAGGGGCCTGTCGGGCTGACCCGGCCTCCACCGGCCCGCCGGGCGGGCCGGTGGACAGGCGACCGGTCAACCGCGTGTCAGGTCGTCCAGGGTACGGACCAGATCCTGGCCGATGTCCTCGAAGCGGCGGCGGGCCTCGCCCATGTCCAGCGGGAGCGGGTCGCCGCCGGTGGCGGCGCGGAGCAGCTCCTCGTTCGCGCGCCCGGCGGCCTCCTGGGCGGCGCGGACCGCCTCGGTCACCGCCTCGGCGACGGCCTGGCTGTCCAGGCGCATGATGCGCGGCTCAAGGGTGATCTCCTTGATCCGCCCGGCGCCGTCCACCAGGGCGCGGGCCAGGCCGTCGGCGCCGGCCCCCTCCCCGGTGACGGTCTCCAGCTCGCCGAAGACGCCGCCGAGGCGCCGCAGCGTCTCCTCGCTCTGCCGTACGACGGCGTCCAGGTCCTCCAGGCGCAGGTTGTCGAGGTTCTCCAGGCGCGGGCTCTCGGGGGTGCGGTCGCTCACTTGTACGGCTCCGGCATCTCTTTCTTGGGGGACAGCCACTCGAACGTCCCGCCCTTGGGCAGCTGGGGCACCTGGCCGGGCGCCCCCGTGGGCGCCTGCCGGTACGGCAGGAGCGAGGGGTCGATCCTGGCCTTGGTGAAGTCGACCTTGGCCGAGCCGGTGGGCTCCAGGTTGAACGACTGGACCCACGCCTTGCCGGAGAAGTAGACCGACATGCTCCCGGCCACCGAGGCGACGAGCTTGCCCAGCGCGCCGGTCGAGACGGCGATCACCTGGCTGGCCAGGGCGCCCAGCATCCTCAGGTTGACCATCGCGTTGGCCGCGTACGGGGTCGCGAGCATGGCCGCCGCGATCGTGGCGAGGGCCAGCAGGGTCGCCGCGATCTTGGCGATGGCCAGCCAGTACGCGCGGTAGGCGTCCCCCAGCTCGTCGACGATCCCGGCGACGTTCTTGACGTAGGCGCGCAGGCTCTCCAGCGCCTCCTGCATCCGCTGGACGGCGTCGTCGAACGCCTCCCTGTCGTCGGCGATCCAGCCCTCCTTCTCCTTGGTGAGCAGGATGGCGACGTAGCTCTTCACCGCGGTGTCCAGGCGCGAGTGAATGGACTCCCAGTTGTTGTAGGCGTCGGCCATGCCCGGCACGTTCGCCACGGCGGTGCCCGCGATCGCCACGCCCGCCCAGGCCGTGGGCGCCAGCCTGGCGCCGCCCTTGAGGGTGGACAGGACCTTGGTGGAGTTCGTGATCACCCCCTTGGCGCTCTTTCCCGCCGTCAGCGGGCTCGGCCTCCCGCCCGATCTCGCGGTCACGTCGGATTCCCCCGTCCCCGGCTCACTGGTACACGACGGTGCTGTTGTCCTCCGCGGTGCGCCAGTTGACGCGGGCGGTGGTCAGCGCGACCGTCCACGACTCCAGCACCTCCACCGCGGCGTCGAACTTCTCGCCCACGTCCCGCTGGACCTCCCGGTAGCGCAGCCCGACGCCGACCTCGCCGACCGCCCCCCAGCCGGGGAACCCGACCGTCGTGTCGCCCAGCATCGCGTGCATCTCCCTGATCCTCGGGATGATGTCCTCCTCGATCTCCTTGCGAATGCTCTCGATCGCCTTGGAGGTGACGTACTTCTCCTGGGTCATCCGGCCTCCGTGATCACGTGTTCCCGGACATCTCCTACCATCCCGATCCGGCTCTCCCCTCCCCTTCGAGAGCCTGTTCACGGGGTCGCCGACGACCGGAAACGTCCGGTACCACCGCCGTTCACCGTCGGCGCCCCGTGCACCGATCGGTGATCACGCTTCTATGCTGTCGGCGACCACGCACCCGGCGAGGCGGAGGTGGGATGCAGACCCGTCGTGATCTCTATCAGGCGCACCGGCTGATGACCCAGCGTCTGGGCATGGCCCTGCTCCAGGGCGAGCCCGACGTGCCCGAGTCGCCGATGCGCAGGCACAACGTCGCGACGTTCTGCGGCGTGCTGGTCGCGGTGCTGGTGGCGGTGGGGTTCGGCATCTACGGCCTGCTGAAGCCCGGCGGCGCCACCGCGCTCACCGCGCCGGGGACGGTGATCGTCGAGGAGGAGACGGGCGCGACCTTCGTCTACAGCGCGACGCGGGGCCAGATGATCCCGGTCGCCAACGTCACCTCGGCCCGGCTGCTGCTCGGCGGCGGCCAGGGCGTGACGGTCCGCGCGGTCACCACGGCGTCGCTCCAGCGCTTCCCGCGCGGGCTCCTGGTCGGCATCCCCGGCGCCCCCGAGTCCCTGCCGCCCCGCGCGCGGCTGGTCCGCGCCCCCTGGTCGGCCTGCGTGGTCGAGGGCGTCGACACCGCCGGGACACGCACCCCGCACACCTCGCTGATCGGCGGCTTCGCGGTCGGCGGCACCCCGATCGGGCGGGACACCGCGATGGTCGTGGAGGAGGGCTCGCAGACCTGGCTGCTCTGGTCGGACCGGCGGATGCGGGTGCCGCAGGAGAGCCTGCGGGCGCTGACCGAGGAGCAGCCCCGGCAGGTCCCCGCGGCCTGGCTCAACGCGCTGCCCATCGGCCCCGACTTCCGCGCCCCCGCGCTCTCCGCCCGCGGCCGGGTGGTGCGCGGCCCCGACGGCAGGCGTTCCGTCGCGGGCCGCGTCTACACCGTGCGGGCGGCGTCGGGCGGCGCGGCCAAGTGGTACGTCCTGCTCCCCGACGGCCTCGCCGCCCTCACCGCCGCCCAGGCCGACCTCCTGCTCCAGGACCCGGCCAGCAAGAAGGCGTACGGCAGGGCGCCGGTGCGCGCCCTGGAGATCGACGCGGCGACCGCGAACGGGATGCGGCGTTCGGCCACCCGCTTCGACCCGGCCGGGCTTCCCGCGACGATGCCCCGGGTCGTCGCCCCCGACCCCGCCTCGCCGGTGTGCGCGGTCTACGCCGACACCGAGCGCGGATCGACCCGGGCGCGGCTGACCGTCGGCAGCACCATGCGCATCCCCGCGCCTCCGGCCGGGCGGTTCGACCAGGACTCGGTGGACCAGGTCGTCCTCCCGCCGGGCACCGCGTCGCTGGTGGGCGTGCTGCCGGGGAACGGCAGGCTCGACTCGGTCGCCTCGGTCTTCCTGATCAGCGACCAGGGGCGGCGGCACGCGATCACCGCGACGGAGTCGCTGGCGAGCCTCGGCTACACCGCCGCGGACGTCGCGCCGCTGCCGGCGCACATCGTGCATCTGATCCCACAAGGGCCCGCGCTCAACCGGACGGCCGCCGGAATCCCGGTGCCCGTGGGACAACCGTGATCCCCGTTACCAACGGTACATTCGTTCGTTATTGGTGAGAGACGTAACGACTGTCCACTTTGTAATGATCGAAAGTCCCATGCCAGTCGAGCACCATGGAGGTGTCACGTGGTTCAGAAGACCTCCGCGTACCATTCGCGGCTTGGCGAAGCGTCACAGAAGACCGACGACGCCAAGAACACGATCAACCAGATCAAGACCCAGCTCGAAGGCCACCGGGGCGAGCTGCGCTCCGGCTGGGACGGCCAGTCCGCGGTCTCCTTCGACGGCGTGTTCAACGCCTGGAGCACCGAGATGACCAACATCCTGCGCGAGCTTGAGGGCCTGTCGATCAAGCTCAAGAACATCCAGAAGAACTACGAGACGGCCCAGGAGAACCAGAGCGCCGTCTCCAGGCGCCTCGGGGCCGACATCAACAGCTGACGGATTCGGAACGGGGATCACCATGGCTAGCGACTTCGACCGCACTCTTGTCGACTTCGGCCAGATGGACCGCTCTGCCGGCGACTTCGCCCGGCAGTGGCAGATGCTCGAAGGCACCCTCCAGAACCTGGAGGGGGACCTCGACCGGTTGCTCGGCGACTGGGAGGGCGACGCCCGCACGGCCTACTACGGCGCCCGCGCCCAGTGGGACGCGGCGTCCGGCCGGATGGCCGCGCTGCTCCAGCGCCTCGGTGGCGTCATCGAGATCGGCAGGGAGAACTTCGCGATGACCGAGAAGGTCAACGTCACGATGTTCGACGGACGCTGACCCCAGGAACCGGGTGGGCCACGGCGCTGCCGCGGCCCTCTCCGTGGCGGGGAGAACCAACCGGGTCGCGGCGGTGTCGCGGCCCCTTAGCAAGCGGGGAGAGAGGTATGGCACCTCTTGATGACAGAGCCACGTCCCCCTGGCCGGGCCTCGACAAGAACCGCCCGGCCGTCGAGATCAAGCGCGACCGGATCAAGCAGCTCCTCAAGGCTCTGGAGGAGGACGTCGCACGCCTGGAGGGCTCGAACGAGGGAGCCCTGCAGGACATGCGGTCCATGACCAACCTGACCGAGGCGCACTTCGGCACCTGGGACACCGCCAAGGACGTCGCCAGGACCACGGGCAAGGCCCACATGAAGATCGGCGTGGTCTACCAGGACACCATCGCCAAGTATCGGGCCGCGATCGAGCTGCTGCGGGTCGCCGCCTACAACTACGGGGACGCCGAGCAGGCCAGCACCACGAACAAGGCGGGCTGAGGCGATGGGCAACGACCACGCGCTTCACCACATCAAGTTCGACGGTGAGGGCCCCCCGGGAGTCGGCAGCCGTGGCCACTACAGCGGCTACAGCGGCGAAGAGATCAAGATGATGCTGGAGGCCACCAACCCGCGGGCCATCGAGGACGCGGGCCACGCCTACAGCTCCGCGGCGGGCACGCTGCGCGACAGCCACCTCCTGCTCAGGCAGGTCGCCGGCGAACTCGCCCAGGTCTGGAGCGGCGACGCCTCGATCGAGGCGCAGAACGCGCTCCAGCTGGTCCACAAGACGGTCAACGAGCTGGCCACCCGCTGCGGCCAGCTCGGGCCACCGCTGACCCATTACGGCAGGGATGTCCTTCCCCAGTACATCGAGGCCGCCCGTAACAGGCCGTCGCTGGGAGGGTTCCTCGACGCGGTCGACTTCCTCCCGGGGGACGACCTCTCCTTCGGGAAGATCGGCAACACGTACCTCTTCAGCAACAAGTCGAACAACGACTTCGCCCGCGAGGGCCTGATGGCGCTCAACCGGGAGCTGGTCACCCTCTACGAGAGCATTCCCGCGACCGTGGAGAAGGACCTGCCCCAGCTGAGCGGCGCGGCCGATCCCCCTCTCACCAACCAGAACTACCCCGGCGTCGGGGGCTACCCGGGCGCCGGCGGTTACCCCGGCGGCGCGGGCGGTTACCCCGGCGGTTACGGCGGTGACTACGGCGGCGGTTACCCCGGCGGAGGAGGCGGTTACCCCGGCGGAGGAGGCGGTTACCCCGGCGGCGGGGGAGGCTACCCCGGCGGGGGCGGCTATCCCGGCGGCGTCAAGGTGCCCGGCTATCCGGGAGGCGGCGAGTATCCCGACGTCTCCAACCCGGCCTATCCGGGCGGTCCCGGCACGGGTGTTCCCGGTGGCGGCGGTCCCGGCACGGGCGGCCCCCCGGGGAACGGCACCGTCCCGCCCGGCTACCCCACCGATCCGCCGGGCCTGAACCCGAACGACCCGAACGACCCGAACAATCCGAACAACCAGAACCCGGGCCTGAACCTCAACAACCCGAACAACCCGGGCCTGGATCCGAACGACCCGCGCAACACCAAGCTGGCCGGTTTCGAGCCCACCCTGCCGGGCGGCCCCGGCACGGGAGCGGGTCCCGGCACCGGTCTCGGTCCCGGAACGGGCCTCGGTCCGGGGACCGGCCCCGGCACCGGCCTCCCCTACACCGGGAGCGGCGGCGGAGGTGGCGTGGGCCCCATCAACTCTCTCGGCCCGAACGGTACCGCGGGGCCGACCTCCTGGGTCGGCAACGGCGGCACCGCCGGACCCGGCGGCGGCTTCGGTGCCGCCGGCGGCCCGCGGGCCGACGGGCGCGGCGGCATGGGCATGGGCGGCATGCCGTTCATGCCGATGGGCGGCGCGGCGGGCGAGGGGAACCAGGACCGCGAGCGCTCCACCTGGCTCGTCGAGGACGAGGACGTCTGGGGCGGTGACGGCCGCACGGCACCGCCCGTGATCACCTGACCGGACCGCGCGGGGGGCGCCGCCCTCCCGGGCAACCCCCCGCGCGCGTCCCGTCCCCCGGCCTATCCCCGCGAAGCCCCGAAGCCCGTGAAGCCCTGAAGTTCACCGAGCCCGTACGTCCCCGCACGGGACGCCCGCCCTCCGCGGCACGGACACGAGGCCATGATCCGGCACGTCCGTAAGGTGAGGGGATGAGACTCACGAAGTTCGGGCACGCGTGTGTCCGCCTGGAGAAGGACGACTCCGTCCTCGTGATCGACCCGGGCTCCTTCAGCGGGGAGTCCGTGCTCGACGGGGCACAGGGCGTGCTCATCACCCACGAGCACTTCGACCACGTGGACGCCGATCTGCTGCGCCGGGCCGCCGAGGCCGACCCGTCCCTGCGGATCTGGACCAACGAGGGTGTGGCCGCCGCCCTCGCCGACGTTCCCGCGAAGATCCAGGTCGTACGGCACGGCGACACCTTCGAGGCGGCCGGTTTCGGGGTGAGGGCCGTCGGCGAGTGGCACGCCCCCAACCACCCGGACCTGCCGATCGTGCGCAACGTCGGCTTCCTGGTGGACGAGGAGGTCTTCTACCCCGGTGACGCGTTCACCCCGCCGGGTGTCGAGGTGCCCACCCTCCTGGTGCCGACCAACGCGCCGTGGATGAAGGCGTCGGAGATGGTCGAATATCTCCGGCAGGTCCGTCCCGCCCGCGCCTTCTCCACCCACGACGGCCTGCTCAACGACATCGGGCTCCGGCTGGTCGACATGTGGCTGGAGATGGAGTCGGACAGGCAGAAGGCCGACATGCGCCGTCTCAAGCCCGGCGAGTCGGTCACCCTGCCCTGAGCGCCTCGACACCTCGGCGCCTCGGCCTGACCGGCCCGCCCGTGCGGGCAACCCGGCGCGCCGGACACCGGGCCCGCGTCCGTCCCGCGGCGAGGCCCACACGGGACGGGACGCGACGCGACCGTCACGACGGCCGGACGCGCTCGGGAAGCGGGCCCGGCTCAAGGAACACGTCCGGCTCGGGGAACACGCTCGGAGAGTGGGCTCAGGAGGCCGAGGCGATGGTGGCCGAGCCGATCACGGTGTCGCCGAGATAGAGCACGGCCGCCTGGCCCGCCGCGACCCCGGTGGCCGGGCCGTCCAGCGTGATGTGGACCTCCCCGCCGGAGAGCTGGGCACGGCAGCCGTACACCTCGCCGTGGGCGCGGAGCTGGACCGTGCAGGCCAGCGGCTCGCGCGGCTCGTCCACCGGGCCGTTCCAGACCGGCCGCTCCGCGACGATGGTCGTGACCTGGAGGGACGAGCGCGGTCCGACGGTGACCGTGTTGGAGACCGGTTCGATGGACAGCACGTAGCGCGGGCGGCCGTCGGGGGCCGGGCGGTCGATGCGCAGGCCCTTGCGCTGGCCGATGGTGAAGCCATAGGCGCCCTCGTGGTCGCCCACGACCTCGCCGGACTCGTCGACGATCGGCCCCCGCTCCGCGCCGAGGCGGTCGGCGAGGAAGCCCCGGGTGTCGCCGTCGGCGATGAAGCAGATGTCGTGGCTGTCGGGCTTGTCGGCCACCGTCAGGCCGCGCCGCGCTGCCTCCTCGCGGACCTGGGCCTTGGTGGAGTCGCCCAGCGGGAAGATCGCGTGACCGAGCTGCTCCCTGGTGAGCACGCCCAGGACGTACGACTGGTCCTTGCCCTGGTCGGGGCTGCGGCTCAGGACGCCGTCCGCGACACGCGCGTGGTGCCCGGTGGCCACCGCGTCGAAGCCCAGCGCGAGGGCCCGGTCGAGAACCGCCTCGAACTTGATCTTCTCGTTGCAGCGCAGGCACGGGTTGGGCGTGCGCCCGGCGGCGTACTCGCTGACGAAGTCCTCGACCACGTCGCGGTGGAACCGCTCGGCCATGTCCCATATGTAGAAGGGGATGCCGATCACGTCGGCGGCCCTGCGGGCGTCCCGCGAGTCCTCGACCGTGCAGCACCCGCGGGCGCCGGTCCGATAGGACTGGGGGTTGGCGGAGAGGGCGAGGTGGACACCGGTGACGTCATGGCCCGCCTCGGCGATGCGGGCGGCCGCCACGGCGGAGTCGACGCCACCGGACATGGCGGCAAGCACACGAAGACTCATAACCCCCTGAGCGTACCCGCGCCGGGGCCCACCTCGTCGATCCGGGAGGCCCCGGGCACCGATCAGCTCAGGCCCGCGCGGCGGGCGCGTTCGACGACGAGGCCGATGACCTCGGCCAGCCGGTCCACGTCCGCCTCTGTCGAGGTGTGACCGAGGGAGAAACGCAGCGAGCCGCGTGCCCGGAACCCGTCGGCGCCCATCGCGAGCAGCACGTGGGAGGGCTGCGCCACCCCCGCCGAGCAGGCCGAGCCCGTCGAGCACTCCACCCCCTTGGCGTCCAGGAGCATGAGCAGGGCGTCGCCCTCGCAGCCGGGGAAGGAGAAGTGGGCGTTGCCGGGGAGGCGGTTCACCGGGTCGCCGTTGAGGATCACGTCGGGCACCGCCTGGCGGACCCGGCGGATGAGATCGTCGCGGAGCCCGGTCAGCCGGGCGGAGTTCTCGGCCTGCCGGGCCACCGAGGCCCGTACAGCCGTGGCGAACCCGGCGACGGAGGGGGCGTCGAGCGTGCCGGAGCGGACGTCGCGCTCCTGCCCTCCGCCGTGCAGCACCGGCACCGGGTCGACGCCCCGGGCGAGCAGCAGGGCGCCGACGCCCATCGGGCCGCCGACCTTGTGCCCGGAGATCGTCAGCGCGTCGACCCCCGAGTCGGCGAAGACCACGGGGAGCTGGCCGACGGCCTGGACCGCGTCGGTGTGGAAGGGGATGCCGTACTCCCCGGCGATCGCGGCGAGCTCGTGGACCGGCTGGACGGTGCCGACCTCGTTGTTGGCCCACATGACGCTGACCAGGGCGACCCCGGCCGGGTCACGCTCGATGGCGTCGCGGAGGGTCCGCGGGTGCACCCGGCCGAGCTCGTCGACCTCCAGCGGCTCGACGGTCGCGCCCTGGTGGGCGCTGAGCCAGTGCGCGGGGTCCAGGGCGGCGTGGTGCTCCACCGCGCTGATCAGGATCCGGCCGGCGCCACCGGCGCGACGGGCCCAGTACAGGCCCTTGACGGCGAGGTTGTCGGCCTCGGTGCCGCCCGCGGTGAAGACGACCTCGCTGGGCCTGGCGCCGAGCGCGGCGGCGATGGTCTCCCGCGACTCCTCGACGACCTGGCGGGTGCGACGGCCGGCCGCGTGCAGGGAGGACGCGTTGCCGACCTTGCCGAGTTGGGCTGTCATCGCCTCGATCGCCTCGGGAAGCATCGGCGTGGTCGCCGCGTGATCGAGATAGGCGGACTTCACGGCCGCATTCCCCTCCCCCAACTCGCTGTCAACCTTCCAAGCGTATCCGCGCCCGTGGAGAGCCCGATCCCCGGAGTTGACCACTAAACCGTCCAGACGGTACAGTAACCGGCATGAGACGGGAAGAGCTGTTGGACGCGGCAGAGGATCTGCTCTGCGACCAGGGCTCCCAGGCGCTCACCCTGGCGACCGTCGCGGAACGCGCCGGATGCAGCAAGGGCGGCCTGCTCTACCACTTCGGTACGAAGGAAGCCCTGATCAAGGGCATGGTCGAGCGGCTGATCGAGGAGTTCGACGAGCTCGTCGCGGCCCAGGGCCACGACACCTACACCAAGAACTATCTGGCGGCCACGTTCGCCGCCGTGCGGAGCGGCAGGCTGCGGCGCTGGGCCGTGGTGACCGGGGCCTCCGGCAACCTCTATCTCCTGGCGCCGCTGCGGGAGGCGATGGCCCGCTGGCACCGCGAGGGGCTCGACAGCGAGCCCGACCCGGAGGCCGCGCAGATCGTGCGCCTGGCCTGCGAGGGCCTGTGGGACGTGGCGAGCCACGACCCCGACCTCTACGACGCCGAGCACTTCGAGGTGCTGAAACGGCGTCTGCTGGCCCTGCTGCCCGCCTGACGACACTGCCCGCTTGACCACCCGGTGACAACCCCGGCGCCTCGACGCGCCGCCCGGCGGGCACCCGTCTGATCATTCACCTGACCAGGGGAAACACTCACAAAGATTGGTGGTCGCTTTCGCACGCGCGAAAGCGACCGGTTTCAATGTGCCCGCTCCCCGGTTTGTCAAAACATTTATTGAAGGGATTGAGTCATGACCCGCGACCTGAGAGCGGCTCGAACCGGAGCGGTTCTCACATTCGTGCTCGCAGGCCTGCTGTGCGGATCGATGACCGTGCGCATTCCGGCGCTCTCCGACAAACTCGGACTCTCCGCGGCGTCGGTGGGTGCCGTCCTCCTCGTGTGGGGGCTGGGAGCGCTTATCACCATGCAGTCGATGCGCGGGGTGATGACGCGCTTCGGCAGCCGGAGCATTCTGCGGGTCGCGGCTCCCCTGACCGCGACCACCCTGGCGCTGCTCGCGGTGGCGCCGTCGTTCCCCCTGGCGCTGGCCGCGAGCGGCCTGTTCGGCATGGCGTTCGGCGCGGTGGACGTGGCGATGAACGCGCAGGGATCGACGGTCGAGCGCGCCTACGGGCGTCCGCTGATGAACGGCATGCACGCCGGCTGGTGCGTGGGGGCGATCTCCGCGGGCCTGCTGGGCACCGCGGCGATCGCGGCGGGACTCTCGATCACGGTCCACCTGGCCCTGGTCGCCCTGCTCGCGCTCCCCGTGGCGGTCCTCGTCAGCCGCTCCTACCTGCCCGACCCGGTCACGGCCGGCGGCCGTTCCGCCGGGGGCCGGGGCACGGCACGGCGCCGGATGCCCCCGGTGGTCTACCTTCTCGGCGCGATCGCCTTCTGCGCGTTCATGGTGGAGGGTACGGTCGCCGACTGGAACGGCCTGTACCTGCGGAACGTGCTGGGCGCGCCGGAGGCGCTCGCGGCGCTGGGGTATCCGATCTTCGAGGCGGGCATGCTGGCCGGGCGTCTCACCGGTGACCGTGTCCGGGCCCGCTTCGGCGCCCGCGGCATGATGGTCGCCTCGGGCCTGGCCACCGCCGCGACCTTCGGCGTGGTCCTCGCGGCCCCCACGGCGCCGATCGCCCTCTCGGCGATGCTGTTCGTGGGCGTGGCCGTGGCGACGGTCTCGCCGATGGCCATGTCCCTGGCGGGCGGTGCGACCGGCGACCCCGGACCGGCCATCGCCCAGACCGGCGCGATGGGCTACGCGGGACTGCTGCTCGGCCCCGTGATCATCGGCTTCCTCTCCGACCTGGTCACGCTCAGGGTGGGCCTCGGCATCGCCGTGGTGCTCGGCGTCCTGATCGCCGTGGCCGCGTGGTTCCTGCCCCGCTCCCGCGCGGTCGTCGTCCCGCTGGAGACCACCAGGCGCGAGCTCTCCGTCGCGGCCTGACCCCGGCGGGCCCGCGAACCGGCAGGGGGTACGGGCACACCGTGCCCGTACCCCCGAATACGCCGTGACCCCGGCCGGGTCACTTGCGCTTGGTGACCTCCTGGGTCAGCTGCGGGACGATCTGGTGCAGGTCGCCCACGACGCCGTAGTCGGCGAGCTCGAAGATCGGCGCCTCGGGGTCCTTGTTGATCGCGACGATCGTCTTGGCGGTCTGCATCCCGGCCCGGTGCTGGATGGCCCCGGAGATGCCCGCCGCGATGTACAGCTGCGGCGAGACGGTCTTGCCGGTCTGGCCGACCTGGAACTGGTGCGGGTACCAGCCGGCGTCGGTGGCGGCGCGGGAGGCGCCGACGGCCGCGCCGAGCGAGTCGGCCAGGTCCTCGATGATCGAGAACTTCTCGGCCGAGCCGACACCCCGGCCACCGGAGACCACGATCGCGGCCTCGGTGAGCTCCGGGCGCGCGCCCTTCTCCTCCTTGACCCGCTCCACGATCCTGGCGCCCTTGGCGGCGTCGGACACGGTGAAGGTGACGCGCTCCTCGGTGCCCGCGCCCGCGGCGGCCTCGACCGGGGTGGCGTTGGGGCGCACCGCGACGATCGGGGTGCCCTTGGTCACGCGCGACCGGACGTTGATGCCGCCGCCGAAGATGGACTGGTCGGCGACCAGGCCGTCCTCGATGCCCACGACGTCGGTGAGCACACCGGAGTCGATCTTGATGGCGAGACGGCCGGCGATCTCCTTGGCCTCGGCCGTCGCGGCGACGAGCACCGCGGCCGGTGACCTCTCACCCACGAGGTGGGCGAGCAGCTCCGCCTTGGGGGCCACGACGTAGTCGCTGACCTCGGCGGAGTCGGCCAGGTAGATCTTCTCCGCGCCGTACTCGGCCAGCCTGGCCTGGGCCTCGGGAGAGTAGCCCGCGCCCGTCCAGACCGCCGCCGGGGTGCCCAGCTTCCTGGCGAGCGTCAGCAGCTCAAGGGTGACCTTCTTGACCTGGCCCTCGACGTGCTCGACCAGAACGAGAATCTCGGACATTGCAGCTAACCCCCGCTCTCAGACGAACTTCTTCGACGCGAGGAAGTCGGCGGCCTTCACGCCACCGTCGCCCTCGTCCTTGACGACCGTGCCCGCCGCGCGCGGCGGGGCGACCGCGAAGTCGGCGACCTCGCTCCAGGAGTTGGCCAGGCCCACCTGGGAGGCGTCGATCCCGGCGTCGGCGACGCCGAGCTTCTCGACCGGCTTCTTCTTGGCGGCCATGATGCCCTTGAAGGACGGGTAGCGCGGCTCGTTGATCTTCTCCACGACGGAGACGACGGCGGGCAGCGAGGCCTCCACCTTGTCGTAGCCGTAGTCGGTGACGCGCTGGATGGAGATGGCGTCCTTGCCCTCGATCTTCACCTGGTTGGCGAAGGTGAGCTGCGGCACGCCGAGGCGCTCGGCCAGCATGGCGGCGAGGACCCCGGTGCGGGCGTCCGTCGACTCCGAGCCGAGCACGACCAGATCGAAACCGATCTTCTTGAGGGTCTGTGCCAGGGCGTGGGAGGTGCCCAGGGCGTCCGAGCCGTGCAGCGCGTCGTCCACCAGGTGGACGGCCTTGTCGGCACCCATGGCCAGGGCCTTGCGGATGGTGTCGCTCGCCTTGGCGGGGCCCATGGTGAGGACGGTCACCTCACCGCCGTGGGCCTCCTTCAGGCGGAGCGCCTCCTCGACCGCGTATTCGCACAGCTCGTTGATGACGCCGTCGGCGGCGTCGCGGTCGAGCGTATTGTCATCGGACTTCAGCTTGCGCTCGGTCGCCGTGTCGGGGACCTGCTTCACGCAGACGACGATGTTCATGGCCGGTGGCCGACCTCCCGTGTTCGCCTGCGCCACCGCGTCGCTGCGGTTGACGCCGGATGCGGTACGTGCACGCGGGGTACGTGCACGCGCTGCCAAGACTGCCAGGTGCCCTCGGGCGGCGTGGCAGCGGGTGGCCCGGTCGGTACGTGCCCGCCCCGGCCCCCCGCAATTATGTTACCCGTCGGTAGCTTAGGTGCAAACCGCCAGGTTGCACGGCTTGCGCCGCGCGGCCGTAACCTTCCCCGAGGACCGCCACCCCTACCTTACCGAACTATGTTCCGGTATTCGCGTGCGGGTTCCGCGCCACGCGCACGCCCCCGCCCCGACTCAGGCCCCGGCCCGCTCAGCTGGCCACCAGGATCGCGATCAGGACGAAGAGGACGGTGCCCAGCGCGAGCGCCAGGGTGAACGTGCTGAAGAACGTGCTGAGGGCCGCCCCCAGCGCGACGGCCCCGGCCCCGGCCGCGAGGTCGAGGATCATGCGCCCCCGGTCCCGGCGGGCGAACAGGGCGATGCCCGCGTCCACGAGCATCACCGAGCCGTACCCCGTCAGGAGCAGCAGCGCCACCTCGGGCAGCGGTTCCCTCGCGGTCGCGGCCATCAGGGAGACGAGCAGGCCGGTGCCGACGACCCAGCGGCGGTGCAGGACGGCCCTGCGGCGCTCGCGGGCCTCCTCCGGCGAGGGCCTGCCCGTCGTCGGGCGCGGTTGCCCCGGCCGCCACTCGCGGGTGCCGAGATCCCGCATCCCGGTGTCCGGGGAGTCGCGGGGCCGCCTGGCCTTCGGCACCGGAAGGTCATGGGACCGGGGGTGCGGGAGCCCCGCGAGGTCCGGGGTGTCCGCCTCCGCGAACGGCGGGGGGTCGCGGAACGCCGCCGCCCGCCGCCACCCGCCCTCGGCCCGGGCGGCCTTCCAGGATTCGGCGGGGGTGCGGTGCTCCCCGGCCGGCCGGATGACGGGGGTGCCGCCCACCCGCGCCAGGAGCTCGTCGGCGGGCGGCCGGGCGGCGGGATCGCGCAGCAGGCACTCGCCGAGCGTCGGCCCCAGCCACCCGGGAACGCCGTCGAGGTCGGGAGGGTGGTGGACGACGCGGTAGCCGATCGCCGACGCCGGGCCGGTGCCGTAGGGGTGCCGCCCCGTGGAGGCGTACGCCAGCGTCGCCCCGAAGGCGAAGACGTCGGCCTCGGAACCGGCCTCGGAACCCTCCAGCACCTCGGGCGCCAGGTAGCCGGGCGTGCCGAGCACGGCCCCCGAGGCGGTGACCGAGGGCGAGTCGAGCGCGGAGGCGATGCCGAAGTCGATGACGACCGGCTCCCCGTCGGTCAGGATCACGTTGGCGGGCTTGAGGTCGCGGTGCACCACCCCGGCGGCGTGCACGGCGGCCAGGGCCTCGGCCAGGCCGCGCGCCAGCCGTACGAGCGCGTCGCCGGAGACCGGCCCGTCGGCGGCGACCAGCGCGCCGAGCGGGCGGCCCTGCACGTAACGGGTGACCAGATAGGGGCGGGCCCCCTCCAGGGAGGCGTCCAGGATCTCGGCGACGCGGGGGCCCTGGACCAGCCGCATGGTCTCGACCTCGCGGGACAGCCTGGTCAGGGCCGTCTCGTCGGCCGCGACATGCGGGTGCAGGATCTTGACCGCGACCGTGCGGCCCTGGGGGTCGAGCGCCAGGTGGACCTCGCCGAAACCTCCGGCGCCCAGTCTCGACAGCAGGCGGTAGGGGCCAAGACGTTCACCGTCCGGCGCAACCATGCGACTCCTTCCGGCGGGTCCCCTCCATCGTGCCGCAGAGAGGGCCGTCGCGCACCGGTCGGCGGCCGGGAAACACCCGGCGGGACCGTTACTTCCAGAATGTCAGGAATCCCAGGCCGAGGCTCTTCATCAGCTCGTCGAAGAGGCCGCCGACGAGGTCGAGCACGCCCATCGCGCCCTCGTTCGCCGACTGCCGCCACTGCGCCGTGAGGCTGTCGACGACGTCGGTCGGGTTGCGCCACGGGGAGAAGGACGGGACCACGCTGAACGCCGCCATCACCGCGAAGAACGCGAGCGTGCCCAGCACGATCGTGGTCACCATGCCCGCGCCGGGGCTCCGGATGACCCCGCTCAGCGTACGGGCGACGGCCTTGCGGGGCTTGCCGCCACCGGGCAGCACGAACAGCCCGGCCACGAAGGCACCGGCGGCGTAGGCGGCGGCGAAGTTCTTGTTCATGTCGCCCGCGTAGACGAGGAACCCCCACACGCACATGCCGAACATGGCGGACAGCACCGCGCTGACCACCGTCCCGAACGCGGACCTGATCAGCGCCCACGGGGTGCCGAGCACCGCGAGCAGGGGGTCGCCGGCGCTGCTGCCCCGGATGGAGCGACGCTGGGCCAGGTCGCCGAGCAGGTGCTCGCCCACCCGCAGGCACAGCGCGGCGACCAGCGCGAACGCGCTCACCACCACGGGCAGCACGCAGGCCAGCGCCACCAGGATCGTGAGCAGCAGCATCGAGGCCAGCGGGTGGGCGGCCCGGTAGCGCTCCTGCGGAGGGGTGCGGGGCGCGGGCACGGGCGCGGGCCGGTTCCGGTCCTGGGTGGGGGCCTCACGCCGCGCCTGGACCGGCGGCGGGTAGGGCCGCGCCTGGCCGGTGGGCGGCGGCGCGGGATACCCCGCCACCCGCTGGTCGGCGAGGGGCGGCGGGGCCGCGGCCCTGGCCTGCGCCGAGGGCGGCGCGGGGACGTAGGGCGGCGGCTTGGCGGCCGGGACGTACGGGGGCGGGGCCGTCGCGGCGGACCCCTGGCCCTGCTCCTGCCTGGGCCTGCGCTCGCGCCGCTCGGGCTTGGCGTACTCGACCGGCGGGAGCAGGTCGGAGTAGGTGGCGTCCTGCGGCAGCGCGCGGGTGCCGTCGCGCGGCGGCGAGGAGGGCGAGGCCGGTGCGGGAGCGGCCTGGGACGAGGACGTGGTCTGGCCGTCCAGGACCCGGGTGCCGTCGGCGTTGAGGACCTTCGTCCCGCCCTCGATGATGGAGGTGGGCGGCGTCTCCTGGAAGGCCGTCACCCTCGGGTCGAGGGCGCGGGCCATCCGGTGCAGCTCCGGCGCGGACGGCCGGGTGACGGGGTCGACGGCCAGGGCCCGCCGCAGCCAGCCCCGCAGCCACGCGGGGGCCAGGTCGACGTTCGCCCGGCCCTCCATGATGTTGAAGCAGACGACCTCGAAGCTGCCCGTGCCGAACGGCGGCTTGCCGGTCGCGCCGAAGAAGACCGTCGAGGCCAGCGCGTGCACGTCGGCGGCCTGGGTGATCTCGGAGTCGCGGATGATCTCCGGGGCGAGGTAGCCCGGGGTGCCGACGAACATGCCGGTCTGGGTGAGCCGGGTCGCGTTGACCAGGTGGGCGATGCCGAAGTCGATGACCAGCGGGTCACCGTTGACGATCATCACGTTGGACGGCTTGAAGTCGCGGTGGATGACGTCGGCGGCGTGGATGGCCACCAGCGCCGCGCACATGCCCTGCGCCAGCCGGATGACCTCGTCCGCGGGGAGCGGGCCGTCCTCCAGGACGGTCTCCTCCAGCGTGCGCCCCGGCGCGAACCTGGTCACGATGTAGGGCTGCTTCGCCGTCAGCTCGGCGTCGAGCACCTCGGCGACGTGCGGGCTGCGCACCCGCCGCATGGTCTCCACCTCGCGGGTGAGCCGGTCGCGTGCCTTGAGGTCGGCGGCCACGTGCGGGTGCAGGACCTTCACGGCCACCTCGCGCCCGTCCTCGTCGAGCCCGAGGTGGACGACGCCCATGCCGCCCTCGCCGATCTTCCTGAGCAGGCGGTACGGACCCAGCCTCTCGGGCGCCCGCGTGTCCCCGGTCATCACGCCGCCTTCTTTCGTAGGTCCTTCAGTTCCTGCACCACCGTTTCGACGTCGACCGGCGTCCACACCGCCTGCCGTGCCTTCTCTCCCACGGTGCCGATCGCCAGGAAGACCATCAGCGCCGCCACCGCCGCCAGCCCCGCGGCGGCGATGATGGCCGCGCCGCGTGACGGCAGCAGTGATGCCAGCGTACGTCGCATCTGGCGGCTTGGGCCTTCCACGCCGGGTCCGGCGCACACGGTCCAGAGCGCGACGGCCACGCCCCAGCTCAGCGCGTTGGTCGCCGGCATGCCCCCGACCAGCACCGTGAGCAGGAGCGTCACCGGCAGGCCGAGGATCAGCGCGTACGGCACGAGGGCGATGGTGATTCCGATGGACTTCAGGAGCGCGGCCGGCTGGACGAGCACCCGGAAGACGTCGGCCGCGGCCTCGCCCGCGCCCCTCCTGCCGTTGAACGCCGGCTGGGCGATGTCGGCGGCGCGCAGCAGGATCGCGACCGGGATCGCCAGCGCGGCGACGACCACCGGGGCGATGACCGCCGCGCCCGTCATGACGACCAGCATCAGCACGCTCGCCACCCCGTACGCCTTGGAACGCTGCAACGCGTGTCCCGGACGCTGGCCGGGGTGGAGCGCCGACGGCACGGGCTGCTGGGGCTGTTGCTGGGGCTGGGGGTGCGGATAGGGGTAGGGGGGCGGGGTGGCGGGGGTGCGGACGTGCGGGGTCCGCTGCTGGTCGAAGGGGGCCTGCCGCTGCGGGTAGGGCGGCGGGGGCTGGCCACCGGGCAGCGGTGACCGGCCCTGCTGACCGTGCTGGCCCGGCTGTGCCTGCTGACCCGGCTGTGCCTGCTGACCGGGCCCGCCGGGGCGGCCCGGCTGGTCGGTGTACTGGCGGATGTATTCCTGCAGGTCCTGGGGACGGACCCGCTGGGTGGGGATGTCGCCGTCGGAGACCGGGGCCGTGGCGCCGTCGTCGGCCCGCGCCCCCTGCCGGTCGCGGGCGGCGGGGGTCTGCTGACCGGGGACAGGCCCCGGGGCGGGCCCCCGGGTGGGGACGTCCTCGGGGGCGAGCATGCCGGTGGGCAGGTCGTACGCCGCCTGCTGGGCCGCCGCGGCCTGGCGCAGTTCCTCGGGCGTCACCCGGCGGGTGGGCCACGGGTCGGGCTGCTCCTCGCCGAGCAGCGAGACGTACTCCTGGGGCTGGGCGACGGGGGCCGGGGGCCAGGAGGTGGGCTGCCGGCCCGCGGGGCGCGACGCCACCGGGGTCGGCACGTCGCCCGGCCCGCCGGTCTCGGGGCCCTGGCGCCCGGGGACGCGCGGGCCCGGGGCACCGGGGACACTGGGGGCACCGTGGGGACCGGAGGCGCGGGAGCCGGTGACGGGGTCGTCGAACTCCGAGACCGTGGTGATCTCGTCGGGCACCCGGGACCTGGCGGGGCCGGTGCCGCTGCTGGGCAGCAGGCGCGCCACCTGTGCCGCCAGCTCGGCGGCGGCGGGCCGCCTCGCCGGGTCGCGCTGCAGCGCGGCCCGCAGGACCGGTTGGAGCGCCTGGGGGACGGCGTCGACGTTCGCCTTGCCCGCGGTGATGTTGTAGAAGATCATCTCCAGCGTGCCCTTGCCGAAGGGCGGCAGGCCGGTGGCGGCGAAGACCAGGGTGCCCGCCCAGGCGTGCACGTCGACCTCGGGCCCGGCCTCGTGTCCCTCGATGATCTCGGGGGCGAGGTAGCCGGGGGTGCCGATGAACATGCCGGTCTGGGTGAGCCTGGTGGCGTCGACGGCCTGCGCGATGCCGAAGTCGATGAGGACCGGCTCGCCGTCCAGGATGAGGACGTTGCCGGGCTTCAGGTCGCGGTGGATCACCCCGACCGAGTGGACGGCGGCCAGCGCGGACGCCACCCCGTGCGCGACCCGCAGCAGCGCGGGCAGCTCCATGGGGCCGTCCTGCTTGATGACCTCGTCCAGCGGCCTGCCCGCGACGTAGCGCGTCACGATGTAGGGGCGGTGACCGGTCACGTCGGCGTCGAGGACCTCCGCGATGTACTCGCTGCGCACGCGGCGCATCGTCTCGACCTCACGCGAAAGACGGCGGCGCGCGACGTCGTCGCCCGCCACCTCGGCGCGGAGGACCTTCACCGCCACCTGCCGGCCCTGCGGGTCGACGGCTAGGTGGACCACGCCCATACCGCCCTCACCGAGCCGCCGTAGCAGCCGGTAAGGGCCCAATCGGTCGTCCTGATTCATGGCATGAAGCACCATATCGGCTTAGACCTCGCCCACGAGATGAACCATCGGGCCACATTTTCCGACTGAATAACGTTCACAGAACCCCGACGGTTTCCCGATTCCCGCTATCACTTAATCTCATTTCCGCTTCAGTTGGCCAGGTGGAGAACCTGCGCCGTCTTCAACCCGGCCAGCAGGGAGCCGGGAACGGCCAGCTTGGAGCGGCGGACGCCGCTGCCGATCACGACCCCGGGGTGGGCCGCCACCGCCTCGTCGACGAGCACCGGCCAGTCCTCGGGCAGGCCGAGCGGGGTGATCCCGCCGTACTCCATGCCGGTCAGCGCGACCGCGTCGTCCATCGGCGCGAACGAGATCTTCCGCGCGTCCAGGTGGCGCCGGACCACCCCGTTGACGTCGGCCCTCATGGTGGCGAGCACCATGCACGCCGCGTAGCGGATCTCCCCCGCGCGCCTCGCCGCCACGATCACGCAGTTGGCCGACTCGCCCAGGCCCACGCCGTAGCGCTCGCAGAAGGCGGCCGTGTCGGCCAGCTCCGGGTCGATCTCGGCGACGGTCACCGTGCCGAGCCCCCCGAGCCCTCCGAGCCCTCCGATCGCCCGCGCCACCGGCTCGGCCAGCAGGTCCGGCCGCTCCGCGGCACCCGTCCAGTCAAGTGTCCCGATCGCCATCGCCGTCTCGCCTCCCTGGGAATTCCTTCGGGGATTCTCTCGCACCGGAGACCTTACGGCGGCGGGGTGACACTCAGGAGGTCGTCTGGAGCGCCCGCCGGTGCAGATCGGTGACCGCCCTCCTCGCGGACTCCATGGCACCGGCCTGCCAGGCGGTCAGGTGCGTGAGCCAGTCGCCGGCGAGGTAGACCCGGCCCGCCGGGCGCTGCAGCAGGTCGAAGGCGGCGTCGAAGGAGGGCCAGCTCGCCCAGCCGCCCTCGATGTACGGCTGGCGCTTCCAGGCGATCGAGACGCTGGAGCGCAGCTCGGCGCGGTACTTCTCCCCGTGGATCTTCTTGCCCTGGGTGAGCGCGCGGTTGCGCCGCTCGCGGTGGGACAGGCCGGTGTACGCCTCGGCGTTCTCCTCGACGTTGTAGTAGCCGACCACCAGGCCGCCCTCGGAGTGGAAGCCGTAGGAGGGGTACCAGATGTGAGTGATGTCCAGGTCCGTCTCGGAGGCGCCGCCGTAGATGCGGTCGTCGATCTCCCACCAGCGTCTCCCGTACTCCAGCCCGATCTTGCCGGCGGAGACGGGCACGGGCGTGCGGAGCGCGGCGGTGACCGGGGCGCCGAGGTTGTGCGGCAGGCGCGCGAGCAGGTGGGGCGGCATGGTCACGACGCAGTAGTCGGCGCGCACGACTCCGTTCCCTTCGCCGTCCCGGTAGGTGACCTCCACGCCGTCGGCCAGGTTCCTGATCCCGGTGACCGGCGTGCCCGTCCTGATCCGGTCGCGGCCGACCGCGTCGGCGAGCGCCTCGGTGATGGCGTCCATGCCGCCCACCGGCTGGAACATGGGCATGACCTGGTCGTAGCCGAAGTCCATGGTGACGTACCTGCCGGTGCCCGCGGCGAGCACGTCGCGCATCGAGGAGGCCGGGCCCACGGGGACGCCCTCGCCCACCCCGGGGTAGGTCTCGAATCCCCGCCGCCTGGAGTCCCGCCGGTAGGCGAGGTCGGGGCCGAGGTCGCCGAAGCGCCGCAGGAACTCCGCCAGCCGCTCGCGGTCGTCGGCGGTGAGGCGGCGGTTCAGCGCGCCCGCGTTGCTCGCCTTGGCCAGCAGCTCCGCGACGTAGCCGTACAGGTCCGCACGGGCCGCGCGCGCCCGGGCCGGGGCGGCCATGCCCCGCGTGTAGACGTACGCCGAGGCGTTGTTGTTGACGAAGATCTCGACGGGGACGCCCAGCTCGCGGCAGTAGTCCATGGTGACCATCCAGGGCGCGATCCGCGCGGCCCCCGCGTTGAAGTAGACGCCCTCCGCGAACTCCGCGGTCTGCGTCTCGCCGCCCAGCTCGTCCAGCCGGTCGCCCGCGCGCAGCGTGAGGTTCCTGCCGCCCACCCGGCCGGACGCCTCCAGGACCGTGCAGTCGTACCCGGCCTTGCCCAGCTCGTAGGCGCAGGTCAGCCCGGCGACGCCCGCGCCGATGACGACCACCTCGGCCGCCGCCCTGCCGGTGAGGGAGAAGTCGGAGCGCTGCGGGGGCGTGAAGTTCCTGTCCTGGGACTCCGGGACGAGCCCGAGCGCGCCCATGGCCGCGAACATGGCCCCGGCGCCCCCGGCCGCGCCCACGCCGACCAGCAGCGCCCTGCGCGTCAGGCCGCCTCCCTTCGCGGACGCGGCTTTCGCGGGCGCGGTCTCGGCGGTGGGTGCTTCGGCGGTGGGGGTCACCGCGCCGGGAGCGGCGTCGTCGGCCCGCGCGGGGCCCGTCTCGTCACTCATGGGGGTCGTCAGGGGACATCGGGCACCGTCGGGTCGAGGAGGGTCGTGAGGGCGAGGAGAGGCGTCGGGTCGAGGGGCCCTGGGCGGCGGGCGGGGAGGACATCGAGGGGGATCGGGAGGTCAGCCGTACGCGCCGCTGCCGCAGGCGATGTGGCCGCCGATCGTGGCGAAGATCCCCAGCAGGGCCATGATCTGCGAGAAGTCGTCGGTGGTGAACTCCGTGTGCCGAGGGCCCGCCGCCGTCACGCCGGGGATGATCGCGCATCCGGCGGCGATGGCGGTGGAGTTCCACTCGACGCCGAGGGTGAACGGCGGCTCGGGGGCGCAGAGGCGGAAGTCGGCCACCCGGTCGAGCGCGCGGGCGGCGGCCTCGCGGATGCGGGCGTGGGCGACGGCGGGCGGCAGGAGCTCGGCGGCGAACCTGTCGACGCCCTTCTTGACCGCGACGGTCTCCACGTCGCCGAGCAGCTCCCTGGCCTCCTCGCAGACGGCCTCGTCCCCGGTCACCAGGATCACGGGGACGCCGAGCGTCCCGGCGAAGGAGGCGACGAGACGGGTCTCCCCGCAGACCTCGCCGTTGAGGTAGACGTTGTGGATCTCCTTGCCCATCCAGGTGTGGTTGAGCACCCCGTGCTGGACGCCGGCCCGCGCGTGGTAGCCGACGAAGCAGGCCGCCCGGTGGCTCGCGTCCAGCCCCTGCCCCATCCGCAGCGGCTTGCCGGGGCCCCGCAGCAGGGTCGCCCGCTCGTCGAGCAGGTCGATCCTGAGGTTCTTGGTCGAGCCGTGGGCGTCGTTGACGCGCACGGCGGTGGCCCCGGCGTCGAACACCCCCTCGACGGCCGCGTTGGCGTCGCCGGTCATCAGCTCGCAGCCGCGCTCGTAGCCCCGGCCCCCGGCGTGCATCTCCTCGGGGTCGGTCAGGCCGGTGACCCCTTCCATGTCGACCGAGAGATAGACCTTCACGTCATCCCCCAGGTCTCGACGCGACGCGCCTCTTCCTCGCTCATGAAACCGATCTCCCCGTCCACGAAGTCGTGAACCTGCTTGCGCCACGGTTCGGGGATCTCCGCGACCGCGGGCGGGTAGCAGCGGTCCAGCCAGGCGGTGGAGGACTCGGTCGCGCCGAGGTACCGCGCCGCCGCGGCGAAGACCGTGTCCTCGATGCCGGGCACCCGGGCGCAGCCGTACTCGATCATCTCCTGCCCGCCGTACGGGGGCGGCTCCTGCCACTTGCGGGCGACCGGGCGGCCCGCGGTGATCGTGGTGCGCAGCGGGCGGCGCTCGACGGCGGCCTGGATGAGCTCCTTGTACAGGCACTTGCCGCAGGTCCCGCAGGGGCCGCCCACCCCGCGCAGGCACCAGCGGAGCTGCTCGCGCAGATCGGAGTTCAGGGCGAGCCGCATCGTGACGGCCTCGCTCACCCCGCCCACCGGGAGCACGATGTGCAGCCCGGCGGCGGCGAACGCCCGTCCCCAGGCGCCGTGCGGGGCCCACATCAGGTTGTCGGGCGTGTAGCGGTGGATGTAGCGGGCACCCCCCAGCCAGCGCGACCCCAGCTCGTAGCCGAAGGCCAGGCCGCCCAGATCGAGCTCGTCGGCCATGAGCAGCGCGCCCGCGGCGACCGCGTGGTGCTCGGGGTAGCCGGGCCGGGGCTCGGCGAGGGTGAACTCCAGGTCGGAGCGGACGACGGTCAGCTCGCGGCCGGTCTCCTTCGCCAGCGAGGCCAGCACGTCGGAGCGGTAGTGGGTCCACCGGTTGGGCACGCGCGGGTGGGAGACCCGCTGGAAGTGCACGAACGGCGCGTCGGGCAGCATCGCGGCCACCGCGACCGAGTCGGCCCCGCCGCTGTAGGAGATCGCCAGCCTGCCCCCGGAGCGCGGTCGCGTACCGGTGGGACCGGCCTCGATCCCCCAGCCGTCGCCGATCGCCCCGGCGAGCTCCGGCGAGATCGGCCGGTCGAAGGTGACGCGGCGCCGGGTCCACGGCGCGACCACGGTCCACGCGGTGAGGGCGAGCAGGTCCGGGTGGATGTCACGCGGCGCCCGGGGCAGCTCGACCCTGAAGGTGTTCGTGGCCAGCTTCAGGGCCGCGCCGTCGGCGCAGTGGCCGGTGACGCCGTCCTCGGGGTCCAGCCGGAACTCCAGGCGCCAGGTGCCGCCGTCGGCCGTCCAGGCCACTCTCACGCCGTCTCTCCCCTGTCTCCCCTGCCCGCCGTGCTCACCGTGCCCGTCGCGCGCCCGGTGCTCCCTGCGCCCTCCGCGCCGCCCGCGCCGCCCGCGCCGCCCGTGCTTCCCGTGTCTCCTGGGCCCGTCGCGCCCGCGGTGGCGCGGTCCACGGCCTGCCAGAGCAGCACCTCGTTCTGGAGCACCCCGTCCAGCGCGACCGCGGTCTCCTGGGCGAGCCGGTGGGTGTCGTCCCAGCGCTTGGCCCGCGCCGGGTCGAGTTTGACCCCGGCCACCCGCGAGCGGAGCTCGACGACCTCCGCGCGCAGCGCGGTGACCTCCCTGGCCAGCGTCTGGACCTCCCAGAGCGCGTCCTTGACGTCCTGCCTGTGGTCGGCCCTGGAGATGTACCGGGAGTCGAACCAGCCGAGAACCGCCCGCCGCAGCGGGGCGGGCACCAGCGCACGCTTCACCAACCGCACCATAACCCGGCACGATACCGGCATTCCTCGATCATCCAGGACCAATCCCCCACAAGCTCCACCTCGACCGGCGAACGGATCAGCGACCGGTGAACTCGGCCTTCGACTTCTCGGAGAAGGCCCGCATGCCGATCCCCGCGTCGTCGGTGGCGAACAGCCCGGAGAACTGCAGGCGCTCGATCTCCAGGCCGGTGTCGAGATCGGTCTCCAGGCCGCGGTCCACGGCCTTCTTGGCGGCGCGCAGCGCCAGGGCGGGCCCTCCCGCGAACCGGGCGGCGTACGCGAGGGCCTCGGTGTACACGTCGTCGTCGGGCACGACCCGGTCCACCAGGCCGATGCCCAGCGCCTCGGCGGCGGACACGTGGCGCCCGGTGAAGATGAGGTCCTTGGCCCTGGCCGGGCCGACCAGCCGGGGCAGCCGCTGGGTGCCGCCCGCCCCGGGGATGATGCCCAGCAGGATCTCGGGCTGGCCCAGCTTGGCCGACTCCCCGGCGATCCTGACGTCGGCGCACAGCGCCAGCTCGCAGCCGCCGCCGAGCGCGTAGCCGGTCACGGCCGCGACGACGGGCTTGCCGATCCTCGCGACGGCGGTGAAGCAGTCCTGCAGGGTCTGCGAGTGGACCGCCATGTCGGCGTACGACATGGCGGCCATCTCCTTGATGTCGGCCCCGGCCGCGAAGACCTTGCCGCCGTAGAGGACCACGGCGTTCACGTCGTCGTCGGCGTCCACCTGCCGGGCGCACTCGGCGATCTCCAGCTGGACCTGCCGGTTGAGCGCGTTCATCTTCGGCCGGTCGAGCCTGATCGTCGCGACCCCGTCGGCCGCCTCCACCCGTACGAACTCGCCCATGGACGTCCTTCCGCCTTCCGCCGGGAGCCGCGGGCCGCGCCGCGGTCCACCGTGCCGCGATCCCTGTCGATCCCGGCGCCGCGAACCACCATAGGGCGCGTCTCAGTTGACGGGCGTGGCCAGGTCCCTGCTCTCCCCCGCGCTCCGGCCCGCGGGCTCCCCCACCCGCCTCGGCAGCCCGGCGATCGTCCTGCGGTAGATCGCCTCGTACGCGCGGGCCATCACCTCCACACCGAAGAAGCGCTCCACCCTGGAGCGGCAGGCACGCGGGTCGAGCGCGCCCGCCGCCTCGATCGCGGCGGGCAGCTCCGAGGGGTCGCTCCGGATGAACCCGGTGACCCCGTCCACGACCACCTCGGGCACGGCGCCCCTGCAGAGGGCGACCACGGGCGTGCCGCAGGCCATGGCCTCGATCATGACCATGCCGAACGGCTCCTCCCAGACGATCGGGAAGATCAGGCACCGGGCCGCCCCCAGCAGCTCGTGCTTGCGCGCGGTGCCGGCCTCGCCGACGTACTCGGCGTCGGGGCCGAGCCGGGGCCTGACGTACTCGTCGAAGTAGTCGTACTCGATCTTCTCGGTGAGCTTTCCGGCGAGCAGGATGCGCCGTCCCGCGGCGCGGGCGGCGTCGATGGCCAGGTGGGCGCCCTTGTCCTCGTTGAAGCGGCCCAGCCACAGCGCCCAGTCCTCCTTGCGCTCCCTGAAGGGGAAGGCCGTGACGTCGACCGCGTTGTGGACCACCCCCGCCCAGTTGAGGTCGGGGGCGACGCGCCGCTGGGCCTCGGAGATGGCGACCATCGAGACGGCCCCGCCCAGCACCCGGTAGTACTCGCCGTACTCGCCCCCCACCTCCCCGTGGCAGGTGATCACCGTCGGGACCGCCTGCGCGGGCGCGGTCAGCGGCCCGGCCAGGGTGTGGTCGTGGATCACGTCCACCACGAGCTTCGAGGTCATCGCGTACGCCTTGGCGGCGTGCAGGACCTCGGGCAGCGGCTCGCCGATCCGCTCCGAGGGCGCCCGCCCGTAGGTGCTCAGGAAGCGCGCGGAGGTCCCCGCCCGCCCGGCCCCGATCAGCGTGACGTCGTGCCCGCGCCGGGTCAGCCCGGTGACGAGCCCGGCCACCATCGACTCGATGCCCCCGTAACCCCGGGGCGGCACGTCGTACCAGGGCGGCGCGACCATCAGGACACGCATGCCCTCCGACCATCCCGGGACATTTCTGGAAGAAACCATGGCCACCTCACTGAAAAGACACCGAAAAGACACGGAACCTGGGAAAACGCGGGAGAGACGATCAGTGGGCCCGCCGCAGGGCGGCGGTCAGCGGGCTGCGCGGCTCGTTGATCAGGGTGACCCCCTCGGGCAGCCCGGTCACGACGGCGCCGTCCGGGCCGACCTCGATCGTGACCCTGGAGCCCGCGAGCGGCAGCCCCTGGATCCGCAGGCCCTCCAGGTTGACGGGGTCCAGCCACACCCGCCCGTACGGGATGCACGGCTCGAAGCGCAGCAGGCTCCTGACCAGCTGGACGGGGCTCGCCGCGGCCCACGCCTGCGGGGAGCAGGAGGTGGGGTAGGGCACCGGCCAGGTGAACTCGCTCCGGTCGAACCCGCAGAACAGCTCGGGCAGCCGCCAGCCGAAGACCTCGGCCGCGTCCAGCAGGCCGAAGGCGAGCCGCTGGGCCTCGTCCGTGAAGCCGTAGCGCATCAGCCCGGCCGCGATCAGGGCGTTGTCGTGCGGCCAGACCGAGCCGTTGTGGTAGCTCATCGGGTTGTAGGCGCCCATGGTGGTGGCGAGGGTCCGCACCCCGTACCCGGTGAACATCTCCGGCGAGAGCAGCCGCTCGGCCACGCGGGGGGCCCGGTCCTCGTCGACGATGCCGGTCCACAGGCAGTGGCCCATGTTGGAGGCGAGGCTGTCGACGGCCCGGCCGGCGCCGTCGAGGCCGATGGCGTAGTAGCCCCGGTCCGGCAGCCAGAAGCGCTCGTTGAAGGCGTCCCTGAGGCGTTCCGCGCGGGCCGTCCACTGCTCCTCCAGGACGCTGTCGCCCGCCTCGTGGGCGAAGTGGGCGCGGGTGACGTAGGCGGCGTAGACGTAGCCCTGGACCTCGGCCAGGGCGATGGGAGGGCTGGCGATGGTGCCGTCGGCGAAGTTGACGCCGTCGAAGGAGTCCTTCCAGCCCTGGTTGATCAGCCCGTGGTCGGTCTTCCTCCGGTAGGACAGGAACGGGTCGGCCGACCTGCGGATCCAGTCGAGGGCGGCGTCGACGTGCGGCATGAGCCCATCGACGGCCTCCCCGTACATGCCCCACCGGCGCAGCTCGCCCATCACCATCACGAACAGCGGGGTCGAGTCCACCGAGCCGTAGTAGGCGCGGCCCGCGTGCGGCGAGGCGCCGGTCCGCGTGCCGAAACGGAGCTCGTGCAGGATCTTGCCCGGCTCCTCCTCGGTGAGCGGGTCGTCGACGGTGCCCTGCAGCCTGGCCAGGCGCCTGAGGGTGCCCAGCGCCAGGCACTGGTCCATCTGGAGCGCCATCCAGGAGGTCAGCAGCGAGTCACGGCCGAACAGGGTCATGAACCACGGCGCGCCCGCGGCGATCGTCGGCGGCTCGTCCGGCTTGCCGGACTCGAAGAGCCGCAACGCCCCGAGATCCTCCTTGGAACGCTCCAGCACCTGGGCCAGGACGCGGTCGGAGGTGACGATGTTCGGGCTGAGGCGCTCCCAGTCGGCCCGGCGCCTGGCGGGCGCGGCGTGCTCCAGGGGGTGGTGGGTGGAGAACCACGCGGGCGACTCCTCGCCCTCCAGGATCGGGTTGACCTGCAGGCTGGCGGTCCACTCGCCCCGCGCGGGCACGACGACGCGGAAGATGAGCATGCCGGGCACGGCGAACGGCGCGGGATCGGCCACCACCCTGGTGCCGCGCGAGCGGCAGGCCGAGACGATCAGGAGCCCCGTCCTGTCGGCCGTCATCTCCACGTCGGCCACGTGCCTGATCCGGCCCGCCTTCACCTCGAACAGGTCGGCCACGTCGGAGGCGACGTGGATGTCGACCACGCACCCGGCCGGTTCGCCGCCCAGGTTGCGCAGGGTCAGGTCCTCGCGCAGGCCGCCCCCGACGTAGCGGTCCCTGATGATCAGCAGGCTGCTCTCGGCCCGTCCGGGGCGGGGGGCCGCCTTGCTGAGGAACGTCGCGTGGTACGGCTCGGCGGGCAGGACCCCGAGGTCCTCCACCGGCGTCTCGTCCACCCTCAGCTCCCAGCGCGACAGGATCCGGGTGTCGGCGTGGTAGACCCCCTGCGCCCCGCCGGGGAGGATGTCGCCGTTACGGGCGCACACGCAGAAGGAGCCGCCCTCGACCAGCGTGACCGTGGTGTCGCCCAGCGCGCCCGGCTGGCCCTCGAACGTCCATGCGTCCACTGTTCTCCCCAGGATGTACGAGATGTCGGCTATATAGCCATTCCCGCCACAAACAAGAAAGAACTACATAAAAGACGTACATAGTCGCTTTTTGCCCTATAACGGAGGTTTTCTCCAGGTCAACCCGCAGGGTAGCCCACCGGCGGGACCGCCCCCTGGCGAGCGAAGGGGCCTGACAAAAGCCGCGAAAGACGAGCCGCGCACGAACGGTTGGAGTCACAACCGGAAAGATCCTGGCACGCCCGGACGTGAACCGATAGTAGTCATGCAACTACTTACAGTCACGAAGAAAGGGAGGATGTCGTGCCAGGTATGAACCGGCGGGGATTCGCCAGGTTGGCCGGGCTGGGCGCCGTGGGAGTGATGGGCTCGGCCGTGGACCCGGCGGTCGCGGCGGCGGCCTCGCTCACCGATCCGGCTCCCGCCCGCACCGGGCGGGAGCCGCGCGACGCGAGGCGCTGGGACGTCTGCACCCGGGTCGCGCGGGACCTGCTGCTCGTCGGCGAGGACGGCTCGGACCTCAAGCTCGAATACCTCAAGGTGCTGATCGACGACGGCCTGCCCAGGACCCGCTCCCCCAAGCGGATCCTCGTCGTCGGCGCCGGGATCGCCGGGCTGGCGGCCGCGACGCTGCTGAAGCGCGCCGGGCACCGGGTCACCGTCATCGAGGCCAACGGCAACCGGATCGGCGGCCGGATCAAGACCTTCCAGACCGGTTTCGCCGACCGGTCCCAGTACGCCGAGGCCGGGGCGATGCGCATCCCCGACTTCCACCCGCTCACCCTGGCGCTGATCGACAAGCTCGGCATCTCCCGCCGCCTGTTCTACAACGTCGACGTGCGGCCGGGCGACGCGGCGACCGGCCCCGTCCCGCCCGTCGTCTACACCCCGCGCAGCGGGCCGGCCTGGCGCTCCGGCCCCTCCCGGGGGGAGTTCACCGCGCCCGAGCGGGCCAACCACACCCTGATCCGGGTCAACGGCATCACCCAGCGACGCGACGAGTACGCCAGGAACCCGCGCGAGATCAACGCCTCGTTCGGGCTGCGGGACGGCAGGACCGCCGGGAAGATCCTGGACGACGCGCTCGACCCGGTCAGGGACTACTTCTCCGTCGTCCGCGGCTCGCAGCGGGTCGACAAGCCGCTGCCGCAGCTGATCGAGGGCTGGGCCCGCGTGCTGTACGACTTCGACGACTACTCCATGAACCGCTTCCTGCGGGAGCACGCCCGGCTGAGCGACGCGGCGATCGACGCCATCGGCACCCTGGAGAACCTCACCTCCCGGTTGCCCCTGTCGTTCATGCACACCTTCCTGACCCGGAGCCTGGTCAGCCCCTCGGCGACCTACTGGGAGATGGAGGGCGGCAGCCGGGAGCTGCCGTACAAGCTGGCGCCGGGGCTGCGCGGCGACATCCGGATGGACCGGCGGGCCGTGCGGATCCGGCACACCGCCCGGGGCGTGCGCGTCGAGACGGTCACCGAGACGGGCAGCACCGAGTCCGACTTCAGGGGCCAGGGCAGGGGCGAGACCTTCGAGGGGGACCTCGCGATCATCACGATCCCGTTCTCCGCGCTGCGCCACGTGGAGATCGCCCCGGCCCTGCCGTACCCGAAGCGGCGCGCGGTGATCGAGCTGCACTACGACTCCGCGACCAAGGTGCTGCTGGAGTTCCGCAGGCGCTGGTGGGAGTTCGACGAGAACGACTGGAAGCGGGAGCTCGGCGCCCGCTACCGCCCGGGGCCCGCGGCCCACGTGACGGGCGGCGGGTCGGTCACCGACAACGCCAACCGGTTCGTCTACTTCCCCTCCCACCCGGTGCCCGGCAGCGAGGGCGGCGTGGTGCTGGCCAGCTACGCCTGGGCCGACGACGCCACCCGCTGGGACTCCATGGACGACGACGAGCGCTACGGCTACGCGCTGCGGGGGCTGCAGGAGGTGCACGGGGAGCGCGTCGCCGACTTCTACACCGGCCACGCCCGGACCCAGAGCTGGATGCGCAACCGCTACGCCTTCGGCGAGGCCGCGGTCTTCACCCCCGGCCAGATGACCGAGATCCACCCCGCCATCGCCGCCCCCGTGGGACGGCTGCACTTCGCGGGCGAGCACACCTCGCTGAAGCACTCCTGGATCGAGGGGGCCCTGGAGTCGGCGGTCCGCGCCGCCCTGGAGGCCAACGCCTGACCCCTCGCCCCCGCCACGGGGTCCTTCCGCGTGGCCCGCGGGACCGGCCTCTCGCTCCCCGCCACGGGGTCTCTCCGCGTGGCCCGCGGCGTCGAGTCACGGAGTCCCTCCGCGTGGCCCGCGGCACCGACCTCCGCGGGCCACGCGCCACCGGGCCGCCGTACGAGCGGGCGCGCTCCGGGGTCACGGCGCCGGGATGCTCTCTCGGGCGCCAGGGATCGAGTGCTCAACCCTACCCACCGGACCCCGCGACGTGCCGGCACGCGGGCACTTCCGGGCCCATCCGCGCGGCCGTTCGTCCCCCGGGAAAGACCGTTCATCCCCGGGAAAGAGAGGACCCCCGTGCCCCTCACCGGAGAACGGGAGGGGCACGGGGGTCTCGCCGCCCGGCGCGCGCGCCGGGCGGTCACGCGGTCAGCGCAGGGTGCCGTTGGTCATGCCGACGGGCTCCTCGGGCACCGCGACCAGGCCGAGCTCCGAGGTCGAGGCCACCAGCGGGTGGTCGGGGACGACCCGGACGGTGTAGCCGAAGGGCCCGGTGCGGTCGAGCGGGATGGTCCCGGCGAAGACGGCCCTGCCGTCGTCTCCCTCGGACTCGACGGTCAGGTCGGCGTAGGAGGGGGAGGCCAGGTCGTCGTGGTCGCCGACGCGGCCGTAGGCCGCCTGGACGCGGATGTCGCCGGGCACCAGCTCGCCGAGGGCGATGGTGGCCCTCAGCTCCAGGGACGTCCCGAGCTCGGGGGTGCTGTCACCCAGGCCGGAGGCCTCCACGTGCTCGACCCGCACGCCCGGCCAGGCCCTGCCGACCTTGAGCTTCCACGCCGCGAAGCTCCTGGCCTGCTCGTACCCCTCGCCGGAGAGGGCGCGGGCGGACCTGGCCGCCGGGGCGTAGAGGTCGACCACGTAGTCGCGGAGCATCCGCCCGGCGAGCACCTTGGGGCCGAGCGAGGCCAGGGTGTGCCTGACCATCTCCAGCCAGCGCCGGGGCAGCCCGTCGGCCCGGTCGTAGAACCGGTCGGCCACCTCGTGCTCGATCAGGTCGTACAGCGCGGCGGCCTCCAGCTCGTCGCGGCGGTCGGGGTCGGCGACGCCGTCGGCGGTGGGGATGGCCCAGCCGTTGGTGCCGTCGTACCACTCGTCCCACCAGCCGTCGCGGATGGACAGGTTGAGGCCGCCGTTGAGCGCGGCCTTCATCCCGGAGGTGCCGCACGCCTCCAGCGGGCGCAGCGGGTTGTTCATCCACACGTCGCAGCCCTGGACGAGCAGCTGGCCCAGGGCCATGTCGTAGTCGGGCAGGAAGACGATGCGGTGCCGCACGTCCTCGGAGTCGGCGAACTTCACGATCTGCTGGATGAGCTTCTTGCCGCCCTCGTCGGCCGGGTGGGCCTTGCCCGCGATCACGATCTGCACCGGCCTGACGGGGTCGAGCAGCAGCGCGCGGAGCCGGTCGGGGTCGGACAGCATCAGGGTGAGCCGCTTGTACGAGGGCACCCGGCGGGCGAAGCCGATGGTGAGCACCTCGGGGTCGAGGGCGTCGTCGATCCAGCCGAGCTCGGCCGGCGAGGCGCCCCGGTTGATCCACGACTGGCGCAGCCGCGCGCGGGCCGCGACGACCAGCTTCTCGCGCAGCCGCCCCCGGATGCCCCAGACGTCACCGTCGGAGATCTTGGAGATGCTCTCCCAGCCCTGGGCGCGGTCGACCAGGGTGGGCAGCTCCTTGCCGGCCAGCTCCATGATCTCCCGGCCGACCCAGGTGGGGGCGTGCACGCCGTTGGTGATGAACCCGATCGGGATCTCCTCGGTGTCGAACCCCGGCCACAGGCTCTGGAACATCTCCCGGCTCACGGCGCCGTGCAGCTCGGAGACGCCGTTGACCCGCTGGGCGAGCCGCATGCCCATCGCGGCCATGTTGAACTTGCCGGGCTCCTCCTCGGCGCCGAGCGCGAGGATGCGGTCGACGGGGACCGTGGGCCAGGCGTTCTCGCCGCCGAACTGGCGGCCGATCATCTCGGCCGGGAAGCGGTCGATCCCGGCGGGCACGGGGGTGTGCGTGGTGAAGACCGTCCCGGCCCGCACCGCCTCCAGGGCCTCGTCGAAGGAGAGCCGGGCCTCGGTGAGCTCGCGGATGCGCTCCAGGCCGAGGAAGCCGGCGTGGCCCTCGTTGGTGTGGAACACCTCGGGCTCGGCGTGCCCGGTGACCCGGCAGTAGGCGCGGATGGCGCGGACGCCGCCGACGCCGAGCAGCAGCTCCTGGAGCAGCCGGTGGTCGCCGCCGCCGCCGTACAGGCGGTCGGTGACGTCGCGGGCGGCGGTGTCGTTCTCGGCCACGTCGGAGTCGAGCAGCAGCAGCGGCACCCTGCCGACCTGGAGCACCCAGACCTGGGCGTGCAGCGTGCGGTGCTCGGGCAGGCTGATCTTGATGCGTACCGGGGTGCCGTCCTCCTCCCGCAGGAGGGTGAGCGGCAGGCCGCCGGGATCGAGGGAGGGGTAGTGCTCCAGCTGCCAGCCCTCGGGCGAGAGGGACTGGGTGAAGTAGCCGTGGCGGTAGAGCAGGCCGACGGCGAGGATGGGCACGCCGAGGTCGCTCGCGGCCTTGAGGTGGTCGCCCGCGAGGATGCCGAGCCCGCCCGAGTACTGCGGCAGGGCGGCGGCGATGCCGTACTCGGGGGAGAAGTAGGCGATGGCCCCCGGCGCGTCGGCCATGGTCTGGTACCACCGCGGGGCGGTCATGTACTCACGAAGATCGTCGGCGGCGTCGGCCAGCCGCCTCAGGAAGCGGCGGTCGGCGGCCAGCTCACGGAGCCGGTCGGCCTCCACGGCGCCCAGCAGGGCGACCGGGTCGTACCCGACACGCCCCCAGATGGCCGGATCGACCTCGCCGAACAGGTCCAATGTCTCCGGGTGCCATGACCAGCGCAAGTTGAGGACGAGCTCGCCGAGGGAGGCCAGCTCCGGCGGCAGGACGGTGCGGACGGTGAACCTGCGGATTGCTCTCACGGTGCCAGACCCTAGTTACTCAGCGCCACGAGGGCGACCCAAACACTCACGCGTCTCCCTCTCACCGCTATCAATCCACCCCAAACACATCAAAGGCAGGTGATCAACTGTTAGGACAGCTCGCGGAAGAGTAAGAGGTGCCGCACTCTATCCAGCGGGACGCATGAAGCTGGACTATTAGGGCACCGGACATACGAGCCAGAACGTACTGCCCTCGGGAACCGGCCGTCCCATCAGGGCGGGCTTCCGCCTGCCCCGGGACCGGCCATCCGGTGAACGCTTGAAAAACGAAGATCCTTCCTTGCTGACTTCCCCGGCGGTACCGGGCGTGCCGCCGCTACCTTGAGACGCGATGATCGGACGAATCCCAATCCAGGACATCCACCCCACGGTCGACTGCGGGCGCCGCCCCGCCAAGGCCGCCGCGGGTGAGACCTTCGAGATCTCCGCGACCGTGTTCCGGGAGGGACACGACGCGGTCGCGGCGGGGGTCGTGTTGACCGGCCCCGGCGGCGTGCGCGGCCCCCTGCTGCCCATGGGCGAGCTCGCCCCGGGCACCGACCGCTGGGGCGTGGAGGTGACGCTGCCCACCGAGGGTGAGTGGCGTTTCCGGGTGGAGGCGTGGAGCGATCCCGTGGCCACCTGGTTGCACGACGCGGGTATCAAGATCCCGCGTGACCTGGACGCCGACCTGATGTGCGAGGAGGGCGCCCGGCTCTTCGACCGCGCGGCGAGGGCGGTGCGGGCCGCCGACTGCGCGCCGGCGACCGGCCCCGCCGGCGCGACGGCCGCGACCGGCAAGCCGGTGAACGGCAGGACCCCGGCGTCGAAGGCGGCCAAGGGCACCAAGGTGGCGCAACAGCAGCACGTCTGCGGGCACCGGGCCGCGCTCCAGGCGGTCGCGGCGAGGCTGCGCGACCCCGAGATCGACCCGCGCGCCCGGTTCACCGTGGCCCAGATGCCGGAGACGGCCGCGATGCTGCGCGCCCACCCGCTGCGCGACCTGGTGACGAGGTCGGCCCCGCGCACGGTCCTGGTGCACCGCCGCAGGGCGCTGTTCGGGTCGTGGTACGAGTTCTTCCCGCGCTCGGAGGGCGCGATCATCGAGCAGGGTGTCGCCCCCAAGTCGGGAACCTTCGCCACCGCCGCCAAGCGGCTGCCGGCCGTGGCGAAGATGGGCTTCGACGTCGTCTACCTGCCGCCGATCCACCCGATCGGGCACAGCTTCCGCAAGGGGCGCAACAACACCCTCACCCCCGAGCCGTACGACCCCGGCTCACCATGGGCGATCGGCTCGGAGGAGGGCGGCCACGACGCCATCCACCCCGACTTGGGCACGTTCGAGGACTTCGACGCCTTCGTGGCCAAGACCCGCGAGCTGGGCATGGAGATCGCCATCGACCTCGCCCTGCAGTGCGCGCCCGACCATCCGTGGGTCAAGGAGCACCCGGAGTGGTTCAACATCCGCGCCGACGGCTCGATCGCGTACGCGGAGAACCCGCCGAAGAAGTATCAGGACATCTACCCGCTGAACTTCGACACGGACCCCAAGGGGATCTACGAGGAGATCAGGCGGGTCGTGCGGCTCTGGATGGACCACGGGGTGCGGATCTTCCGGGTGGACAACCCGCACACCAAGCCGGTGGCCTTCTGGGAGAAGCTGCTGGCCGACGTGCACACCACCGATCCTGACGTATTGTTCCTGGCGGAGGCGTTCACCCGCCCCGCCATGATGCGGACGCTGGCCAAGGTCGGCTTCCACCAGTCGTACACGTACTACACGTGGAAGAACTCGCGCCCGGACGTCGAGGACTATCTGAGCGAGCTCTCCCACGAGACGTCGCACTACATGCGGCCCAACGTGTTCGTCAATACTCCGGACATCCTCCATGAATACCTTCAACATGGGGGAGTCCCGGCGTTTTATATCAGAGCAGTACTCGCGGCCACGGCGATGCCGACCTGGGGCGTGTACGCCGGATATGAACTCGCGGAGAATGTACCGGTTAGACCGGGCAGTGAAGAATACCTTGATAGCGAGAAATATCAATATAAGCCCCGCAATTGGGTAGAGGCCGAACGAGAAGGTCGTAGCCTCGCCCCGTTCATCACACAACTCAACTTGTTCCGAAGAGCACACCCGGCGCTCCAGGAACTGCGTAATCTACGGTTTCACAGCGTCAACAACCCGGATGTGATCTGCTTCTCCAAGCGGTTGCCCGGCGCCTACGACACGGCCACACGACGGCACGGCCTGGGCGACGTTGTCCTCGTCGTCGTGAACCTGGATCCGCACAACACCCACGAGGCGACGGTGTCGCTGGACATGCCCGCCCTCGGGCTCGACTGGCAAGCCGAGTTCGTCGTGGACGACGAACTGTCGGGCGAGTCGTATCGCTGGCGGCAGGACAACTACGTGCGCCTCGATCCCCACATCCACCCAGCGCACGTCTTCACTCTGCGTGCCGCGGCGGCGAACCAGCGGTGAGCCGGCCGGGTACGCCATACCGGCAGAACAGCGGGGAGTCACTGGTGAGTCAGCTACCTGAGCCAATTCCGAACACCTTCGACGAGGAGAAACCGCGCGACCCGTACTGGTTCAAGCGCGCTGTCTTCTACGAGGTTCTCATCCGGGGTTTCGCCGATTCCAACGGTGACGGCACCGGAGACATCCGCGGTCTCATCCAGAAACTGGACTATCTCCAGTGGCTCGGTGTCGACTGCCTCTGGCTGCTCCCGCTGTACGAGTCGCCGCTGCGCGACGGCGGGTACGACATCGCCGACTTCATGAAGATCCTTCCTGATTTCGGCGACCTCGGGGACTTCGTGAAACTGGTCGACGAGGCGCACAAGCGCGGCATGCGCGTCATCGCCGACCTGGTGATGAACCACACCAGCGACCAGCACCCGTGGTTCCAGGCCTCCCGGCACGACCCCGAGGGGCCGTTCGGCGACTTCTACGTCTGGAACGACAACGACGAGCTCTACAAGGACGCCCGGATCATCTTCATCGACACCGAGACGTCCAACTGGTCCCACGACCCGGTCCGGGGCCAGTACTACTGGCACCGCTTCTTCTCCCATCAGCCGGACCTCAACTACGAGAACCCGGACGTGCAGGACGCGATGCTGGAGGTGCTGCGCTTCTGGCTGGACCTGGGCATCGACGGCTTCCGCATGGACGCCATCCCCTACCTCTTCGAGCAGGACGGCACCAACTGCGAGAACCTGCCCAGGACCCACGAGTACCTGAAGCGGGTCAGGGCGGAGATCGACAGGCTCTACCCCGACCGGGTGCTGCTGGCCGAGGCCAACCAGTGGCCCGCCGACGTGGTCGAGTACTTCGGCGACTCGGCCACCGGGGGCGACGAGTGCCACATGGCGTTCCACTTCCCGCTGATGCCGCGCATCTTCATGGCGGTCAGGCGGGAGTCGCGCTATCCCATCTCCGAGATCATGGCCCAGACGCCGAAGATCCCGGAGAACTGCCAGTGGGGCATCTTCCTGCGCAACCACGACGAGCTCACGCTCGAGATGGTGACGGACGACGAGCGCGACTACATGTACTCGGAGTACGCCAAGGACCCCCGGATGCGCGCCAACGTCGGCATCCGGCGGCGGCTCGCCCCGCTGCTGGAGAACGATCGCAACCAGATTGAGCTGTTCACGGCGTTGCTGCTCTCCCTTCCGGGATCTCCCGTGCTGTACTACGGCGATGAGATCGGGATGGGGGACAACATCTGGCTGGGCGACCGCGACGGTGTCCGTACCCCCATGCAGTGGAGCCCCGACCGCAACGCCGGATTCTCCGATTGCGACCCGGGCCGCCTGTACCTCCCGGTCATCATGGACCCGATCTACGGCTACCAGGCGCTCAACGTCGAGGCGCAGCAGCGCAGCGCGGGCTCGCTGCTGCACTGGACCAAGCGGATGATCGACATCCGCAAGCGCCACCCGGTCTTCGGCCTGGGTGAGTTCACCGAGCTGAACTCGTCCAACCCGAGCGTCCTCGCCTTCGTGCGCGAGCTCGGCGACGACCGGATGCTGTGCGTCAACAACCTGTCCCGGTTCCCGCAGCCGGTGGAGCTCGATCTCCGCCGCTTCGAGGGATCGGTCCCCGTGGAGACGATGGGCGGAGTTCCTTTTCCAGCGATTGGTGAGCTTCCGTATCTTTTGACTCTTCCTGGGCATGGGTTCTACTGGTTCACCCTGCCACCAGCGTCCCAGGAGGCGTAAAGCCGTGTTGACGGAGCTCCTTACCGGTTGGATCACTCAGCAACGATGGTTCGCCGGTAAGGGGCGCCCGATCGACGATCTCGTCGTCGACTCGGACGTGGAGCTCTCCCCGCGCCTGCGCCACCTGATCATCTCCGTGCACCAGGCCGGGGCACGCGACCGCTACCAGCTGCTGCTCGGCAGCGAGGCGCCGGAGTGGGCCCGTTTCAAACCGGCCCACATCGGCGGCGGCTACTACGACGCCGCCTACGACGCCGACCTCACCGGCGTCCTGCTGGAGGGCATGGCCTCCGGCCGCGACCTGGGCGCGCTGCGTTTCCGCCACCTCGACGGGGTGGAGATCGACACCTCCATGCGCAGCCTGGTCCTCGGCGCCGAGCAGTCCAACACCTCGCTGGTGTACGGCGACACCTACATCTGCAAGCTGTTCCGCCGCCTGACCGCCGGGGTGAACCCCGAGCTGGAGATCGTCACCGCGCTGGCCCGCCGTGACGGCACGCACATCGCCCAGCCGTACGGCTGGATCGAGACCGACCTCGACGGCGAGGTCACCACGCTGGCGATGACCCAGGAGTTCCTGTCGAACGCCAACGACGGCTGGGCCCTCGCCCTGGCCAGCGTCCGCGACCTGTACGGCTCCCTCGAACCCTCCGCCTCCGACGCGGGCGGCGACTTCAGCTCCGAGGCCTACCGCCTCGGCGTGACCACCGCCACCGTCCACCGGGAGATGGCCGCCGCCTTCCCGACCGACGTGATCGAGTCGCAGGAGGTCAAGCGGATGGTCGAGGAGTTCCACCGCCGCCTGCGCGTCGCGGTGGAGGAGGTGCCCGCCCTCGGCGAGTACGCCCACGTCGCCGAGGAGGCCTACCAGCGGGTCTCGGACGTGGCCGGGGAGATGTCCGTCCAGCGCGTCCACGGCGACTACCACCTCGGCCAGGTGATGCGCACCAACAACGACTGGATCATCCTCGACTTCGAGGGCGAGCCCGGCCAGCCCATCGCCGAGCGCCGCGCCCTGTCCTCCCCGCTGCGGGACGTGGCCGGGATGCTCCGCTCCTTCGACTACGCCGCCCGCCACCTGCTGGCCGACCACTCCAACGCCGACGAGCTGCGCCCCCGCGCGGTGGAGTGGGCCGAGCTCAACCGCTCGTCCTTCCTCGCGGGCTACTCCGCCGGAGGCGGCCACCTCCGGGCCGAGGACGCCGTCCTGCTGCGGGCCCTGGAACTCGACAAGGCGGCGTACGAGGTGGTGTACGAGTCCCGCAACCGGCCGGCCTGGCTGCACATCCCGATGTCGGCCTTCCAGCTGGGCCGCTGAGGTCGTCGCCCCCGCCCCGCGGCCTCCGATCAACCGCCGCGCCGGAGCGGTACACGGGGTGACCGGGACGCCGCGTCGCCCTCCGGCACGGAGACGTCGTCCACCCCGGTGGCTCGATCACCATGCGAGGGGACGACGTCCGCCGGTGGACCCGGGGCGGGGACCGCGCCGACACGGCCCTGCGAGGCACGCGGCGACGGGGCCCCGCCGGCCCCTGGACGCCGGTGGGCTACCAGCGGCCGCCCTTGACGAGCTGGCCGCGGACCGCGCCGTCGGGGAACTGCTTGGTGTGCAGGTTGGCGTACCAGTTCCTCGGGTTGCTCTTGATGCCCTTGAGCAGGCTGGAGTCCTTGACGACGACGGAGCCGAAGCTCGTGTTGCCGCGGATCCTGCCGTTGGACAGCAGGTCGATGACGACGGGGCCGTTCTTGCCCGCCTTGCCCTTGTGGATGTGGAAGGCGCTGGGCTTGCCGGTCCGCTTCCACTGGACGAAGTAGTAGAAGCGGTTGCCCTGGATGCGGAACTTCGCGACCGCGATGCCGTCCCGGTCGTTGACCTTCTTGCCCGGCTCGGGGACCTCGTTCCTGCCCAGGAGACCGGCGGCGAAGTAGTACTTCCTGGCCGCGCTGCTGTGGGCGTCGCCGTGCGAGGCGGGGGCCGCGCTCGTCGCGCCGGTGTGGGAGTGGCCGTGGCCGTGCGGGGCGGGGGTCGTGACCGCCGCCCCGGCCGGCACCGCCAGCGCCCCGGCGGCCAGCGCCACGGTCGCCGCGCCCACCGCCGCCCGGCCCATCACGCGCCGCCAGGAGACACGCCCGCCGTTGACCTGTTCGAAAGCATTCATGTGGACCTCCGCCTCATTTTCGCCGTGCCGCTTTTCCCTGACACTGCGGACCTTTTTTCCGGACACCGCAGACCCTAGGAAGTCAGCCCCCGTTGTTATGCGTACAAATCCACACAGCCGGCAAGCGTGGTCAAGGTCACACGAACGTGCTCGCGGTCCCCTCGGACACGCCCGTGCGTGGCGGGGTACGGCCAAGACGGCACGCACCCCCTTGCGACTCCAAGGCCCCGGAAGGTGTTTCCGCAGGTCGGCCGGTACCTTTGTGCCGGTGGGTCGCGTTCCTGTACGACGCTCTTACACGGCCTGTGACACGCTCTGCGCAAAGCGGATGTTGAGGATCGGGTGGGTGTCAGGTGTCATCAGGTAGTGGGGGATCCGTGTGGCGGCGTCCCGGCCGGATCATCGCCTCGATGGCGGGGGTCGTCGCGATGGCGCTGCTGGCGGCGGGGTGTTCCTCCGACGACACCGCCGAACAGGCGGCTCCCGTCGTACGGCAGCCGGCCACCGCCTCGCCGACGGCGCCCGCGACCGCGGCCGCGATCGGGAAGGTGCCGCCGGTCGACCCCGCGTGGCCCCGCTGGGGGCTGACCCACACCGGGGTGAGCGCCAACAACGTCACCCGGGAGTTCGAGCAGGTCGTGGCCGGTGCGCTGGCCCGGACCCCGATGCTGCAGAACCAGCACATCATGGGGTTCGGCGCGCTCAACCCGCAGCCCCGCCCGAACGAGTTCTACTGGGAGGACCTCGACAGCCGGACGAACCTGATGAGGAAGTCCGGCGGCACGCAGGTCATCACGCTCTGCTGCGCCCCCGACTGGATGAAGGGCGGCCCCGAGGGCCCGACCTCGGACGTGGGCTGGGACGAGCACCTGGAGGACGCCCCCTACCCCAAGCACTTCGACGACTTCGCCAAGCTGTCGGCGGCCGTCGCCACCAAGTACCGCGACGTCAAGTACTTCATGGTCTGGAACGAGTTCAAGGGCTTCTGGAAGGACCACTCCAAGCCCGCGGACTTCAAGGGCTACACCACGCTCTACAACAAGGTCTACGACGCGGTGAAGGCCGCCCGCCCCGACGCCCTGGTCGGCGGCCCCTACCTCGGCTTCGACAGCAACAGGACGGGCAAGTCCGAGCTGCGGGGCAAGTGGGGGGTCGTCAACCAGAACGCCCTGGACGCCTTCGAGTACTGGTTCGAGAACAAGAGGGGCGCCGACTTCGTCGTGGTCGACGGCGCCTCGCTGACCGACGCCCACGAGATGCTGCCCGACGCGTTCGGGGCGCTGAGCAAGTTCGGCGCGGTCACCACCTGGCTGCGGGAGAGGACCGGCGACATGCCGGTCTGGTGGGCGGAGTGGTACTTCGTCCCCGAGGACGACACCGTCTGGCCCGAGCCGATGCGGCTCGCCGTCCAGGCCGCCTCGATGATCGAGTTCGCCGAGAGCGGCGCCGCCACGGCGCTGTACTGGAACCCGCAGACCAAGGAGGGCACCTGCCAGGGGTGCATGTGGGACCCGAGGACCGGCGCCACGCTCCCCACCGGCAAGCTGGTGAGCGACTTCGCCACCTGGTTCCCGGCCGGGGCCGAGCTGGAGAGGGTCACCTCCTCCGACCCCGGGGTCCGGGTGCTCGCGCAGCCGAAGCGGATGGTGATGGTCAACACCACCAAGGCCCAGGTCACCACGACCGTGGACGGCGAGGAGTTCACCCTGCGGCCGTACGAGATCAGGTGGAGCGACCGCTGACCCTCCGGCGGCCCGCCCTCGATGTCTGGATTCTCCCGATGGCCGGGGGTGGGGTGACGCTATGGTGGGTCCGCTCGATGATCTGCTTCCGTGGTCGCCCCGCGCCGTCGGCCGAGGGCTCCCCGCCGTGCCTCCGCCCGGTGGACGGCGGGCCGGAGCCGGAGACCGGCGGATGCGGAGCAGGGACGTCCGCGACCCGCGACTCGCGGCCAGACAGGGCCGACGCCCCGCGACACGGTAAGGCGCCATGTTCGACAGAATCGACGTCCTCCCCCTCGGGGGCGACGACCCCCGCCGGATCGACCGCTACGGCATCGAGGGACGCCTGGGAGTGGGCGGGCAGGGGGTCGTCTACCTCGGACGCGCCCCGGACGGGCGCCCGGTCGCCGTCAAGGTCCTCAGCGGCGGGCTCCCGACGAGAGAGGTCCGCGCGCGGTTCGTCCGGGAGCTCGCCGCCGCCCGCCGCGTCCCGCAGGCCCACACCGCGGCGATCCTCGACGCCGACGTCGAGGGCGAGCGCCCGTACATCGTCAGCGAGTACGTGGCGGGGCCGTCGCTGCAGGAGGCGGTCGAGAAGAACGGCGTGTTCGCGGGGAACGCGCTGGAACGGCTGGCCACCTACACGATCACCGCGCTGGCGGCGATCCACGGTGCCCGGGTGGTCCACCGGGACTTCAAGCCCTCCAACGTCCTGATCGGACCGGACGGGCCCCGCGTCGTCGACTTCGGCATCGCCCGCGCCCTCGACTCCGGTGAGCAGACGACGAACTCCCTCATCGGCACCCCGCCCTACATGGCTCCCGAGCAGTTCGGCGGGCAGCCCGCCGGGCCGCACACCGACGTCTTCGCGTGGGCGGCCACGATGGTCTTCGCCGCGACGGGGAACCCGCCCTTCGGCAGGATGTCGTTCGCCGCGGTGGCCAACAGGATCCTCAACGAGAGTCCCGACCTGGCCGATCTCGCCTCCCCGCTGCGGGACGTGCTCGCGCGCTGCCTGGCCAAGGATCCCGCCGACCGGCCCACCTCCATCCAGGTGCTCCAGGCGCTGGTCGGTCACGACACCTTCGCCGGCCCGTACCCGTCCCCGGTCGCGGGCCGCGGCGAGTCCGCCGCCGTCCCGTGGCGGCCTGCCGGGGGCGTACTCCCGGGCGTCGAGGGCGGCGAGACCGGACCCACCGGGACGGGCGCCCCGTGGTTCAGGAGAGGCTCGGTGATCGCGGCCCTGACCGCCGCCACGGCGGTCGCCGTCGCCGTCTCCGTCGTCACCGTGATCAACCTCCGGGACGGCGGCGAGGCGGGCGCCGCGAGGCGTCCCGTGGAGACGCCCCGTCCCGCGGAGACGACCGCCGTCAGCGGGCTGCCCGCGGGACTGGCCGGATTCTGGGACTTCGGCGAGCGGGCGGGATCCAGCGCGGCGGACTCCACGGGCGGCGAGGGGCTACTTCTCAGCCGGGGCGCGAACTGGGAGGCGCACCCGCCGCCGGCGGCGAAAGGCGCGCTGTACCTCGACGGGGTCAAGGGGTACGCCGCGACCGACGACAGGCCCGTCGTCGATTCGACGGAGAGCTTCACCGCCACGGCGCGGGTCCGCATCGACCGCTCCCCCAGCGACTTCTACTACGCCGCCGCGGCGAGCCAGGAGGCGACGGACGGGTACTACTCGTTCGCCGTGCAGTACATGTCCTGCACGGCCCGGGCGGAGCCGGACTCCACCTGTCCCGGCCGGGGTGAGCACTGGTCCCTCTCGGTGTACGGGGAGAGCGGGCAGGTCGAGCGGCTCGTCTCCTCGACGAAGGTCAAGCCCCTGACCTGGGTGCACCTCGCGGCCGTCCACGACAGGGAGGCGGGAGCCGCCGGTGAGGTCCGCCTGTACGTCGACGGGCGGCTCGAAGACGCCAAGCCCCTGAAGGAGCCGATCCGTCCCTCCAGCGGTCCCTTCTACGTCGGCCGCTCCACGTACGGCGAGCCGGTGGACTTCTGGCCGGGTGCCGTCACCAATGTGGCCCTCTGGGACAGGGCGCTCTCCGAGGCGGACGTCCGAAGCGTCGCTGTCCGGAACTGACCGCCTGAAGATGGAAACTTTCACCGAGGAACACGGCTCGGCTCCGTCGCTTCCGACCCCGAAGATGTTTCTCACCTGCGCGAAACCCCGCCGGAAGGAAGGCACACGCCGGACGGGCCTCCATGCCCCCACCCCGGTGATTGAAAATTTCGGCAAACAATTTTAACTTTCGGCGACAAGTGTGAGGTGCCGGACGCCGGAGCCACGACGGTCAGGGGGCTCCGGTGGCCGACCGTAGCCGAGAGGAGATCGACGATGTCCGGCAGCGATGTTCCACACCGGGTCCGGCGGGGGCCGGGGAACGGTCGGATGAGAACGGCCCTGCGAACGGTGTGCGCGGTCCTTCCCCTCCTGCTCGGTCTCGCGCTGACGATCTCGACAGCGCCCTCCGCGTCCTCCGCGTCCCTGGTGGAGGTCACCGGTTTCGGGACGAACCCCAGCAACCTGCGGATGCATCTCTACGTCCCGGACCGGGTCGCGCCCCGGCCCGCCGTCCTGCTGGCGGTGCACTACTGCACCGGTTCGGGGCCCGCCTTCCACTCCGGTACGCAGTTCGCCTCGCTGGCCGATCAGCACGGGTTCATCGTGATCTATCCCTCGGCCACCCGCAGCGGGAGCTGTTTCGACGTCTCCTCCCCCGAGGCGCTCAGGCGCGGCGGCGGGAGCGACCCGGTCGGGCTCATGTCCATGGTGACCTACGTCCAGCAGCGCCACAACGCGGACCCGTCGCGGGTCTACGTGACCGGCGCCTCCTCCGGCGCGATGATGACCGAGGTCCTGCTGGGTCTGTACCCGGACGTGTTCAAGGCCGGGGCGGCCTTCATGGGCGTGCCCTTCGGCTGCTTCGCCAGCTCCTCGGGGTGGAACAGCGAGTGCGCCAACGGCACGATCATCAGGACCCCGCAGGAGTGGGGCAACCTGGTGCGGGCCGCCTATCCCGGATACACCGGCGCCCGGCCCCGCGTACAGCTGTGGCACGGCACCGAGGACTCCACCCTGCGCTATCCGAACCTGGGCGAGGCGGTCAAGCAGTGGACCGACGTCCACGGCCTGAGCCAGACGCCGACCTCCACCGACACGCCCCGGGCGGGCTGGAACCGCAGCCGCCACGCGGACTCCGCGGGCACCGTCAAGGTCGAGTCCTACAGCCTGCCGGGTGTGGGGCACAACCTGCCGCAGAGCGGGATGGCCGAGTCCGCGATCCAGTTCTTCGGCCTGGACACCCCCGGCCCCTCCCCCACACCCACCCCCACACCGACCCCGACGCCCACGCCCACCCCGACCCCCGGCACCTCCTCCTGCCGGGTCGCCTACGGCGCCAACAGCTGGAACACCGGCTTCACCGCCACCCTGACCGTCACCAACACCGGCACCTCGGCGATCAACGGCTGGGAGCTGAGGTTCACCTTCCCCGGCGACCAGCGGGTCACCCAGGGCTGGAACGCCACCTGGACGCAGTCCGGCCAGGTCGTGACCGGCCGCAACGCCTCCTACAACGGCACCCTGAACCCCGGCCAGTCCGTCGGGATCGGTTTCAACGCCTCCTACAGCGGTACCAACACCGCCCCCGGCTCGTTCACCCTCAACGGCTCGGCCTGCGGCTGACGCCGCGCCCCGATCCGGCCTCTTCACCAAGCCCCCGACGGACGAAGCCGGTCTCCGGAGGAGACCGTCCCCATCGGGGGCTTCACCCCCTCCCTGCCGGTACGGGGTGACCCGGGCGATCCCATGGGCGCAGGGTTCGGCCAAGCGGGACTTCAGCGGGCGCCAAGGCGGGCGCGCCAGCATGGCCGGTATGCCGTTCCTACCGAGGACCCACGAGATCCCCGCCGGTGTGAAGCACGAGAGGTTCCACATCCGGCCCATCACGATCCACGACGCGGTGCGCGACTTCGACGCCGTGATGAGCAGCGCGGCCCGGCTGCGAGAGCGCTTCCCGCTGTGGGGCTGGCCGCCCGGCGACATGACGCTGGAGGACAACCTGATCGACCTGGCCTGGCACCAGAAGGAGGCCCTGCTGCGCAGGTCGTTCAACTACGCGGTCATGAGTCCCGACGGGTCCCGCCTGCTCGGGTGCGTCTACGTCGACCCCCCGGAGAAGCGCGGGGCCGACGCCGACGTGTCGTTCTGGGTACGGGCCGACGAGGAGGGCACGGGCCTGGAGGAGGAACTGGAGCCGGTGGTCCGCGCCTGGCTGGACGAGGCGTGGCCGTACGCCTCGGTGCGCTGGCCGGGCAGGGACATCTCCTGGGAGGAGTGGGACCTCCTGCCGGACGTGCCTCCGGCGGGCGGGTGAGACGCCCGCGCCACCGGCGGCGGCCGCCGATCGACGGACCGGCGGCCGCGCGGGCGTACGGGCTCACGGGCGCACGGAGGCGCGGGAGGCGCGGGACGCGATCAGGGGGTCCTGGTGATCCTCACCTTCTCCCTGCGGTAGTTGTCGCCGTGACCGTCCGGCCGGTAGCCGTTCTCGACGTTCCCGGCGATGTCGACGGCGAACCAGCGCACCTCGGTGTCCCTGGTGACCGTGATCCGCTGCGCGCCCTCGCGCATCCCCGCGGCGGCGAGCTTGGTGGAGCCCAGCGTCGGGCGGCTGCCGTCCAGCGTGTAGTACACGTTGGCGGGCTCGTCGGTCGCGAAGGTGAACGTGGACGAGGTGGTGGTCCGGCCGGTCCTCTTCAGCTCCGACCTGGGACGGTCGTCGTCGTCGGCGAAGGACCTGGCGATCTCCAGGATGCCGATCTGGCCACTGGCGAACTCCATCGCCTCCTCGTGCCCCTCGGCGAACTCGGGCTGGAAGCCGACCGCCCGGAACTGCTTGGTCACCGGGTCGTAGACGTCCGCGCCGACCTCGAAGTCCCAGCCGATGATGCCCCGGTTGTACCAGTGCTCGTCGGCGCTGTTGCCGGCCGCGGAGTACAGCACGTCCGGCACCGGACCGGTGCGCCCCGGCCAGATCCCCGTACCGCGCCATGACTGGACCGCGGAGAGGATGTGGTCGGAGGCCTCCCAGAAGAAGTTCTCCGTGCCGTGGTCGACCCGCGGCAGCAGCTCGCGCCCGGCGGCCTTGTACGCGCCCGGAGGCCACATGAAGTAACCGCCGTAGGAGTGCGTGTTCATCGCGAACCTGATGTTCGGGTACCGGGTGGTGAGCCAGACCTCGTTGCGCGCCTCCGGCTCCGACAGCTCGGCCGGGCCCGCGAAGGTGTCGCTGGTGCAGGTGGTCGAGGCGCCGCTGTAGCCGTCGAAGAGGGAACCAACGGAGAAGTTGCGGTTCAGGTCCACGCCCCAGGAGTTGCGCCGCGCCGGGTCGGCCGCGTTCGCCGGGCAGTGGTTGGTGAGGTTGCGGCGCTGCATGTTGTAGTCGTACATGCTGTAGTGCCCGCCGTCGGGGTTGGCCGTGGGCAGGACGAAGATGTCGAGGTCGTCGACGAGCTTCCTGGTCCGCCCGTCGCGGGCGTAGTTGCGCAGGAGCCGCTCGGCGGTCTCCAGGCAGACCAGCGGGGTCACCCATTCGCGGGCGTGCTCCTGGCAGTAGAGGAACACGCCGGTCCTCGACCCGTCGCGCTTCTTGCCGATGCGCAGCGCCTTCGTCTGGAACGGCTCGCGCGAGACGGTCGCCGGCGCCTTCAGGTTGTCGGTCAGCCTCGTCGCCGCCACCGCGTCGACGAGGCCGCCGCCGGCGTTGCCCCGGTAGGTGGCGGCGGTCAGCAGCGCGGACGCCGCGCCGTCGCCGTTGAGCGCCTCGACCACCTGGGCCGCGGTGCTGCCGATCGCGGAGGACGCGTCCGTGCCGAGGCTGACCACGACGTCCTTGCCGCTCACGGAGACGCCCAGCGGGCTGGAGGCGGCGTCGGGTCTCACCAGGGCGAGGCTGATGTCGTTGCCGCCCTCGTGCCCGTACGCCTTCGAGCTCGCGTAGAACGTGCTCGCCGCGACCGTGCCGAACTGCGCCTGCGCCGCCCGCCGGTAGCCGTTCGTCCTGTGAGGCAGGTCGACGATCTGGCTGATCTTCGGGAACTCCGCGGCCAGGGCGGTGATCCGGCCGGTGATCTCGGTCGGGTCCATGTAGCGGTCGACGAAGTCGGCGACGTAGTGGGGCTTCGGCGCCTTGCGCGGGGATCCCAGCCACCTGGTCACCGGGACCGTGACCGAGCCGCCGCGGCTGCTCGTGATCGTGACCTTACTGGGGATCGCGGTGAGGGAGAGCGGCGCGCTGAACCGGTGGTACATGTACTGGCCGGCGTCGGTGAAGCGCGACATCGTCGTGGTGCCGCCCGAGTCGGGGGGCGTGTTCCTGCCGCTGTCCCAGGCGGCGGTGAGCACGGTCTCCGCGTCGACGGCGCTCGACTTCACCTCCACCGACAGGAAGCGCCGGTCGTCGAGGCTGGTGAACCACTCGGCGCGGAGCGGGGTCAGCGTGTCGACCTCCGCCGCCGCCTCGGCGGCCTCCTTGAGCGCCTCCCGCCGCTCCGACCTGTTCTCCGCGACGTCGCTCTGGTCGGAGATGGCGTCGCGCACGTCGAAGCCGAGGTCACGCAGCCGCTGGGCCTCCGGGGGGCTCAGCACGGCGTGGACCTCCAGGCCGCCCTCGACGGACTTCTTGTACTCGGCGAGGTCGACGTCCAGGGAGTTGAGCCGGTCGACGGCCGCCTGGTCGGGGACGATGACGCGCAGCAGCGCCACGCCGTTCTGCTCGGTGGTGGACCGCCGGTCGGGGGCGACCTCGCTGACCGGCGGGGACGGGTCGGCGAGGACGGGCATCGAGCTGAGGCCGAGGGCGAGGGGCAGGGCGAGCACGACCGCGGTACGGGCGGCTCTCCCGCCGGTGAGGGAGCTTCTCATGAAGGATTCCTCCAGTTGGCGCACGGCTCAGGTCGCTGGTCACCTGGAAACAAGTGCGCTGTCTGCAAGATCTTCGCTATGGGCCCAATATCCGTCAAGAAGCAAAATATCGGCGCAAGTCACCAAAATTAGCCACTTGACGCCAGCAGGCATCGGCCGAGGAGAACCACGCCCCCGCCCCCATGTCCCCCGGCTCGAAATATGGAGCAAACGCTCATAAATGCCAACAACATAAACCAAAAGTGCAATACGCCTTTGGACCCGCCGGGACACTCACCGATCGCTACTCTTCGCAATGAAATGTCAACGGTGCGTTAAGAGGGTGCTCATGGGGCGAAGACTTATGGTGATGGCTGCCGCGGGGGCGGGGGTGGCCGTCGTCGCCGGGGCGGTGCTGTTCCTCCCCGGCGAGCAGGGGTCGCAGGCCGCGAGGTCCGCCCGGCGGATGCCCGCGCTGGAGGACCCGCTGACCGGCCAGGAGGTCGCCCGGGCCACCACGATCGCGGCGGCGGGGTCCAGGTCGCACATGGCCGCCGGGCGGATCAAGCTGCTCTACGTGGAGCGCGACGACGACAAGGACTCCTCCGGCCGCCGCGCCGACGCCTACCTCTACGACTACGGCGGCGACAGGCTCATCGTGCGGACCGTCGACCTCGGCCGGGGCGAGATCGTGCGGGAGACCGTGGCGCGCGGGGTGCAGCCGCCGCCGTCGAAGGAGGAGGAGACGACGGCCGCCGGGCTCCTGCTGTCCCACCCGGCGTACGGCAAGGTGGCGCGCGACGCGTACGTCAAGGCGGGGGGCGGGCCGCCGAGGTCGGCGGCGGACCTGGGGCTGCGCGGGCTGATCTTCGTCCCGTCCGGCGAGAGCGGGCCCGCCGGGGAGTGCGAGGTCCACCGGTGCCTGCGGCTGTTCGTCCGGCTGCCCGACGGCACCTGGCTGGACACCAGCCGGATGGTCGTCGACCTGTCCGCCAAGAAGATCCACACCCTGGAGTGGTAATCCGTGTTCCTCCGCCTCACCCTCTCCTGCGCCCTGCTCGCCGGATGGCTCGCCGCGCCGCCCTCCGCGCCCGGCGCGCCGATCCCCCCGCTGCCGTCGCTCACCTCGCCCGGCCGCCCGGCCGAACCACGGGCGACGGCGGAACCACGGGCCACGGCGGGGGCCGGCGCGCGGCCCCCGGCGGCCCCCTGCAACGCGCCGTACCGCGTCGACAAGACCCTCCCCAACGGGGCGCGCTGGCAGCTGTGCTGGGAGATGCGCAACGTCGAGGGGCTCACCCTGACCAGGATCGTCTACACGCCGAGGGGCCAGCGGCCGACCACCGTGCTGCGCAGCACCTCGCTCGCCCAGATCCACGTGCCGTACGACAGGGGCCGGCCCCGCTACCACGACATCGGGTCGCTGGGCTACACCGCCGTCCCGCTGCGGGCCGCCGACTGCCCGCTCGGCGAGCGTCGCGAGCAGTTCGTCTGCGTGACGACCAGGGCTCGCGGCCACGCGCACCTGAAGGCCGTCCCCGAGCAGCTGAACGTGACGGCCCAGGGGCGTGACCTGGTGGTGTTCGCCGCCTTCCAGGTCGGCTGGTACACCTACCTGGCCGAATGGGCCTTCTCCGACGACGGCTCGATCACCCCCAGGGTGGGGGCGACGGGGTCGCTGGCCGGGTTCACCACCACCCCCGAGCACGGCTGGCCCATCGGGGTGGGCGCCACCGGGTTCGAGGCGAGCCACACCCACAACATCTTCTGGCGCCTGGACTTCGACGTGGCGGGCCGCGCGGACGACGTCGTGGAGCAGTACGACTTCAGCGGCTCCGGCACCGCGACCCGGAAGATCGAGCGGACGGCGTTCGCGGCGGAGGCGAAGGCCGTCAGCAGGCCGATGCGCTGGTGGCGGGTGGTCGACGGGAAGGTGCGCAACGCCGACGGGCACCGCGTCTCCTGGGAGATCAACAACTCCGACACCGCCCAGTACCGCGGCCCCGCCGACGAGGCCTTCACCCGGGCCGACCTCTACGTCACCGACTACCGATCCTGCGAGCGCCTGGCGACGGTCAACCCGTCCCCCCGGTGCGCCCGGTCCGTCGACCGCTACACCAACGGGGAGCGGCTCGCCGACCCGGTCCTGTGGGTCAACGTCGGCTTCCACCACGTCCCCCGCGACGAGGACGCCGACCCCATGCCGAGCCACTGGCAGGGGTTCCGCATCACCCCGCGCGACGTCACGGCCAAGAACCCGTACTGAGACCGTGCTGGACGACACCGGTCACCGGCGGCGGCGCGAACCCGCGCGCGACGCCGCCGATGATCGGATACGGTCGGCGCACGGCGTTGTGATGGGCCCCACATAACCGACAACCGTGACTTTTCTCTCGCTTGGATCCGCACGTTTTCCCAACACGCATGGTGATAGCGGACAGGGGCATGGGTTCGGTCACCCGAGTAGGGCAAGGTAGGGGCTATCGATCTACGGGAGTAAGCCATGAACGCGCACTTGGACCTGGACCGGCTCGCGGGCGGAGCGCATCACGATCCGCACTCGATCCTCGGGTCGCACCTGGGTCCCGAGGGCGTGACGATCCGGACGCTGCGCCCCTTCGCGCGGAAGGTCCAGGCGCTCGTGGACGGCGAGGCCCACGACCTGAGGCACGTGGCCCACGGCGTGTTCGCGGTGACCCTGCCCGGGTTCGACAAGATCCCCGACTACCGGCTCCGGATCACCTACGCCGACGCCGAGCCGTACGAGACCACCGACCCCTACCGGCACTGGCCCACGCTGGGCGAGGTGGACCTGCACCTCATCGGCGAGGGGCGCCACGAGCGGCTCTGGGAGATCCTCGGCGCGCGGGTCATACGGCACGAGGACGTGGACGGCACGGCCTTCGCGGTGTGGGCGCCCAACGCGCGCGGCGTCCGGGTCATCGGCGACTTCAACCACTGGGACGGCGGCGCGTACCCCATGCGCTCGCTCGGCAGGTCGGGCGTGTGGGAGCTGTTCATCCCCGGTCTCGGCCCCGGTGACCGCTACAAGTTCAGCATCCTCGGCGCCGACGGGGTCTGGCGGGCCAAGGCCGACCCGATGGCCAGGCGCACCGAGGTGCCGCCCGCGACCGCGTCGGTGATCGAGAAGTCGGAGTACGTCTGGCGGGACGACGAGTGGATGCGCCGCCGCGCGGAGGGTGACGCCCTGCGGGAGGCGATGAGCGTCTACGAGGTGCACCTCGGCTCGTGGCGGCCCGGCCTGTCGTACCGGGAACTCGCCGTCGAGCTGGTCGACTACGTGGTGGACATGGGGTTCACGCACGTGGAGCTGATGCCGGTGGCCGAGCACCCGTTCGGCGGCTCCTGGGGCTACCAGGTGACGTCCTACTACGCCCCGACGTCCCGCTTCGGCTCCCCCGACGACTTCCGCCACCTGGTCGACAGCCTGCACGAGGCGGGCATCGGGGTGCTGGTCGACTGGGTGCCCGCGCACTTCCCGATGGACGAGTGGGCGCTGGCCAGGTTCGACGGCACCCCGCTGTACGAGCACGCCGACCCCGCGCGGGGCGAGCACCCCGAGTGGGGCACCTACATCTTCGACTTCGGCCGCAGGGAGGTGCGCAACTTCCTGGTCGCCAACGCGGTGTACTGGCTGCGCGAGTTCCACGTCGACGGGCTGCGCGTCGACGCGGTCGCCTCGATGCTCTACCTCGACTACTCGCGGCGCGAGGGCGAGTGGACGCCCAACGAGTACGGCGGCAGGGAGAACCTCGACGCGGTCGCGTTCCTCAAGGAGATGAACGCGGTCGCCTACCGGGAGGCGCCGGGCATCATCACCGTCGCCGAGGAGTCGACCGCGTGGCCGGGCGTCTCGCGGCCGGTGCACCTGGGCGGGCTCGGCTTCGGGTTCAAGTGGAACATGGGCTGGATGCACGACACGCTCGCCTACCTCAAGCACGAGCCGGTCTTCCGCCAGTACCACCACCACCAGATGACGTTCTCGCTGATGTACGCGTACTCGGAGAACTTCACGCTGCCGCTCTCGCACGACGAGGTGGTGCACGGCAAGGGGTCGCTGCTCGGCAAGATGCCCGGCGACGAGTGGCAGCGGTTCGCGAACCTGCGGGCGCTGTTCGCCTTCATGTGGGCCCACCCCGGCAAGCAGCTGCTGTTCATGGGCGGCGAGTTCGGCCAGGGCTCGGAGTGGTCGGAGGAGCGCGGGCTCGACTGGTGGGTGCTCGACTTCGACGGGCACAGGGGGGTGCAGCGGCTGGTCCGCGACCTCAACCGCGTCTACAAGGAGTCCCCCGCGCTGTGGAGCGTGGACGCCTCCCCCGACGGCTTCCGCTGGATCGACGCCGACGACGCGACGGGCAACGTGTTCTCCTTCCTGCGCTACGCCGAGGACGGCTCGGTGGTGGCGTGCGTGGCCAACTTCTCCGGGGCGCCGCACGACGACTACCGTCTCGGGCTGCCCTTCCCCGGCGCGTGGGAGGAGGTGCTCAACACCGACGCCTACGACTACGCGGGCAGCGGCGTGGGCAACCTGGGCGCCGTCGAGGCCACCGAGGAGCCGCGGCACGGTCTCCCGTACTCCGCCACCCTGCGCGTCCCGCCCCTGGGCGCCCTCTGGCTGCGCCACCCGGGCGAGCTCGAACCCGCCGTGGACGAGCGCGCGGTGAAGATCGTCGAGGCCGAGGAGAAGGAGATCGCGCGGGAGCGGCTGGAGGTCGTACGGGAGGCGCCCGGGGCCGACGGGCCGGAGGAGCCCGAGGAGCGCAGGGAGGCCGAACCGGCCTGACCGGCGGGCTTTCTCAGCCAGGCTCTTTGGGCCGGGCTCTCTTGGCCGGGCTCTTTCACGGACCGGCCGGACTCACGGACAGGCCGGACTCACGGACAGGCCGGACTCACGGACAGGCCGGACTCACGGACAGGCCGGACTCACGGACAGGCCGGACTCACGGACAGGCCGGATTCTCTGACAGGCCAGGCGGAAACGGGCCGGTCGCGTGTTCGCGCGACCGGCCCGTTTCGCGCTCCGCGCCTCCGGCACCGCGCCGCCGCCCTGCCGACCGCCCTGCCGACCGCCCTGCCGACCGCGCGGCCGACCACCCTGCCGACCGCGCGAGCTGCCAGCCGCCCGCCCGGCTGGCCGGCCGGCCGGCCGGCCGAAAACCTTAAATCGGCCTTATATCCCCCAACAAGGCATTGACCGTCAGCGAACAAGAACCTACGCTCAGGAAATTAATAGGAAACTTTCCTATGAATACGGGGACTTGGCACTCTCTGACCTGGAGCGACCCTTGCGACGAATTACCATCGGCTCCTTCATCGCGGCGGCGGCGCTGCTGGTCCCCCTCGGGATCGGCACGGCCACGGCCGCCACACCCGCCACCGCGACCTACTCCACCACCTCGAACTGGGGCTCCGGTTTCGAGGGCAAGGTCGTCGTGAAAGCCGGGACGAGCGCGCTGACCAGCTGGAAGGTCGAGTTCGACCTGCCCGCCGGCACCTCGATCAGCTCGTCCTGGGACGCCGACCTGACGAAGAGCGGCAACCACTACACCTTCGTCAACAAGTCGTGGAACGGCGCGCTCGCGGCGGGCGCCTCGACGAGCTTCGGTTTCAACGGCGCGCCCGGCGGCATCACCGGCGTGCTGAACTGCAAGCTCAACGGCGCCGCCTGCACCGGCGGCACCACCCCGGACCCGACCCCCACCCCGACGCCCACGGTCACCCCCACGCCGACCCCGACCCCGACGGTCACCCCCACCGTCCCGCCGCCCCCCGGCGGTAAGAAGATCGTCGGCTACTTCACCCAGTGGGGCGTCTACGCCCGCAACTTCCACGTGAAGAACCTGGTCACGAACGGCTCCGCCTCGAAGCTGACGCACATCCTGTACGCCTTCGGCAACACCACCGGCGGCCGGTGCACCATCGGCGACTCCTACGCCGACTACGAGAAGGCCTACACCGCCGACCAGAGCGTCGACGGCGTCGCCGACACCTGGGACCAGCCGCTGCGCGGCAACTTCAACCAGCTCCGCGAGCTGAAGAAGGCCTACCCGAACATCAAGGTCATCTGGTCCTTCGGCGGCTGGACCTGGTCCGGCGGCTTCACCCAGGCCGCGCAGAACCCGGCCGCGTTCGCCGACTCCTGCTACAACCTGGTCGAGGACCCGCGCTGGGCCGACGTGTTCGACGGCATCGACATCGACTGGGAGTACCCCAACGCCTGTGGCCTGACCTGTGACAGCAGCGGCCCGAACGCCTTCAAGAACATCATCTCCGCGCTGCGCACCAAGTTCGGCGCCAACGCCCTCGTCACCGCGGCGACCACGGCCGACGGCTCCAACGGCGGCAAGATCGACGCCGCCGACTACGCGGGGGCCATCAACAACCTGAACTGGCTCATGCCGATGACGTACGACTACTTCGGCGCCTTCAACGCTCAGGGCCCGACGGCTCCGCACTCGCCGCTCACCTCCTACACCGGCATCCCGCAGGCCGGGTTCAACTCCGACGCGGCGATCCAGAAGTTCAAGGCCAAGGGCATCCCGGCCAGCAAGCTGCTGCTGGGCATCGGCTTCTACGGACGCGGCTGGACCGGCGTGACCCAGGCGGCTCCGGGCGGCTCCGCCACCGGCGCGGCCCAGGGCACCTACGAGGCCGGGATCGAGGACTACAAGGTCCTCAAGACCAAGTGCCCGCCCACCGGCACCGTCGGCGGCACCGCCTACGCCTTCTGCAACGGCAACTGGTGGAGCTACGACACCCCCTCCACCATCGCCGGGAAGATGACCTACGCCAAGAACCAGGGTCTGGGCGGGGCCTTCTTCTGGGAGACCAGCGGCGACACCACCAACGGTGAGCTCATCACCGCTATCTCCAACGGCCTCAAGTAATATTTCGACCACTCGACCCTCCGTGTGCGCTACGCCGCGGGGGGTCGAGCTTTTCTCCGAAGATCCTCCAAATCTGGGGCAAAGTATTCACGCGACGCATACGGCTGCTTAGACTCCGAAACGCCCGTTTGATCCCCCCGGAGGACGTGTGCGACTTCGAGCGCTCGTAGCCATGGCGTTGGTTCTCACCATCGCGCCCGCGGTACCCGCCTTCGCCGAGGATTCCCCGGCGCCGCCGGCGGCCTCCGAGAGCGCGAGCCCACCCGTGACGCCAGGTGACGGAACCGGAGGGACACCCGCCACGCCGGCCCCACCCCCGCCCCCGCTGCCGAAGCTGGAGGCGGGACTCGCCTCCGACGACGACGGGGCCCGGGTCATCGTCGAGCTGGCGGCCCCCGCGGAGGCGGCGCCGGTGGCCGGGGAGGCGCGGCAGCTGCCCGACGCCGAGGTCGTCCTCGAACCGGCCGACACCTCGTTCATCGTGGTCGAGGGGACCGGCGAGTCACTCGCCAAGCTGGCCGAGGACCCGCGCGTACTGTCCATCCGCCGCGACCGCACGTACTCCCCCACGTCGCTGAAAGCACTGAACTCGGGCTCGCTCGCCACCAGCCTGCAGGTGGTCGGCGCGGACAAGGCGCACGCCGCGGGCACCAAGGGCCAGGGCCAGACGATCGCGATCATCGACACCGGGATCGACGCCGCCCACCCCGACTTCGGCGGCAAGGTCGTGGAGCAGGCCTGCTTCTCCGCGACGGACGACGGCGCGCAGTCCCTGTGTCCCAACGGGCAGACGAGCGACCCCGGGTCCGCCGACGCCAAAACCCCCGCCTGCGTCAACGGGCAGGTCAACCTGTGTGACCACGGCACCCACGTGGCGGGGATCGCCCACGCCGTCGCGCCCGACGCGGACATCGTGGCGATCCAGGTCTTCAGCAGGATCAACGACTGCTCCGACGAGGGCGGGGTCTGCCTGACCGCGTTCGAGTCCACGCTCCTGCTCGCCCTGGAGCACGTCGCGAAGCTCAAGGACGGCGGCAGGAACATCGCCGCGGTGAACCTCAGCCTCGGCGGCGGCCTGTACGAGGGAACGTGTGACGCCGAGCCCGAACTCTCCGCGATGAAGACCCGGATCGACGACCTCCGCGCCAAGAACGTGGCCGTCGTGGCCGCCGCGGGGAACGAGGGCGTGCCCGGCGCCGGGGCTCCCGGCTGCTTCTCAGGGCCGGTGACGGTGGGCGCGACGGGCGACGACGACACCGTCCCCTACTGGTCCAACTACGGCTCCGTGCTCGACCTCTTCGCCCCCGGCCTTGAGATCGACTCCGCGGTGCCCGGCGGCGGCCACCAGGTCTACAGCGGGACCTCGATGTCCACCCCGTTCGTCACCGGCGCCCTGGCCCTGGCGGCCCAGAAGGCCCCGGGCACCCCGGACGCGCTGGCGGAGCAGCTCAAGACGACGGGCCGCCCGATCACCTACGGCACGGTGACCACCCCGCGCCTCGACCTGAACGCCGCGCTCGCCGGGGGCACCCCCGGCCCGCCCGTCACCCGGACGCCCCTTCCCGAGGAGCCCCCCGCCGACTCCGACAACCCGTCCGAGGAGCCTACGGAGGAGCCGTCCGAGGAGCCCTCGGAGGAGCCCAGCCCCGATCCCAGCTCCGGCCCCTCCCCCTCGGCCACGCCGAGCGACCCGGTGCCGTCGCCGATCCCGCTGCCGACGGTGACGATCACCGTGACCGTGACCGTCCCCCCGACGAAGGCGGCGGCCGCGCCCACGGTGTGCACCCGCGGCAAGTCCACGAAGACGCTCAGCGCCGCGCAGTGGGCGGTGGAGGTCACCCGGGGCAAGGGCAAGATCAAGGACGCGACGCTCAGCTGCTATCTCGGCCTGGTGACCAAGGCCAGCAAGGTCTTCGCCGAGGTCACGCCCGCCGCCACCCTCGGCGGCGCGTACAAGGTGCTCAAGCCCGCCAAGAAGACCTCGAAGGCCAAGCTGGAGAGCGAGCTGCTGGCCGCCTGGCTGAACTGGGCGAACGGCGGCGTGAACTTCACCGCCAAGATCAAGGAGACGGCCACCCTGAAGACCGTCCTCACCTCGGTGGAGAAGGCCCGCCTGAAGGGCAGCTCTCCCGCCGCGTCCACCTCGATGCTCAAGAAGCAGGTGAACGCCCGCCGGATCGCATAGGCGCCTCCCGGGGGTCGAGCAGACCCCCGGGGCCCTCGGAGGCCGGAAAGCAGGTGAACGCCCGCCGGACCGCATAAGCCCGGTATGTGTCGCTTAGGGTGAGGGGCATGGACGCGACCAAGGTGATCATCGACACTGTCGACCGGTTCAAGCAGCGGCGTACCGCTCCACTGGTTCTCGAACTCGACCTCACCGAGGGCCTGACCGACGGCAGTCCCCCGGCGGATCCGCTGAGCGCCGTCCTGGCGATGCGCAAGACGAGCCTGACCGACGTGCTGGCCGGGCTCAAGCGCGCCAGGAAGGACGACCGGGTCAAGGCGCTGATCGTCAAGATCGGCGGCCAGCCGCTGGGCCTCGCGATCGTCCAGGAGCTCCGCCAGGCCGTGATCCACTTCCGGGCCTCGGGCAAGCTGACGGTCGCGTTCGCCGAGACCTTCGGCGAGCTCGGCGGGGGCACCGTCCCCTACTACCTGGGCAGCGCCTTCGAGCGGGTCTACCTCCAGCCGTCCGGCGACGTCGGGCTGACCGGCGTCGCGATGGAGCAGCGCTTCCTGCGGGGCGCCCTGGGCAAGCTCGGCGTCGAGTACCAGATCGGCCAGCGGCACGAGTACAAGACGGCCGCCAACACCTTCACCCAGGACCACATGACCGAGGCCCACCGCGAGTCGATGGGCCGCATCACCGAGTCGATCACCGAACAGGTCGTGGCCGGCATCGCCGACGGGCGCGGGCTCGAACCGGCCAAGGTGCGCGAGCTCATCGACCAGGGCCCGTTCATCGGCGCCGAGGCGGTCGAAGCCGGGCTCGTCGACCGGCTGGCCTACCGCGACGAGGTCTACGACGAGGTCAAGGAGGCCTTCGGCGACAACACGCTGCTGCTGTACGTCGGCCGCTACGCCAAGGCACTGTCCGCCAAGAAGCTCCCGCACCCCGGCGAGCAGACCGTCGCCCTGGTCCGCGGCAACGGCCCGATCCGGCTCGGCCGCAGCGGCCGCAGCCCGCTGGGCGGCGGTGGCGCCATGGGCTCCGACACCATCTGCGCCGCCCTGCGCGCGGCCCGCCACGACGACAACGTCAAGGCGGTCGTCTTCCGGGTCGACAGCCCCGGCGGCTCGTACACGGCCTCCGACGCCATCTGGCGCGAGGTCGTGCTCACCCGCAAGGCAGGCAAGCCCATCGTGATCTCGATGGGCGACCTGGCCGCCTCCGGCGGCTACATGGTCTCGATGGCCGCCGACGCGATCGTGGCCCAGCCGGGCACGCTCACCGGCTCCATCGGCGTGTTCGGCGGCAAGGCGGTCATCGGCGGCCTGCTGGAGAAGATCGGCGTGTCCTCGGAGACCGTCGGCGAGGGCGCCAACTCCGGGATGCTCTCCCCCACCAACGCCTTCTCCGAGGCGCAGTGGGCGCGGGTCAACGCCTGGCTCGACCGGGTCTACGACGACTTCGTGAACAAGGTCGCCGAGGGACGCGGCCTGTCCCGCGAGCGGGCCCACGAGCTGGCCAAGGGCCGGGTCTGGACCGGCGCGGACGCCCTGGAGGGCGGCCTCGTCGACGAGCTCGGCGGCCTGGAGGACGCCCTCGCCCTCGCCCGCAAGAAGGCCGGGCTGCCCGTCGACGCCCCGGTGCGCGTCTACCCCAAGCTCAGCCCCCTGGAGCGGCTGCGTCCCCCGGAGTCCAGCGAGGACAGGACCGCCGCGACGGCCCGCGTCCGCGTGGAGGCCTGGGGCCCCCTCGCCCACCTCGCCGGCGAGCTGGGCCTGCCGTCCTACGGACCGCTGATGCTCCCGGGCTCGTGGAAGATCCGCTGACCTTTCTCACCCTTCGGTGAACCCGTTCTTCGGTGAGGGAGCCGCCGCGTTCGGACGCGGCGGCTCCTTGCGCAGGAGACCCTGGTCAGCGGTAGCGGCTCCTTCCGCAGGAGAACCGGGTCAGCGGTAACGGCTCCGGTAGCGGGCCAGCGGCAGGACCGCGGCGTCGACGTAGTCGACCCCGAGCACCTTGGCGATGAAGAGCGTGTGGTCCCCGGCCGGGACGACCTTGACCGTCTCGGCCTCCAGCGCGGTGACGCCGCCGTCCACGACGAGGGCCTCGCTCAGCTTTCCCCGGTGGTGCGGCGTGCCCGCGAGCAGCAGCCTGGCCCCCGGACGGCCCGAGGTGGCGAAGCGGCTGGCGATCGCCTTCTGCCCCGCCGACAGCACGCTGGCGGCCCAGCGGTCGTGGCGGAGCAGCAGCTCGTTGAGATACCCGGCGTTGTCCAGGCTCACCATCACCAGCGGCGGGTCCAGCGACAGCGAGGTGAAGGTGGCGACCGTCACCCCCACGTCGTCGCGCCCGTCCTTCACCGTGACGACCGTCACCCCGGTCACCACCTGAGCCATGGCCTCGACGAACTCGTTCATGGGGCCATCATCCCGGACCCGGACAGGTGGCCGGCCCGGCGCGGTGTGCCACGAATCACATCGGTCCACGCCCTCGTCACCGCCGCCCCCGCCACTCCCCGTCCGCGACAGGTCGCCTTCCATGCGGGCCAGGACGCTTTCCACCCCGAAAAGAACAGGGCCGGACACAGCTTTCCCACCGGTTTTCCCGGAGGGCCGCAGCAAGGCCGGGACACGGCGAGCGAGAGGTGTTTCCCCTGGGGCTCAACGCTGCTTTCCGCGCGACAGCCAGATGGTACAGTCGCGACCGACAATGCGGTCTTCCCGGTCCGGGCGAACGATTCGGCGTGGCAGTATCCGGCGATATCCAGCCCCTGCGCTTTCTCGTTCCACACCGGAAACCACAAACTCCGCGCCGGCCGAAGTCCATCGGGAGCACCTATCGAACACGAGGTCGGGGCGACGACCGGATCATCTCCGGCCCCGGCCGCACCGAAGCCGCAGAAGGCACACTCCCCGTCGTCGAAACTGGTGACGGACCCCGTTGCCGTCGCGGTTTTTTCCTGGTTGCTCGCCTTCATGGCCCTGAGGCTCGCCAAAGCGCTGGAGAACCAGGTATGTCACTATTCTCCGCCACCGCTCTCGGAGCGGGACGCGAGGCTTTGCGAACAGATGCTTTTCCGGTCTGACCTGAGCATCCTGTGGTGGCTTCTCACTCCGATCCCCGGTGGGCTGATATGGGTGTTCGCCAGGACCCTTCTCACACGGTCGGCGCGTGCACACCTGGCGGCTCTCTGGATCATCCCCCTGCTTCCTCTCGCGGGGATCATCGGCGCTTTTCTGGCCGGCCACCCCTACTGGCTTTCACTCGAATGGCAGACATTGGTCACCGCCGTCACAGACTGGTAGACCCCGGAAAGCCGAATCCCCCGAAGCGACGAGACGCCTGTCGACACCGGCGGTTTCTCGGTGGCGTGAAACGATGTTCTTCGACCCCGTACCAACGGAGCGAGAGCTCGTCCCCGCCCCGGTCTGCTCCCCGTTCGCCCGGAGCGCCGGACCGCGCGGCGGGGCCCGGCCGTCCGCTCGCTGCCGCGGCCGGGCGTGCGGGCCCGGCGACGACCGGTGAGAACGCCGGAAGGCGGGTGGACGTCCACCCGCCTTCCGTTGGTACTACTGCTGAGACCTAGAGCAGGGCGTTCTGGGTGAGCCAGTCCTTGGCGACCGCCTCGGCGTCGTCCTTGTCGACCGCGATGCGCTTCATCAGGGCGACCAGGCCGGCGGTGTCGAGCTTGGCGGAGACCGCGTCGAGGGTGGTCTTCACGGTGTCGTTCACGCCGGCCTTGTTGACCAGGGGGGCGATGTTCTCGGCCGCGAAGGCGCTCTTGTTGTCCTGGAGGGAGACCAGGTCATTGACGATGATCTTCGGGTCGGTGGTGAAGACGTTGCCGACCTGGACGGTGCCGTCCTTGATGGCGTCGGCGGTGGCGTCGCCGGTCTTCTTCCACTCCTTGAACTCCAGGCCGTAGGTGTCCTTGAAGTTCTTCTCCTGGCGGGTCTGGAACTCCGGCGGGCCGCCCACCGAGTAGTTCTTGGCGACCTTGACCAGGTCCTCGATCGTGGTGAGGCCGTCCTTGGTGGCGGTCTCCTTGGTGACGGTCAGCGAGTTGTTGTCCTCGGCCGGGGCGGGGGTGAGGACCTCCAGCTCGGCGGGAAGCTTCTCCTTGAGACCGGCGACGACGTCGTCCTTCGACTTCGCCGTGGTCGTGTTGTCGACGAAGGCGAGGAGGGAGCCGATGTACTCCGGCAGGATGGTCAGGCCGCCGCTCTTGACCTGGTCGTACAGGACCTCGCGGCTGCCGATGTTGAACTTCTCCTCGACCTGCACGCCCTTGGCCGCCAGGGCCTGGGAGTAGATCTCGCCGAGCAGGACGTTCTCCGGGAAGTTGGCCGACCCGATGACGACCTTCCCCCCGGCCGCCGGAGCGGAGGCCGACCCGGACTCGACCGGCGCCGGGGAGGCGCTGGTGAGCGGGTCTCCGCCGCCGCACGCGGTAAGTGTGAGCGCCGCGGACAGGAGGACCGCCGCGGTGCTGATCAGGCGCTTCATGGTGCTATTCCCTTCCAAAACGGGGGGTAAAGAAGACTATCTGATGGTCTGGCGCTCGCTCACCCCCGGGGAGACCGTCACGCGCTGCACCAGAGTGAACCCGAGCTGGACGAGAAGCGCCAGCAGTGCTACGAGGACCGCCCCGCCGATCGTGCTCGGGAAGTTCTTGGTCGCGAGACCGTCGATGATGAAGCGGCCGAGGCCGCCCAGGCCCACGTAGGCGGCCACGGTCGCGGTCGCCACCACCTGGATCGCCGCCAGGCGCAGGCCCAGCAGGATGAGCGGCAGCGCGACCGGCACCAGCACCCGCCCGAGGACCTGCCCGCCCTTCAGGCCCATGCCGTACGCGGCGTCGCGCAGGTCGGGGTCGACCCCTCGGATGCCCTCGTACGTGTTGACCAGGATGGGCGGCACGGCCAGCGCCACCAGCGGGATGAGCACCGGCAAAATGGTACCGACGCCCATGAACAGGACGATGAGGACCAGCAGGCCGAGCGTCGGCAGGGCGCGGGCCGCGTTGGCGGTGAGGATGACGAGCGTCGCGCCCCTGCCGGTGTGGCCGATCAGCAGCCCCAGCGGGAGCGCGATCAGCATGGCGAGGAAGAGCGAGAGCCCGGCGAACTCCAGGTGTTCGAGCAGCCGGTTGGGAATCCCGTCGGGTCCCGACCAGCTGGCCTGGTCACCGAAGAAGTCGATCAGCCAGTTCACACGGCCTCCTTCTTCGTCCGCGATCCGATGAGCCTGTCCGTACGGACCGTATGAGGCCCGATCAGCCCGTTCACGCGGACCCCCTCGCCTGTGACCACGGGGTGAGCAGGCGTTGCGCCAGGACCAGCAGCAGGTCGGCGATGCCCGCGAGCACCACGACCAGCACGATGCCGACGACGATCGGGGTGTAGAACTGCCGCTGCCAGCCGTCGATGAACAGGTAGCCGAGCCCGCCCCTGCCGACCAGCGCGCCGACGCTCACCAGGCTGACGCTGGCGACCGTGGCGACCCTGAGCCCGGCCAGCACGACCGGTACCGCGATCGGCAGCTCGACCTGGAGCAGCCTGCGCAGCGGGGTGAAGCCCATGGCCACCGCGGACTGCCGCACGTGGTCGGGGACCGAGCTCAGCCCGTCGACGACCGCGGGGATGAGCACCGCCATGGCGTAGAAGGCGAGCGGGACCATGACGGTCGTCCGCGTGGCGAGGCCGGTGAGCGGGATGAGCACGATGAAGACGGCCAGCGAGGGCAGCGAGTAGATCACGTTCATCACGCCGACGGTCGGCTGGTAGAGCCAGCGCCACCGCACCCCGGCGAGCCCGAGCGGGAGCGCGATGATCAGGCCGATGACGACCGGCACCAGCGCCATCACGATGTGGTCCTCCAGCAGGCCCTGGATCGTGGGCCAGTTGCGCCCGATCCAGTCCCAGCGAACCAGCGGCTCCTCATCCATTGGCACCTCCCGCCGAGCCACCAGAGCCTCCGGTGCTCCCGATGCCACCGGAACTCCCGGCGTCCCCGGCACCTCTCACGGAGGCGTCGCTGCCCCCGGCGGAGCCGCCGACACCTCCCGCCGGGACATCGCCGTCCACCGGAACAGCTCTGCCCACCTGGACATCTCCGCCCGCCTGGACGTCGCCGCCCCGCGCCGGTCCGCCGACGTTTCCCGCGACCCTGGTCAGCGCCTCGTCCAGCGCCTCGCGGGTGGCGACGCCCACCGCCCTGCCCGACCCGTCCACCGCGACGGCGTGGCCCGACGGGGAGAGCAGGGTCGCGTCCAGCGCGGCGCGCAGCGAGTCGTGCCCGCTGACGAAGGTCCCGTACGGCGCGAGCTCCGCGTCGGCGAGGGTGCCCGGTTCCGGCAGGTCCTTGACGGCGGCCCAGCCCAGCGGCCGGCCGCCCTCGTCCGTCACGGCCAGCCACGGCTCCCCGGTGGCGCGCGCCGCGGCGGCGTCGGTGGAGAGGGGCACGAGCAGGTCGGTACGGAGCCGCACCCCCTCGTCCGAGACGAACGACAGCCGCCGGATGCCCCGGTCACGCCCCAGGAACTCGCGGACGAAGTCGTCGGCGGGCCGGGCCAGCAGCGTCGCGGGGTCGTCGAGCTGGGCCAGGCGGCCCCCCACACGGAGCACGGCCACCCGGTCGCCGAGCTTGACGGCCTCGTCGATGTCGTGGGTGACGAACACGATGGTCTTGTTCAGCTCGGCCTGGAGCCGCAGGAGCTCCTCCTGCAGGCTCGTACGGACGATCGGGTCGACCGCGCTGAACGGCTCGTCCATCAGCAGCACGGGCGGGTCGGCGGCGAGCGCGCGGGCCACGCCGACGCGCTGCTGCTGCCCGCCGGAGAGCTGGAAGGGATAGCGGTCGGCCATCTTGAGGTCGAGCCCGACCCGTTCGAGCAGCTCCATCGCCCGGTCGCGCGCCTTCTTCTTGTCCCAGCCGAGCAGCAGGGGCACCGTCGCCACGTTGTCGACGATCTTGCGGTGCGGGAAGAGCCCCGCTTGCTGGATGACGTAGCCGATGCCCCGGCGCAGGGTCGGCGGGTCGATGGTCTTGACGTCCACGCCGTCCAGGAGGATCTGGCCGTCCGAGGCGTCGATCATTCTGTTGATCATGCGGAGGGACGTCGTCTTACCGCATCCCGAGGGACCGACGAAGACGGTTATCTCCCCGGTCGGCACCTCAAGGCTCAGATTGTCCACGGCGACGGTCCCGTCGGCGTAGCGCTTGGTGACACCGTTGAATGTGATCATGCGCAACCTCTTGTTTTCGCAGGGTTACGACTCCCCTGCCCCAACCGCCCCCATGATCCCGCACGGGTCAGCCTATGCCCCACTTATCCGATCTGTCTTCTAGGCTTTCCCGAACCAGCCCCGAAGCAGATCCACAAGTGTATTTCTCAACAAAAGGGCATTGAGTAGTGCGGGAGGTGCCCATGACTTGACATGATTACCCACATCGCCGGAGTTGACCCCTCCAGCACCGTACGTCACAGGCCTCACGGCCGCTCCGCCCCTCCACCCCGCTCGCCGAACCACCAGAGGAACCGGTCCCGTGACCCAACCGCTCCTCGGTCAGCGCTCGCGCGTCGAACTCATCGCCGAGCTCTATGACCGCCACGCAGCAGGGCTGTTCGCCTACTCCCACGACCAGCTGGGCAACGCGGACTCGGCCTCCGACGTCCTGGTGGCCGTCCTCTCGGGCGTCTCGGACGCCGAACCGCCGCGCGCCGCGCTGTACGCGCTCGCCCGCCGCGAGATCTTCCTGCGCGACATCGTCTACGCGCCCCCCGGCGTCGGGCTCGACCCGGCCGCGGCCCTCGTCGAGCGCGTCCTGGGTGACCTGCGCACCCACCAGCGTGAGGTGCTGTACCTGTCGGGTGTGTGCGAGATGGACGCCTCCGAGCTGTCCTGGGTGCTCGACGTGGCCGTCGACACCGCCGACGAGCTGACGGTGAGCGCCTGCCGCCGTTTCGCCCAGTCGCTGGGCTACGCCCTGGCCGGGGCCAGGATTCCCGAGGACATGACGGAGGTGTTCGGCGCCCTCGCCGTCGCCCCGGTCCGCGACGTGCTCAACCTCGCCCGCTGGGCCATTCCCCCGGCGGGACTTCGCGCCGCCGTGCTCGGACCCCAGGCGCCGCCCGCGGTTCCCGCCGCCAGGCGGTCGACGTCCCCGCTGCTCAGGCAGCTGTGGCCGACGACGCCCGCGTGGCCGCTGCCGCTCGCGGAGACCGGCCTCCCGGCCGGTCCGCAGGCGGGCCCTCCGGCGGGCGCCTCGGCCTTCCCCGTGCCGGGCCTGCCGGACCTGCCGGACCATATGGCGGACGACCGCTTCCCCGACCCCTTCGCGCCGCGGGACCCCGACGCCGTCTCCACCCACGAGGCCACCACGCAGCCGATGCCCAGGCTCGGCGACTCGGTGCTCACCGCCCTGGACACCGCGGCCCTGCGGCCGCGCCGCCGCCTCCAGCGTCCCCGGCCGCGCCGGGTGTCGTCACTGCCGGCCCCGATCCCCGGGGACGTGCTGGACGACGCCCCCGGGCGGGAAGACCTCTTCCGCCCGCTCAGCCCGGAGGCGCGGGCGGCCCGCGTCTACACCGACAGGCTCGTCGCCGCCGCCCCCCGCGCCGAGACGCCAGGGAGTCCGCTCCCCGCCGCCGAGACCTCCCGCACCCCGCTCGCCGGCGTCCCGCCCCTCACGAACCCGGAGAACCTCGGGGACGTGCTGGACGACGGCCTCGGGGACGTGCTGGACGACAGCCTCAGGAATGTGCCGGGCGACAACCCCGGGGACGTGCTGGACGACAGCGTCGGAAACGTGCCGGGTAACGGCTTCGGGAATGTGCCGAGCAACGGCCCCGGCGACGTGCTGGACGACGGTCCCGGTGACGCACCGGCCGCCGCGCGTCCCCTCCCCGGCTGGCCCCTGCAGACCGACCAGCTCGACGCCCTCGCCGACCGCGAGCGCCACCGCCCCGCCCGCGCGTCCTCCCCCGCCCCTTCTCCGGCCCCCTCCCCCGTACGGGGGGCCGGGCGGCACGCGGCCTCCACCGACAACCACCGCCCCCGGCTCACGCTCCCCGTCTGGGCCACGCGGACGGAGAACCCCGCGCCCTCGGTGGAGCGCGCCGAGCCCCCGCGTCCCGCCCCGGCCCCCCGGGCCGCCGACCCCGGCCGGTTGCCGGACGCCGCTCCCTCCGACGCCCGGCCGCAGGGGATCCCGACCGCCCTTCCCACCTGGTCCCCCCGGACCGACCACCTCCGTACCCCCGCCGGTCGCGCCCAGTTGCGCCTGCCCCGCTGGGTGATGCGCGAGGACGCGCCCGACGACGCCCCCCGGACCGCGCCGCCGAACCACACCCTGACGCCGTACGACGCGCCGCGGGACGACGCCGACACCGTCCCGGGGAACGGGTTCCCGGCGATACCCCCGATGCCTCCGGCCCCCGAGCCGTCCGGGCTGTCAGGGCTGTCAGGGCCGTCCGGGTCTGCCGCCCCTCCGGCGCTCGGGGGCACCGGTGTGGTGCTCTCCCCTTCCCGCCGGAGCGCGGCCCACGGGCGCAAGGGTGACAAAGAAGACAAAACGCCGCGCAGTCATAAGGCGATCAAGGACGCGACCCACCACGACTGGGCCTGGGAACTGATCGGTTTCGTCATCGCGGTGGCGATCGCCATGATCGTCTTCTTCGCGGTACCGATGATGACCACCCCGTAGAGCCCCGGGGCCGCCGGACGCTCAGAGCCAGTGTTCGGTGGCGACGCGCCAGGCCAGCTGCATGCGGGTCTGGGCGCCGGCGAGTTCCATGATGTTCGAGACGCGCCGCTGCACGGTCCGGTGGCTCACGCCCAGCTGGGTGGCGATCGACTTGTCCGGTACGCCCGCGACCAGCAGCGAGACCAGGTAAAGGTCGTCGGAACCGAGCGGGCAGGACCTCGTCCCCTCGGCGAGGGCGCCGTCCTCGGCGATCCGCAGCGGCGTCGCCCGCTCCCAGCAGCCCTCGAAGAGGGCGATGAGCGCCTCCAGCAGCTGGCCGCCGCGGACCAGCGCCGCCGTCGGCTCGGAGACCCCCGCCTCCTGCACCAGCGGGATCACCGCGACCTCCCGGTCGACGATCGTCAGCCGCACCGGCAGGCAGGGCGCGGCCCTGGCCTGCTCGCCCAGCTTGACCCCGTACGCCACGTTGGCCTGCATGCCCGGCTCCTCCAGCAGGGTCCTCTCGTAGACCACCCGGTACTCGACCCCGCGGCGCAGCGCGTCCGGCTCGGCGAGGTTCTCCTCGGCGGGCAGCGCGATCGCGCGGCTCCGGCACAGAGAGAGGACCTCGCGGCGGGCGTTCTCCTGCAGGTGGTCGAGACGCTCCCGCAGCACGCCGCGGTCCGGCAGGACCTCGACCAGCCGCCCGGCGTCGCGGCGGCGGGCGTTGTCCCGGTACTCCTCGGAGAGCCGGTCCACCTCGCGGCGGGCCCAGTCGAGCGCCTGCTGGCGGCGGAGGAGCTGCGAGCCCAGCACGATGTCCGGGGCCACGACCGCGAACCGCCGCCTGCCGGGACCGACCGTCCTGACCAGCCCTCTGACCCGCATGGACACCAGCACCGTCTCGGCCGTCTCGGCGTCGATGCCGAGCTTGCCGACGAGGTCGGTCACCTCCGCCTCCGCGGTGGTGACCAGGAACCGGTAGACGCGCTCCTCCACGGGATCGAGCCCGAGGGAATCCAACATGACGCACATGATGGCATCCAAAACGTCCACAAAAGTTACATTTACTGGCCAACCGGACTTATAACGCCATTGTGAATTAACCAGGCGCGGGTCATATCGGACGCGGAACACACCCGTCCACAACAGCGGAAATCCGGGCCCGTCGGGGTTGTGAAGGCGTTCTGTCAAGGCTAGTATCACGACAACTCTTAGGAAACTTTCTTAAGAGAAAGTTAAGGCGGGAGCCTTCGCGGCCCCCGGACAACCGTCCGATCCGACCAGGAGCTGCGCGAACCTCGACGACGCGGGTCGTCGTTTCCCGGAAGTCCGACCGTCCGGACGTTCCACACCGTCCCGCGTCCCCTGATGGCGCCGGTAAGGCGGAGCCGTCCTCCCTTACTCGCCCTGACTGGGTCTGCAAGCTTCTCGCGCGAGCCACTCGCGTCCCGGTCGCACGGAATCTCGAACCTCTGCGGCCCCCACCGCACGAAGGAGTGATCAAGTGTTGAGACAGCGCATCATGGCCGCCCTCGCCGCCCTGGCGGTCACGGGCGTGCTGGCGGTCGCCCTGCCGGCGGCCTCCGCGTCCTCCGCCGCCGTCGCGGCCGCCTGCGTGACCCCGTGGAACTCCTCGGCGGTCTACACCAGCGGCATGACCGCCTCCCACAACGGCCGTAACTGGTCGGCGAAGTGGTGGACCCAGAACGAGGTCCCCGGCACCGTCGACGTGTGGGCGGACCAGGGCTCCTGCGGCGGCGGCACGACGCCTCCCCCGAGCAACTGCAACCACCCGAACTGGGCTGCGGGCACCTGGTACCCGGCCGGGAGCATCGTCAAGTACACCAACGGCCAGTTCTACCGCGCCAAGAACGAGAACCCCGGCTACGACCCGGTGATCAGCACCTGGTACTGGGAGCCGTACACCTGCGGCGGCACGACGCCCACCGACCCCCCGCCCACCGGGGGTTTCGTCGTGAGCCAGGCCCAGTTCAACCAGATGTTCCCGAGCCGGAACTCGTTCTACACCTACAGCGGCCTGACCGCGGCGCTGAGCGCCTACCCGGGCTTCGCGAAGACCGGCAGTGACACCATCAGGAGGCAGGAGGCCGCCGCCTTCCTCGCCAACGTCAACCACGAGACCGGCGGCCTGGTCCACGTCGTGGAGCAGAACACCGCGAACTACCCGCACTACTGCGACACGAGCCAGCCGTACGGCTGCCCCGCGGGCCAGGCGGCCTACTACGGGCGCGGCCCGATCCAGCTGAGCTGGAACTTCAACTACAAGGCGGCGGGCGACGCGCTCGGCATCAACCTGCTCGGCAACCCGTACCTGGTCCAGAACGACGCGGCGGTGGCCTGGAAGACCGCCCTGTGGTACTGGAACACCCAGAACGGCCCCGGCACGATGACCCCGCACAACGCGATGGTCAACAGCCGTGGCTTCGGCGAGACGATCCGCAGCATCAACGGCAGCCTGGAGTGCAACGGCAGGAACCCCGCGCAGGTGCAGAGCCGGATCAACGCCTACCAGCGCTTCGTGCAGATCCTCGGCACCACCCCCGGCGGCAACCTGAGCTGCTGAGCCACCGCACCACCGAACACCGCACCACCGAGCAGCCGCCGAAAGACCGGACGGCGCCCGTCACCTGACGGCCGTCGCGTGCCCCGCCTCCACGCCGGGCACGCGGCGGCCGTCGGAACGTCTCGTCGAGCGCGAGGCCCCCGCTCACTCCGACGACAGGACCAGCCCGCTCGTCGGCACGCCCGTGCCCGCGGTGACCAGCACGTTCCGTACCCCGGCCACCTGGTTGGCCGAGGTGCCCCTGATCTGCCTGACGGCCTCGGCGATGCCGTTCATGCCGTGGATGTACGCCTCCCCCAGCTGGCCGCCGTGCGGGTTGACCGGGAGGCGGCCGTCGATCTCGATGCCGCCGTCGGCCACGTAGTCGCGGGCCTCGCCGCGCCCGCAGAAGCCCAGCTCCTCCAGCTGGGTGAGGACGAACGGGGTGAAGTGGTCGTACAGGATGGCCGTCTGCACGTCCGAGGGGCCGAGTCCCGACTGCTTCCAGAGCTGGCGGCCGACCACCCCCATCTCCGGCAGGCCGGTCATGTCGTCGCGGTAGTAGCTGGTCATCATCATCTGGTCGGCGCCCGACCCCTGGGCGGCGGCGGTGATCACGGCGGGTGACCTGCGCAGGTCCCTGGCCCGCTCGGCGGAGGTGACCACCAGCGCCACCGCGCCGTCGCTCTCCTGGCAGCAGTCGAGCAGGTGCAGCGGCTCCGCGATCCACTTGGACGCCTGGTGCTCCTCCAGCGTGATCGGGCGGCCGTGGAACCACGCGGCCGGGTTGGTGGAGGCGTGCCTGCGCATGGCGACCGCCACCCGGCCGAAGTCCTCGGAGGTGGCGCCGTACGTGTGCATGTAGCGCCGGGCGAACATGGCGACCCAGGCGGCGGGGGTCATCAGCCCGTACGGGACGTGCCAGCTCATCTCCAGGCCCTGGGACGAGGGCTCGCCGCCGATGCGGGCGTCGGGCTGGCCGAACCTGTTGCCCGAGCGCTCGTTGAACGCCCGGTAGCAGACCACGGTCTCGGCGACCCCGGTGGCGACGGCCATCGCCGCGTGCAGCACGGTCCCGCACGCCGCGCCGCCGCCGTAGTGGACACGGGAGAAGAACGACAGGTCGCCGATGCCCACCTCGCGGGCCACGGCGATCTCCTGGTTGGCGTCCTGGGTGTAGGTGACGAGACCGTCCACGTCGGAGGGCGCGAGACCCGCGTCGTCGAGCGCCGCGAACACCGCCTCGGCCGCGAGCTGGAGCTCGGACCTGCCCGACTGCTTGGAGAACTCGGTCGCGCCGATGCCGGCGACGACCGTACTCCCGGAGAAGGAGACCACGGTGGTGAGGGCCTTTCTGTGTTCCGGTGTTCCCGTCAGCGGGAGGGGAGGGCGAACCTGACGGTGCCCGAGACGTGGTCGCCGAGGCTGACCCCGCCCCGGACCTCGACGGTGAACTCGCCGTCCTCGCGGGCGACCACGCTGCCGGTGAAGGCCAGCCTGTCGCCCGCGTACGCGGGGACGCCGAGTTTGACGTTGATGCCACGGATGATCGCCTCGGGTCCGGCCCAGTCGGTGACGTAGCGCTCGACGAGACCCATGGTGGTCAGGATGTTGAGGAAGATGTCCTTCGACCCCTGCGCCCTCGCGCCCTCGACGTCGTGGTGGACGGAGGTGAAGTCCATGGTCGCGAGCGCGGTCGACACGACCACGGTGGGGCTCAGGTCGACCGCGAGCTCGGGAAGCGGAGCTCCGACCCGCACCTCGTCGTCGGTAAGTGTCCGCATCACGCCTCCCGGGGGACCCACATGGGCAGGATCAGCTCGTCGTCCATCTGGCGGTACGTCACGCGCACCGGCATACCGATACCCACCCGTGAAGCGTCGCAGTCCACCACGTTGCCCACGATCCGCGCGCCTTCCGGCAGTTCCACCACGGCGACCACGAAAGGTGTCCGATGTCCCGGAACCGGCGGGTTGTGGTGGACGACGTAGCTGTAGACCTCGCCCTCGCCGCTCACCGTCACGAACGTGCGGGCGGCCGAGCGGCACGAGGGGCAGACCGGCCCCGGCGGGTGGCGGAGCTCGCCGCAGTCGGCGCACTTCTGGATCCGCAGCTCGCCCGCCGCGACACCCTCCCAGAAGAAGGCGGTGTCGGCGTTGACGGCGGGTCTCAGCGGGAACGGCTCGCGCGGTGACGCGTCCTCACTCGCCGCGGGCGCGTCCTGAACGTTCTGAACGGTTACGTCCTGAGCGGGCGGGGGCCCGGAGGGGGCCTCGCGCGCGGGAGCGAGCCCGTTCCCGCGCGCCGCGATCCCGTTCCCGCCGGACGTGGCCGCGCCCGGCTCTTCCGCCCGGCCCGGCTCCGCCGCCCGCTCCCTGGGCCTGAACTTCAGCACCCGGAACAGCATCTCGGCCACGGCCTCGCCGTCGGCGTACCAGGTGATGTTCCAGGTGACGAAGTAGCCCTCGCCGAGCGCGGTCCGCTTCGGCCCGGTGACGCCGGTCAGCCGGGTGGCCGGGACCAGGGACTCGCCGAGCCTCACGTAGCGGTGGTAGGTCTGCTCGCAGTTGGTGGCGACCACGCCGGTGTAACCGTTGCCGTCCAGCATCGCGAGCACCGGGTCGATCGGCGTGCCCGGCCGTTTCCTCCTGGAGCCGTCCACGCCGGGCATCGTCCAGACCTGGATCATCGCCGGTGGTGCCACGATCCCCCCATGCACCCCGGCGGCGGCGGCCTCGGGGTCGGTGTAGAGCGGGTTCGTGTCGCCCATGGCGTCGGTCCAGTGCCGGATCATCGGGATGTTCACCGGGTCCGCCTCCGCGACACCGAGCACCTCGCCCACGGCGATCTGCCGCTCGGCGAGGGCGGTGAGCCGCTCGTGCAGGGAGCCGGGCTCGGACGCCGGAGTGGCCGGGGTCGCCGCGGGGGACGAGGTCGGCGCATCTGCCGAGGTCGTCGAGGGGGCCGGGGTCGCCGCGGGGGGCGAGGGCTTCTCGCTCATCGGGGCGGCCTCGGCAGGCTCAGGCCGAGCATCGCGATGAGCTCGCGCTGGACCTCGTTCACCCCGCCGCCGAAGGTGAGCACCAGTCCCCCCTTGGCGCCTCGGTCGACGCGTTCCATCAGGTCGGCGGTGTCCGGGTCCGACGGGTCGCCGAAGCGGGCCAGGACCTCGCCGACGATCCTGCCGACGTCCTGCAGCCGCTCGGAGCCGTACACCTTGGTGGCCGAGGCGTCGGGGGCGCCCAGCCAGCCGAGGTCCATGTTGGCCGCGACCTGCCAGTTCAGCAGCTCGTTGGTCCGGAAGTAGGCGTAGACCTGGCCGAGCGCCCTGCGTACCGCGGGCTCCTCGACCGTGCCGGTGCGGCGGGCCCAGGCGAGGAACCGGTCGTAGGTGTGGGCGAGGTTGCCCGCCGGGCCGAGCGTGACCCGCTCGTGGTTGAGCTGGTTGACGATGAGGTCCCAGCCCTTGTTCTCCTCGCCCACGACCATGTCCACCGGTACGCGTACGTCGGAGTAGTAGGTGGAGTTGGTGTGGTGGCGCCCGTCCATCGTCGTGATCGGGGTCCACGAGTAGCCGGGGTCGGCGCAGTCGACGATCATCATCGTGATCCCGCGGTGCTTCTTCGCGTCCGGGTCGGTGCGGGCGGCGAGCCAGATGTACTGGGAGTAGTGGCCGCCCGAGGTGAAGATCTTCTGCCCGTTGACGACGTAGTGGTCGCCGTCGCGGACCGCGGTGGTGCGCAGGGACGCCAGGTCGGTGCCCGCCCCCGGCTCGCTGTAGCCGATCGCGAAGTGGCACTCCCCGGCGAGGATGCGCGGCAGGAAGAACTCCTTCTGCGCCGCCGTCCCGTACTGCATGAGGGTCGGGCCGACGGTCTGCACGGTGATGATCGGGTACGGCACCTCGGCGCGGGCGATCTCGTTGGCGAAGATCTGCTGCTCCAGCGGACCGTACCCGCCGCCGCCGTACTCCTTGGGCCAGCCGAGCCCGAGCTTGCCGTCGCGGCCCAGGGTGCGGCAGTGCTCCATGTAGGCGTCGCCGAACGGGTCGGTGGAGATCCGCGCGCGGTCCTCGGCGGTGAGGCAGGACCGGAAGTACTCGCGCAGCTCGTCGCGGAGCCTCTTCTGGTCGGGAGTCAGGTCGATCAGCATCAGACGAGCGCTCCGATCGTGTCGAGCCGGGCTTCCACCCCGCCCAGCAGGTGGGCGTGGTGCTTGCCCCAGGCGAAGTAGCGGTGCAGCGGGTAGGTCACGTCCACGCCGATCCCGCCGTGCAGGTGCTGGCAGGTGTAGAGCGCCCGCAGCGCCTGGTCGGTCGCGGTCAGGGCGCCGACGGACAGGTCCGCCTCGGCCTCCTCGTCCGCCCCCTGGGCCAGCCGCCACGCCCCGGACCACACGGCCACGTCCAGGGACCGCCCGGCGATGTAGACGTCGGCGATCTGCACGGTGACCGCCTGGAACTCGGCCAGCGCCCGGCCGAACTGCTTGCGCGTCCTGATGTACTCGGTGGTGAGCGCCAGCGCCCCGGCCAGCACGCCGGAGGTGACGGCGATGTTCCCGGCCAGCGCCAGCCTGCGCAGGCCGTCGGCCGCCGCGCCGTCCTCGGCCCCGACGAGCTCGCCGGGGGTGCCCTCCAGGGTGAGCGCGGCGGCGGGTTCCCCGGTGGAGGTCGGCACCGGCCGCGTGCCCGCCTCGGCGGGGTCCACCAGGAACACGCCGACCCCGGCGCCGGTGGCGGCGGTGACCAGGACCTTCGCCGCCTGGGCGGCGTAGGGCGTGGTGCCCTTGGCCCCGTCCAGCACCCACCCGGCCCCCTCCCTGCGGGCGGTCGTGACCGGCGGGGCGGCGAAGTCGCGGCCCGGCTCGGAGGTGGCGACGGCGAGCGAGATCTCGCCGTCGGCCAGCGGGGCCAGCGCCTCGCGCTGCTCCCGGGAGCCGTACCTGGCGATCACCTGCGCCGCGACCAGGCTCTGCTCGGCGGGTACGGGGGCCACGTGGGCGCCGATCTCCCGCAGGACGACCGCCGTCTCCACCGGTCCGAGCCCCGCGCCCCCGGCCTCCTCGGGCAGGGTGGCGCCGAGCAGCCCGGCCCCGGCGAGGGAGCGCCACAGGGCTGCGTCGTAGGGCGCGCCGCTCTTCTCGTGGGCTTCGAGCCTGGCCGAGGTCACCTCCTTGCCGAGGAGGTCGACCGCGAGTTTGCGCAGGTCGGTCTGTGTCTCGTCGAGATTGAAGTCCACTGGCGCTCCAGGGTTTCTGTCGGCCGCTTCGCCCTTCCGGAAAGTAGAACAGATTCTATTCTGTGTCCAGAGGCAGCCGATCGCAATAAGTCCCCGTATAACCGCCGCACCGCATATGCCATGTAAGCGCGGGGCATCTTTGTGACTGGCGAGTAACCCATCGGAGTATCCGGAAATCAGATAACGTGTTCTCATGCGCACCTCGCATGTGACCACCGACACGCCGGTCACCCCAGCCCGGGCCGGCAGGCACGCCCCGAGCGACGCCGATCCGGCCACGACCGAGGGGGCACCCGGCATGCGGAGCGAACCGGCGTCCACGGGCGTCCGCACCAGGAGCCAGCACCAGCGGCGCAAGCGCATCGTCCAGGCCGCCGCGGCCCTCGCCTCGCGGGGCGGCGTCGAGGCGATGCAGATGCGGACCGTCGCCGAGCGCGCCGGGGTCGCGCTCGGGACGCTCTACCGATACTTCCCCTCCAAGATGGATCTCGTCGTCGCCGTCGTCGGCGAGGAGATCGATCTCCTGGAGACCAGCATCGAGCGCCGCCCGCCCAACGCCGCCACGGCCTCGGGCCGGGCCGTCGACGTCCTGATGCGCGCCACCCGGGGCCTGATGCGCGAACCCGAGCTCGCCGACGCGCTCATCCGCTCGTTGATCATGGCCGATGTCGACATACCGTTCGGCGACCGCATGGCGGGGCTGCTGCTCCGCGTCGCCGGCGACGACCTCACCGTCGAGACCGCCACCGAGGAGCAGTTCGCCCTCGCGGGCTCGCTGTCCAGCGTCTGGGTGCACGAGCTCATGGAGATGCTCAGGGGCCGCCGCACGTACGAGCAGATCCAGCGCCGCATCGAGATCGCCGCCGGGCGCCTGCTCGCCGACTTCCAGCCCTCCGCCACCGGCTGAGGCCACCCTTGCCGGATCCGCCCCCGCAGGACCCGCCTCGGTCGGGCCCCGCTCCCGCCGGAGACCCGTCCCGCGGGGGGCGGTGTTCCACCGGAAACCCCGCCGCTCCTTCCGCCTGAAACTAGAACCCGTTACAGTCTCTACGGAAGCGACTAGAGCGACGTTCTGGAGCGGCGCGCGACCGGGCGGATCGGCGGGAACGGTCGCCCGGTGGCCGCGGGCTCCGACCCGGATGGCGAGGAGATCGTTATGGGTGCGGTGATCGTCGAGGCCGTGCGGACCCCGATCGGCAGGCGCAACGGATGGCTCGCCGGGCTGAAGCCGCAGGCGGTCCTCGCCGCGGCGCTCAACGGCCTGATCGGCAGGTCGGGCATCGAACCCGGTGCCGTGGAACAGGTTTTCGCCGGATGCGTCACGCAGTCCGGAGAGCAGGGCGGCCACGTCGGGCGGCACGCCTGGCTCTACGCCGGGCTGCCGTACCAGACGGGCGTGACCACGATCGACGCGCAGTGCGGCTCCTCGCAGCAGGCGGTGCACCTGGTCGCGGCACTCATCCAGGCGGGGGTCATCGACGTCGGCGTGGCCTGCGGCGTCGAGGTGATGAGCCGGGCGCCGCTCGGTTCCAACGTGCTGCCCGCCAACCCCAGGCCCGACGACTGGGCCATCGACCTTCCCGACCAGTTCACCGCCGCCGAGCGGATCGCACGGCGGCGCGGGCTGACCCGCGAGCGGCTCGACCGGTTCGGCGCCAGGTCCCAGGGCCTCGCCGCGGAGGCGTGGGCTCAGGGCCGCTTCGACCGGGAGATCGTACCGGTGACCGCGCCGGTGCTCGGCCAGGACGGGGAGCCCACCGGCGAGACCCGCGTCGTCGACCGGGACCAGGGGCTGCGCGAGACCACCGTCGAGGGGCTGTCCGCGCTCAGGCCCGTCATGGGCGAGGACGGCCTGCACACCGCGGGCACCTCCTCCCAGATCTCCGACGGCGCGGCGGCGGTGCTCCTCATGAGCGAGGAGGCCGCCGCCCGGCACGGCCTGCGGCCCCGGGCCCGCGTCCTCGCCCAGGCGCTCGTCGGCTCCGAGCCGTACTACCACCTGGACGGGCCGGTGGACGCGACCGCCAGGGTTCTGTCCGTGACCGGGATGAGCGCGGCCGACATCGACAGGTTCGAGGTGAACGAGGCTTTCGCCTCGGTAGTCTTGTCCTGGGCGTCGGTGCACAAGCCGGACATGGAACGGGTCAACGTCAACGGCGGCGCCATAGCCCTCGGCCATCCGGTCGGAGCGACCGGTTCCCGGCTGATCACCACCGCCCTGCACGAGCTTGAGCGGTCCGACTCCTCGACCGCGCTGGTGGCGATGTGCGCGGGAGGGGCGCTCGCGACCGCGACCATCCTGGAGCGCCTCTGAGCGGCACCGCCGACACGGGACGCCCGACGGCGCCGGCCCCCGGAGCGTCTTGGGCGACACCGACACTCCGGACCGCTCCGGGCGGCACCGATGGACCGGGCGTCCCGAGCGCCGCCGCACGAGAGGCACCACCGTTGAGATCCCGCAGGCCGCACAAAAGGCACCACCGTTGAGAACCCACAGCCCGCGCAAAAGGCAACACCGTTGAGAACCCGCAGGCCGCACAAGGAGCACCACCGTTGAAAACCCGCCGCAGGCCGTACAGCGAGCAGCGCCCGTTCGACACCGGCGGCGGGGTGTGGAGCGTGCCCGTCCCGATCCCCGGCAACCCGCTCGGCTACACACTGGTCTACGCGATCGAGTCCCCCGCCGGTCCCGTGCTGGTCGACGCGGGCTGGAACGCCCCCGAGGCGTGGCTCGCGCTGCGCGACGGGCTGGGGGCGGTCGGCATGGACGTCCGGGACGTGCGCGGGGTGGTCGTGACCCACTTCCATCCCGACCACGCCGGGCTGGCGGGCCGGGTCAGGGAGGAGTCCGGCGCGTGGATCGCCATGCACGAGGCCGACGCCGCGCTGATCAGGCTCATGCGCGACTTCCAGGGTGACGCGCACCGCGACTTCCAGGCCGACATGCTGCGCCGGGCGGGAGCGGGAACCGTCGAGGTGGAGGAGGTGACGGGGAACCGGCCGCAGCCGCCCGCGGTGCCCGACCGCGTCCTCACCGACGGCGACCTGATCGACCTGCCGGGGCGCAGGCTCCGGACGATCTGGACGCCCGGCCACACCCCCGGCCACGTCTGCCTGCACCTGGAGGACGCCGACCGGATCTTCACCGGCGACCACGTGCTGCCGGCGATCACGCCGCACATCGGGATCTATCCGTACGACCGCGCGGACGTGGATCCGCTCAGCGACTTCCTGGAGTCGCTGGAGAAGGTGAAGGGCCTGGGACGGCTCGAAGCCCTTCCCGCCCATGAATGGATATTTCCTGACACGGGGGCTCGGGCGACGGAGATCGTCGTCCACCACGAGGAGAAGCTCCGACGGCTGGCCGCCCTGCTCGCCGAGGCGGAGGGGCCCCTCACCATCTGGGAGATAGCCGGACGTATGACCTGGAACCGTCCGTGGGAGGACTTCCCGCCCGTGCTGCGCGGGATGGCGGCGGGAGAGGCCGCGGCCCATCTGCGCACGCTGGAGGTCCGCGGAATCATCCGCCGCGTGACGGGAGTGGATCCGGTCCGGTTCGCCATACACTCATAGACATCGGATGTCTGGCGCGACCTGAGGACGGTGCAGAGTGGCGGTCACCGACGCCGCTATCGACAAGATCAAGCAGATGATCCTGTCTGGCGAGCTCGCCCCGGGCAGCAGGCTGCCCAAGGAGGCCGACCTGGCCGATCGGCTCGGCCTGTCGCGCAACTCGCTGCGCGAGGCCGTCAGGGCCCTGGCCCTGATCAACGTGCTGGACGTGCGCCAGGGCGACGGCACGTACGTGACCAGCCTGGAGCCGAGGCTGCTGCTGGACGCGATGTCGTTCGTGGTCGACTTCCACCAGGACGACACCGTGCTGCAGTTCTTCCAGGTCCGGCGGATCCTGGAGCCCGCGGCGACCGCGATGGCGGCGACGCACATGTCCGAGTCCGAGGTCACCGAGCTGCGCAAGATCCTCGACGAGCTGCCTCCCGACCCGAGCGTCGAGCAGCTGGTCGCCAACGACCTGGAGTTCCACCAGCGCATCGCGGCGGGCTCGGGCAACGCGGTGCTGTGCTCCCTCATCGAGAGCCTCTCGGGCCCTACGACCAGGGCCAGGATCTGGCGGGGCCTCACCCAGGAGAACGCCCTGGAGAAGACCCGCGAGCAGCACACCGCGATCTGCGACGCCATCGCCGCCCGCCAGCCGGAGGTGGCGCGGGCCTGGGCCACGGTCCACATCGCCGGTGTCGAGGAGTGGCTCCGCAACGCCCTCGCCTGACGGCCCGGCGGCCGTCGCGTAGGAGACGGCGTCCTCGCCGGGGTCCGGCCGTCGCGCACGAGACGGCGCCCTCTCGCCGGGGTCCGGTCGTCGCGCGGGCGCCGGGCCGGGACGGTCGCCCGGATCAGTCGAGCGCCTGGCGGGTGCGCCGCAGGAAGTCGCGCTCGGTCGCGTTGCGGGTGAGGGCGATCGCCTCCTCGTAGGCCCGCGCCGCCTCGGCGGTGCGGCCCAGGCACCGGAGCAGGTCCGCGCGGACGGCGTGGAACAGGTGATAGCCGCCGAGGTCGAGGCCGTCGACCAGGACGAGCGCAACCTCCGGCCCGTCGACCTCGGCCACCGCGACCGCGCGGTTGAGCGCTACCACCGGGTTGGGGGTCAGGGCCAGCAGCCGGTCGTACAGCGCCAGGATCTGCCACCAGTCGGTGAGGGCCGCGGTCGGCGCGTCGCTGTGGACGGCGTTGATCGCGGCTTGGATCTGGTACACACCCCGGCGGTCCTCATCTCCCGCTCCAGGGCCTCCAGGTTCCGTGCGATCGGCTCCAGCACCTCGGGGGCGGGGGAACCTCCGTCGGGCTGGTAGATGCTGAGCAAATACTGTTTCATCGCGCGTTCCTCCCGGACGACCGGTGCGGCTCCGTCGCCGCCTTCCTATCCCCTACACGAACGGCGTCCGGCGGGATCGACACCGGGTGCGCTCCTTCTTCGAAAAGGTTTCCGCCTCCGGCGCGGAACCGTCCCCGGACACCGAGGATGCCGGGCCAGGGTTTCCTCCTCCCGGAGGGCCGACTGGTCTGAACGCACGCCTCGGGAAGGCTCTCAGGCCGCCGGGTGGAGGACTTACGACCATGGGCTCGAAGGGAAATAGGGCCAAAATGCTTGCCTGAGGCAATATATTGACCGAGTAAAGACTTCTGGCCGGCCTCCCGGCCGAACGATTGGAGTACGCCATGCGCATCGGGGTCGCGCTGCCCACCGATCACACACGGCTGTCCGCCGAAGCCAATTCCGTCGAGACCCTGATCGGCGAGGTGAAGGAGCTCGCCGCCGCGGGGCTGACCTCGGCCTGGTTCACCCAGCGGTTCGACCACGACGCCATCACGGTGGCCGCGCTGGCCGCGCGCGAGGTGCCCGGCATCGACGTCGGCACCGCGATCGTGCCGATCTACCCGCGGCACCCGATCGCGATGTCGATGCAGGCCCAGACCGCGCAGGCGGCCGGCCACGGACGCTTCACGCTGGGCGTCGGGATGTCGATCGGGTCGTTCGTCGAGGAGGCCTACGGGATCGCGCCGCACCCCAGGATCCGGCACCTGCGGGAGTACCTGGAAGTGCTGCGCGACCTCTTCGAGAACGGCACCGCGAACCTGGACGGCGAGACGCTGGTCGCCAGAACCCCCCTGCCGGTGAGCGTGCCGGGCGCGCGGCCCCGGGTGCCGGTGCTGGTCGCGGCGGCGGGCGAGCTCACCCTGCGCGCCGCGGGCGAACTCGCCGACGGCGCGCTGCCGATCCTGTCCGGCCCGCGCACGCTGGCCGAATACACCGTGCCGACCGTCACCCGGTACGCGGAGGCGGCCGGGCGACCGGCCCCCCGGGTCGCCGCGATCGTCTCCGGCGTGGTGACCGCCGACGTGGCGGGCGCCCGCGCCCGCGCCGAGAAGAACATGGGGTACTACGGGACCATCCCGTCCTATCGCGCAGCGCTGGACCGCGAGGGCGTCGGCCACCCCGCCGACCTGGTCGCGATCGGGGACGAGGAACTGCTCGCGGACCAGGTGGCCGCGTACGTCGAAGCGGGCGTGACCGAGCTCGTCTACACCCAGACCTCGATCGGTTCGGCGGAGGACGAGCACCGCACCTGGAGACTGCTCGGCGAGCTGGCCGCGAGACACCGGCGCGAACCGGCAGGCACCGGGCCGACCGGTGCCGGGCCGACCGGTGCCGGGCCGGCTCCCGTTCCGGGGGCCGGCGCGCCGTAGAGGGTGTCCGTCAGCTCATATCGACCCGGCCGTAGAGGGCGTCCGCCAGTTCATCCCGGCCCGTGAGTCAGACCCGCATCCCTACCGGCCTTACCGGTCTTCCCCGCCTTTCCCGGGGAGAGCGAGTTCGGCGGCGCGGGCTCGGGCGGCCGCCGCGGCGGCGCGCTCGCCGAGCCCCTCGGAGACGGAGCCCTGCTTGAGCCAGTTGAAGGGGCTGCGCGGCCGCACGTTGATCCGCTCGCTGACCAGCACGCGGGCGAGGTCGAACCGCCCGGCCCTGATCGCCGCCTCCAGCAGCGTCTTCTGCACGGCGTCGCGCTGGGCGTGGCTCCCGCCGAAATCGTTCACCCGATGTCTGATCGGGTAGAGCAGGTCCACCACCCGGGCGTAGTCCCTCCGGCCGAAGGCGAGCAGCGCGCGGCACACGGGCAGGCCCACGCGGGTGGTCATCCGGTGGTTGGTGACCTCCGGGCGGGCCGGAGCCGCGTACTCCTCGCGGCTCGCGATCAGCCTCTCCGCCTCCGCGAACCGCCCGGAGCCGACGTAGGCCATCACCGCGTGCGTGTCGTTGAACGCGTAGAGCGGTTCGGCCATCTTGGGCGCCCACGCGTCGGCGAGCGAGGCCCACCGTTCCGTCTGGTCGGAGTCCTCCAGGAGGAGCCGCCAGAGCAGGGCGGAGGCGTCGAGCATCTCCATCACGGTGTCCGTGGCACCGGGGCCGCGAAGCGCCGCGTCGTAGATGGCGAGGGCCCTTGGGGTGTCTCCCGCCTCCAGCGCGTAGAGCGCGTAGTGCCACCAGGTGTGCACGTTGAGGAAGGTGCCGGACGACCAGTCGGCGAGCCTGTCGTCGAGATAGCGCACTCCCCGCTGGAAGCGGCCCTGCATCTCGTAGGTGTGGACGACGGCGTGGATGCCCCAGACGTCCTTGGCGTTGAGTTCCACCGCGCGCAGGCCCACGTCCTCGGCCCTGTCGTAGTGCCCGGCCTCCTCCAGGCCGAAGGCGTACATGCCGAGCAGGTGGCCGTGGTGCCGGTCGTCCTCGTGCCAGGCCGTCAGCGCGCCGCCGACGCGGTCGCGGAGCGAGCGGGCGTCGCCGGTGAAGAAGTCGATCTGATGCCCGACGATCAGGGCGAGGGCGTCCCGGGGGTGCTCCTCGGTGATCCGGGCGAGGACGGCCCCGCCGGTGAGAAGATCCCCGCGGAGCAGTGCCCCGACCGCCTCCACGTGCGCCCGCTCCCGCGGGAGCAGCCGCGAGATGTCGGTCCGGCGGAGGTAGGCCCGGAACCGCTCACCGGCGTTCCGCGTCTCGGCCGGCTCCGTGGTGAGCAGCCCCAGATAGGCCGACAGCGCGTTCGCCAGCGGGAGGTCCGGATCCTCGGCCAGCGCCGCCGCCGTCCTCTCGTCGACCGCGGCCCGGAAGTGCAGCAGCTCGTGGATGGCGTCGTCGTAGTGCCGTACGGCGGTGGCGCCGGCCGCGCTCACCGGCAGGCCGTGCTCGTCCGCGTGCATCAGGTCCTCCCGAGGGTCCCGTCACGACCTCATCTTGGCACACATCCCATTATTACCTATAAAATTGGTAGGGATTACATTGATTTTTTCCGGCGGTTGCCTCACAATCCATGGCATGAGCCTCCGCGCCACCCTCGCCCTCGCGCTCGCCGCGGCCCTGCTCGCGGCCGGCTGCTCGGCGGGCCCGTCCGGGTCCGGCGCCCCCGCGAACCCGACGAACGCGGCCGACCAGGCGGTCGCACGGGGGCCGAACCTGGACGCGAGCGTCACCGTCCGCCTGGTCCTCGAACCGACCAGCCTGGACATCACCAAGGTGGCCGGTGCCGCGCTGGAGCAGATCCTGCTCGGCAACATCTACGAGGGCCTGGTCAAGACGGGGGCCGACGGCACGATCGGGCCCTCGCTCGCCCGGCTGCCCGAGGTCTCCGGCGACGGCCTGACCTACACCTTCACGCTGAACGGGGCGACCTTCCACGACGGCTCGCCCGTCACGGCCGCCGACGTCAAGCACTCCTTCGACAACGTCGTCGCGAAGGACTCCGTCAACCCCGCGAAGGCGTCCTTCGCCTCCGTCGAGAAGGTGACCGCGCCCGACGACGGCACCGTCGTGGTGAAGCTCTCGCGGCGGGACACCACCTTCCTGTACGCCCTGACCGGCCGGGCCGGAGCCGTGCTGAAGAAGGGCGCCTCCAACGACCTCGCCTCGTCCGAGAACGGGTCGGGGCCGTACAGGCTCAAGGACTGGCAACGCGGCTCGTCGATCACCTTCGTCCGCGATGACTCCTACTGGGGAACCAGGAGCAGGGTCGCGCAGATCGTCTTCCGCTACATCCCCGACGAGAACGCCGCGCTCAACGCCCTGCGTACCGGAGAGATCGACGTCTTCACCGTCAACGGCGCCGACCAGCTGACCGCCGTCAAGGACGACCCCTCCTTCACGGTCACCAGCGGGCCCAGCAACACGATCTTCGTGCTCGGCTTCAACAACTCCAGGGGGCCGCTCAGGGACCCGCGGGTGCGGCACGCGCTGCGCGCGGCCGTCGACAAGGACGGGCTGATCACCATCCTCGGCGGGGACCAGCTGTACGCCAAGGTCGGCAGCCACGTCTCACCCACCGACCCGTGGTACGAGGACCTCACCTCCATCGACGCCCACGACAAGGAGAGTGCCAGGAAGCTTCTCGCCGACGCGGGGCACGGCTCGGGCCTGAACCTGGAGCTGACGGTGCCGAACATCTACCCGCCCACCATCGCCGACTATCTGACCGCCCAGTACAGGGACGTCGGGGTCACCCTCAAGGTCAACACCGTCGAGTTCGCCGTCTGGCTCGACAAGGTGTACTCCAAGGCCGACTACGACCTGTCGCTCGTGGCCCACGTCGAACCGCTCACCCTGCTCAAGTACGCCGACCCCGGCTACTACTGGCGCTACGACAGCGAGGACGTCCAGACCTGGACCGGGGAGGCGGTCGCCGCCAAGGACGACGCCGAACGCGACGGCCTGCTCAGGAAGGTGGCCAGGAAGGTCGCCGAGGACGCCCCGGCCGACTGGCTCCTGCTGGGCAGGAGCACGACGATCGCCAAGCCGGGCGTCACGGGCTTCCCGGACAACGACACCGCCTCCCGGTTCGACCTGTCCGGGCTCCAGGTGGCGCGGATCTAGTGGCGGCCCTGTTCGTGCTCCGGCGTCTCGCGTCGCTGGGGGCCTCGCTCCTCGGGGTGAGCGTCCTCGTCTTCGTGCTGCTCCGCCTGCTCCCCGGCGACCTCGCCTCGATCATCGGCGGGGTGCAGGCGACGCCGGGGCAACTCGCGCGGCTGCGCGTCCAGCTGGGCACCGACCGCCCGCTGGTCGCGCAGTACGTGGACTGGGTGGGCGGCGTGGTCACGGGCGATTTCGGCACCTCGATGCTGAACGGGGTGTCGGTCACCGACGAACTGCGCCGCAAGCTGGTCGTCACGCTGCCGCTCACGCTGGCCGGCAGCGTGCTCGCCGTCGCCGTCGCCGTCCCCCTCGGGACGTACGCCGCGCTGCGCCACCGTTCCCGGGACGGCGCCGTCGTGTCGGCGGTCGGCCAGCTCGGCATCGCGGTGCCCACCTTCTGGATGGGCATCATGCTCGCGGTCGTCTTCGCCGTACATCTGCGCCTGCTGCCCGCGCAGGGGTTCCCCGTCGCGGGCTGGGCGGAGCCGGTCGCCGCCGCGCGCGGCCTCGTCCTTCCCGTCGTGACCCTCGCCCTGGCCCAGGGCGCGGTGCTGCTGCGTTTCGTCAGGTCGGCGACGCTGGACGTGCTCCACGCCGACTACGTGCGCACGGCGCGGGCGAAGGGGCTCACCACGCCGGGGGCCGTGATCAGGCACGGCCTGCGCAACGCCGCGATGCCGGTGGTGTCCGTGCTCGGCATCCAGTTCGCCTCGCTCGTCGTGGGCGCCGTCGTGGTCGAGAACGCGTTCAACCTGCCGGGCGTCGGCCGCATGCTCCTCGCCGACGTCGGCAACCGGGACCTGGTGAAGGTCCAGGGCACGGTGCTGCTGCTGTCGGCGCTCGTCCTGGTGATCGGGACGGTGATCGACGTGGTCCACCGGCTGCTCGACCCCCGGTTGAGAGGTGCCACGTGAGGCCCCGGCCGAGGGGGCCGCGCGGGGCTCCCGTCGAGCGGTGCCGCGTGAGGTCCTGGTCGAGAGGTGCCGCGTGAGGCCCCGGTTGGGAGGTGCCAGGTGAGCCCCCGGCCGGAGGCCTCCTCGCGGAGCCTGCCCGCGCGCCTGTGGCGCGGCGGCAGCGGGCGGGCCGGCCTGCTGCTGTCCGGTGTCGTCGTCGCGGCGGCGCTGGTCTCACTCGTCTGGACCCCGTACGACCCGGGCCGGATCGACCCGGGCGCGAGCTGGGCGCCGCCGTCCTGGGAGCACCCGTTCGGAGCCGACCGGCTCGGACGCGACCTGCTCAGCCTGATCCTGGCCGGCGCGGGCACCACGCTCCGCGTCGGCGTGGCCGCCGCCCTCGTCGCCACGCTGGTGGGTACGGCCCTCGCCGCGGCGGCGACGTCACGGTGGCTCGGCGCGCTCGTCGCCCGCGCGATCGACGCCCTGATCGCCCTCCCCACGCTTCTGCTCGCCATGGTCCTGGTCGCGGTGTACGGCGCGGGCACGGTCGTGGCCGTCGTCGCGATCGGCCTCGGCGAGGGGTTCTTCGTGGCCCGCGTGCTGCGCGCCGAGATGGCGCGCGTGCTGGGCTCCGACTACGTGGTGGCCGCGCGGGCCGGCGGGGCGGGCCGGTGGCGCGTCATGCGCGAGCACGTGCTGCCCAACGTCCTGCCCACGCTCACGGTGCTGGTCTCGCTGGTCATGGCGATCGCCGTACTGGCCGAGGCGGCACTGTCCTACCTCGGGTACGGCGTGCCCTCCGACACTCCCACCTGGGGGAGGCTCCTCGAGGAACTGCAGGCGCAGATCACCATCCGGCCGCTGGTGCTGGTGTGGCCGGGGCTGGCCATCGTGGTCACGGTTCTCGGGCTCAACCTGCTCGGGGACGGGCTGCGCGAGGCGGGCGATCCCCGGATGAGGACGAGATGACGCTGCTGTCCGTCGAAAACCTGACCGTGGGCTTCGGGGCGGAGCGGGTCGTCGACGGCGTCGCGTTCTCCCTCGGAGCGGGGGAACGGCTCGGCCTGATCGGGGAGTCGGGCTCGGGGAAGACGCTGACCGCGCTCGCCCTGGCCGGGCTGCTGCCGCCGGAGGCGCGGGCGCGGGGCAGCGTCCGCCTCGACAGCCGGGAGCTGCTGGGGCTGCGGGAGCGGAGCCTCGCGCGCCTGCGCGGCGACCGCATCGGCTTCGTCTTCCAGGAGCCGCTCACCGCGCTCAACCCGTCGATGCGCGTCGGCGCCCAGATCGTCGAGCCGCTCCGGATCCACCGGGGCCTCGCCCGGCGCCCGGCGCGAGCGGCCGCCGTCGAGCTCGCGGCCAGGGTGGGCCTGCCCGACCCGGACAGGATCGTCCGGTCGTACCCGCACCAGCTGTCCGGCGGGCAGCGGCAGCGGGCCGGCATCGCGATCGCCCTGGCCTGCCGTCCGGCCCTGATCGTCGCCGACGAGCCCACCACCGCGCTCGACGTCACCGTGCAGGCCGAGATCCTGCGCCTGCTCACCGGCCTCGTACGGGAGGACGGCAGCGCGCTGCTGTTCATCAGCCACGACCTGGCCGTCGTCGCCCAGGTGGCGGAGCGGGTCGCGGTCATGCGCGACGGACGGATCATCGAGGAGGGACCCACCCTGGACGTCCTGCGCTCCCCGGGGGAGCCGTACACCAAGGAACTCGTCACCGCCGCCCGCGCCCTCACCTGGACCGGGCGGCCGCCGGGAACGGCACCGGAGACGGGCGGAGAGTCATGAGCGGGCCGCTGCCGAACGCCGACCGGCTGCCGGGGACGACTGCGGAGACGGGCGGCGGGTCATGAGCGAGCCGCTGCTGCGCGCCGACGGACTGAGCCGCTCCTACCGGTTGCCCCGCACCTCCCTCCTCGGCTCCCGGGCGGTCCGCCACGCCGTGCGGGAGGTCACGTTCGAGCTCGCCGAGGGGTCCTCGCTCGGGATCGTCGGCGAGTCGGGCGCGGGCAAGTCCACCCTGATCCGCCTCCTGCTGGCGCTGGACAGGGCGGACGCGGGCACGGTCCGCTACCGCGGCCGCGACGTCCGCCCCGGCCGGCCGGGCGCCCTGCGATGGTTCAGGCGCGAGGTGGCGGTCGTCCTGCAGGACCCGATGAGCTCGCTCGATCCCCGCATGACGATCGGCCGGACCGTCGCGCAGCCGCTCCGGGCCCTGGCCGTGCCGGGAGACCACGCCGCGCGGGTGGCGGAGGTGCTCACCGCCGTCGGGCTCGACCCCGAGGCCGGCGCGCGCTATCCCCACCAGTTCTCCGGGGGGCAGCGGCAGCGCGCCGCGATCGCCCGCGCCCTCGCCCCGCGACCGCGGGTCCTCGTCGGGGACGAGCCGGTCAGCGCGCTCGACGTGTCGACCCGCGCCCAGGTGCTCGACCTCCTCGCCGGGCTCGCCGCCGCCGAACGGCTCAGCGTGATCGTCGTCTCCCATGACCTGGGCGTCGTACGGCAGCTGTGCGACCAGGTCCTGATCCTGCACGACGGGGCGGTCGTCGAGCAGGGCCCGACCGCGCGCGTCTTCGAGCGGCCTGGTCACGCGTACACCCGGACACTGCTCGACGCCGTCCCCCGGCTACCGATCTGATTCGAGTTCGGCTTCCTCACCCACGTCCACGGCGAGTTCGCGGAGACCGTCACGGAGGAGGCGCTCCACACGCTCTATACGCTCCGCCGCGCGCCGGCGGGACACGAGCCGACCTCCTCGGGGGCGGTCCCGCGACCGCCTGCTTCCGGCATGACGGACCGGGTCCGGGACCCGGCGTCCCTCGCGTACGCCGCGTGGCGGATCGTCGTGGCGTGGTCGCCACCGTCCGCGCCGCCCGGTCGCACGCGCGTCCCGCCGGAACCGCCGGGCGGACGCTCCGAGCCACGTGCTCTCGCTCCGGCCCGTACGTGACCTTTCTCATACGATCGCGAACGTCATCACAGAAGACCACCTTGCCTCGTCTCCAATGAAGAACCGAGAGGAGACCGAGGGAGCGTGAGGAAGCGTGTCCGGCCGCCGGTGCCCGTTCCGGCGAGGCGGCCGTCGCTCCGTTCGCGTGGCCGCCCGGCCTTCGGCCGTTCCTCGCCGAGGGGGTCGGCGACACGATCCAGGGCGGTCGTCCGCGACCACCCGGGCCCCCGGTCGACGCCGATCACGGATTTCTTTACAAAACGGTCTTCGAGCTGTTCAACAGAATCACGACACAGAAGAAGGTGATGGCAATGCGAATCGGTCTGTCCCTGCCACAGATGGGGGCGATCGCCGAACCCGATCGCGTGGGGGAGTTCGCGGCCAGGGCGGAGGAGCTCGGGTACGACAGTCTGTGGGCGCAGGACCGGATTCTGACGCCCCTGCGGCCCTCTCCCGTCTATCCGGGTTTCACCCCGGAGCAGCCATGGCCGCCCGAGCAGGCCCGCGTCGCGGACCCGATCGTCGCTCTGACCCTCGCCGCGTCCGTCACCAGCCGCGTCCGGTTGTCCACCAGCACGTTCAACGCCACGTGGCACCACCCGCTGTTTCTCGCGCGTACGTTCACCTCACTGGACCTGCTCAGTCAGGGACGGCTCGACCTGGGGTTCGGCATCGGCTGGATGCGTACCGAGTACGAGGCCCTCGGCATCCCCTTCGCCGGGCGTGGGGCGCGGCTGGAGGAGATCATCGTCGCGATGCGGACGATCTGGGCCGACGACCCGTTCGAGCACGACGGGGAACTCTGGCAGATCCCGCCCTCTCGCCTTGAGCTGCGTCCCTTCCGGCCGGGCGGCCCCCCGCTCCTGCTGGGCGGCTACGGAGCGGAGGCGCTGAAGCGCGTCGGCCGCCTCGCGGACGGCTGGCTGCCCGCCGCCACGGCCGCCGACGGGCTGCAGGTCGAGGCGCTCGCCCAGATATGGGAACTGGTCAGGCACACCGCCGCGTCGGCGGGCCGCGACCCGGACACCCTGCGGCGTGAACTCCGTGTCAACACCTCGCCCGGCAGGCCGGTCGACGACGCCGTACGAGTGGCGCTCACCGCGCGGGACGCCGGTTACGAGGGCGCGTTCATCGATCTCCACTACATCGCCACGGGCACCGACCACGCGCTGGAACTCGCGGCCCGCGCCAAGGAACTGTACGAGAGGGGCTGAGAGACGGGGACGAGCCCCGGGCCCTTGTCGATCCGCCCCGCGGGCGAGCCCTGGAGTCGCGGCAGGACCCACCGGCCGTCTCCACCGACGACCGGCCTCACGGACTCGCCCCCGCTTCTCACCACCGGTCCCCCGGGTCCCGTGAAGGCGACCACCGGCCCCTCCGGGGCCTGTGAAGGGGACTCAGGGAATCAGACCCTCGTCCGCGAGGTCGGTCCACAAAGCCTCGGGGACGGGCCTGGCGGTCAGGTCCGCGTTGCGGGTGACCTCGGCCGCGGAGCGGGCGCCGATGACGACGGTGGTGACGGCCGGGTGGCGCAGGGGGAAGGCGAGGGCCGCCTGGGGGAGGGTGACGTCGTGGCGTTCGCAGACGGCGGCGATGCGGCGGGCGCGCTCCAGGAGCGGGCCGGGGGCGGGGACGTAGTCGTAGGTGCCCGACGGGTCGTGGGTGGCGAGCAGGCCGCTGTTGAACACCCCGGCGGCGAACACCGAGACGCCGCGCTCGGCGCACAGCGGCAGCAGCTCGTCCTCGCCCGACTGGTCGAGGAGGGTGTAGCGCCCGGCGAGCATGACCATGTCGACGCCGGTCTCGCGGACGAACCGGGTGAGCATCGCCGCCTGGTTCATGCCGGCCCCGACGGCCTTGACGACGCCCTGGTCGCGCAGTTCGGCGAGGGCCGGGTACGCCTCGGAGACGGCCTGCTCCCAGTGGTCGTCCGGGTCGTGGATGAGGACGATGTCGACCGCGTCGAGGCCGAGCCGCTCCAAGCTCTCCTCCAGCGACCGCAGCACCCCGTCGCGCGAGAAGTCCCACACCCGGCGCAGGTCGGCGGGGACGTCGAAGCCCTGGTCGTCCCGGCCGAAAGGGCCCTCGCCGGTGGCGGGCACGAGCAGGCGGCCGACCTTGGTGGACAGGGTGTAGGAGTCGCGGGGCCGCTCCGCGAGGGCGGCGCCGAGCCGCCGTTCCGACAGGCCGAGCCCGTAGTGGGGCGCGGTGTCGAACACCCGGACCCCCGCCTCGTAGGCCGCGTCCACCGCCGCGCGCGCGACGTCCTCGCCGACCTCCGAGAACAGGTTCCCGATCGGGGCCGTACCGAAGCCGTACCTGCTGACCTGCACCGCTCGCTCCGTCCGTTCCGTACAGCTTCATGTTGCTCGTACCGCTTGATCGATCAATGCCCTTTGTATCGCTTCAGCCTCGCGGGTGGCTTCACATTTCCTCACCGCTCATGGCTTCCCGCGGCTCCACGGCTCGGGCCCGTACGGCCTCCTCCCCCGTACGGGCCGCGCGGCCTGATGGCTCACGCCACCGTCAGAGCGTCAATCTTGGGCCTTGCCGCCCGCCAGGCGGCTGATCATCAGGGCGACCAGGATGATCGAGCCGTAGACGAGCTGCTTCCACTCGCCGGGGACGCCCTTGAGGGTGAGGATGTTCTCGACGAGGCCGATCACCAGGACGCCGGTGAGCGCGCCGAGGATCGTGCCCTTGCCGCCGTCCATGCTGACACCGCCGATGACGGCCGCGGCGAAGGCCATGAAGATCCAGCCGACGCCTTGGTTGGCGCTGATGCCGCCCAGGCGGCCGGTCTCCAGCACCCCGGCGAGCGCGGCGACGATCCCGCCGATGACGAAGACGACCCAGACGACCCGCTCGACCCTGATGCCGGCCGCGCGGGCGGCGTCGGCGTTGCCGCCGATGGCGTAGAGCGCGCGGCCGCCCCGGAAGTAGCCGAGGGCGACGATGGCCACCGCGAAGAGGACGCCGGTGATCCAGATGGCCGCCGGCAGGCCCAGCCAGTTGGCGCTGCCGAGATAGAGGAACGACTCGGGCAGCTCGAACAGGCTCTTGCCCTGGGTGAGGCCCAGCTGCAGGCCGTGCACGACGATCATCATGGCCAGCGTGACGATGAAGGCCGACAGCTGGAAGCGCAGGATCAGGAAGCCGTTGAAGGCGCCGACCAGGCCGCCGACCAGCAGGCACAGCGGGATGGCCAGGATGCCGGGCAGCTCCAGGCCGAACCCGCCGGCCGCCACCGGGATGACCAGCATCACGCCGACGGCGGGCGCCATGCCGACCGTGGACTCCAGCGACAGGTCGAACTTGCCCGCGATCAGGATCAGCGCCTCGGCGAGGACCACCAGTGCCAGCGCCGACTGCTGCTGCAGCACGTTGGTCAGGTTGCCCGTGGTGAGGAAGACCGGGTCCACGAAGGAACCGGCGATCAGCAGAACGACGATCACCGGGACCAGGGTGAGGTCGCGGAATCGCCCGAGCTGGATACGGCGGCCGGTCGGGGCCGCCAGCACGGGCGGGGGGGTCTTTGTCGTGGTCATGAGTGGTCGATACCTTCCATCGCCGCCACCAGCTCGTTGTCGGTCCAGCCGCGCGGCACGTCCTTGACGATCCTGCCGTGGAACATGACGAGTACGCGATCGCAGATGCGCAGGTCGTCGAGTTCGTCGGAGACCAGTACGGCCCCCGCCCCTCGCTCGGCCGCGTCCTCCACGGCGCCGAGCAGGGAGTGCTTGGCCTTGACGTCCACCCCGGCGGTCGGGTTGATGACCACGAGCGCGTTCGGGTCGTCGGCGAGCGCCCTGGCCAGCACCACCTTCTGGGCGTTGCCGCCGGACAGGTCGGCCACCGGCTGGTCGGGGCCCGTCGTCTTGATGTCCAGCAGGTCGATCATCGCGGCACCGCGCTCGCGGCGGCGGGCCGGGGAGACCGCGCCGTAGCGGCCGAGCTTGTGCGCGATCGGGATGGTCGCGTTCTCGGCGATCGACAGCAGCGGGACGAAGCCCTGGTGGTGCCTGTCCTGGGGGACGAACCCGAGCCCGGCGCGGAGCGCGGAGGGCACGTCGCCCTGCTTGACGTCGGTGCCGTTCACGGTCACCGTCCCGCTGTCGGCCCGGTGCAGGCCGACCAGGGTCTCGGCGAGGCCGACCTTGCCGCTGCTGCCCGAACCGGCGAGACCGACGATCTCCCCCGCCCGTACGGCCAGGTCCACGTCCTCGTAGCGCCCGGCGAGGCTGAGCGCCTTCGCGGCCAGCACCACGGGGGCCGCGGGGGCGACCGTCCGGGTGCGGTACTCGTAGGCGGCGGTGGCCTCGCCGGTCATCGCGTCCACGAGCTGGTCGTGGGGCAGGTCGCCCACCGGGGCGGTGACGATGTGCCGGGCGTCGCGGAAGACCGAGACGCTCTGGCAGATCTCGTACACCTCCTCCAGGTGGTGGGAGATGAACATCATCGTGACGCCCTGCTCGCGCAGGGAGCGCATCCGGTCGAAGAGCCGCTGGATGGCCGGGCCGTCGAGCTGCGCGGTGGGCTCGTCCAGGATGATGAACCGGGCGCCGAACGACAGCGCCCTGGCGATCTCCAGCAGCTGGCGCTGCTCGACCCCCAGGTCCCCTGCCATGGTCTCCGCGTCGACGTCCACGCCGTACTGCTCAAGGAGCTGGCGGGCCCGCGTGCGAAGGCTCCGCCAGCTGATCCTGCCCCGCTCTGTCTGGCGGTTCAGGAAGAGGTTCTCCGCGACGGACAGGCTGGGGATGATCGTCGACTTCTGGTAGACGCACGCGACCCTCTGCCGCCAGGCGTCCCGGTCGGCCGGCGACGGCGCGGGCTGCCCGGCGAAGCGGACCTCGCCCTCGTCGGGACGCTGGAGCCCGGTCAGGATCGACACCAGCGTGGACTTGCCCGCGCCGTTCCTGCCGACGAGCGCGTGCGTCTCCCCCTCGGTGATGGCGATCCCGGCACCGTTGAGCGCGGTGGTCGGGCCGAAGCGCTTGGTGATCCCAAGCGCCTCGACTGCCTTGACGGAAGATGTCATCACTTGACCTGGTTGCCCCAGAGAGCCTGGTCGTCCACGTTCTCCTTGGTGACCAGCGGGGCGGGGAGCTGGTCCTCAAGGCCGTTCGGCAGCTGGATGATCGTGCTGTCGTGGTCGGTCGGGCCGGGCTGGAAGGTCTTGCCCTCGGCGGCGGCCTTGGCGTAGAAGAGCGCGTACTTGGCGTAGAGGTCGGCCGGCTGGGAGACCGTGGCGTCGATCTCGCCCTTGCGGATCGCCTCGAACTCCTGCGGGATGCCGTCGTTGGAGACCACGAAGACGTGCTTGGGGTCCTCCGGCGGCGAGATCAGGCCCTTGGCCTTGAGCACCTGGAGGGTGGGGGCGAGGTGGACGCCTCCGGCGTGCATGTAGACGCCCTTGATGTCCGGGTGCTGCTCAAGACGGGTCTGGAGCATGGAGGCGGCCTTGGTGCCCTCCCACTCGGTCGGCTCCTCGAAGACCGTGATGCCGGGGAACTTGTCCTTCATGCAGCCGCGGAACGCCTCGGCCCGGTCACGGCCGTTGATCGACGACAGCGCGCCCATGAGCTGGACGACCTTGCCCTTGCCGCCGAGCTTCTCGCCGAGGAACTCGCACGCCTTCGTGCCGTACGCCTTGTTGTCGGCCCGCACGACCATGTAGACCTTGCCCTTGTCGGGGCGGGTGTCCACGGTGACGACCGGGATGTTCTTGCCCTCCAGCGTCTGCAGCGTGGAGGCGATGGCGCCGGTGTCCTGCGGGGCCATCACGATCACCTTGGCGCCCTGGCCGGTGAGGGCCTGGGTGTTGGCGACCAGCTTGGCCACGTCGTTCTGCGAGTTGGTCGGCGGCATCAGGTCGACACCCAGCTCGGTCGCCATCTGGGGGACGTACTTGTTGTACGAGTTCCAGAAGTCGGAGTCGGTGCGGGGGAAGTCGATGCCGACCTTGGCGCCCGCGGGGGCGGCGGCCGCGTCACCGGTGGGCTGGGCGCCGGTGGTGGCGGGCTCCGACGATCCGCAGGCCGAGAGGGTGAAGGAGATCGCGAGCAGTGCCGCACCTGTCGCCGCGGGTCCGATTTTCATACCGTTGCCTCGATTCAAAGCTATATGGGGGGTGAATTATTTTTCGACCGGCTTCTCGGCCGATTGCTTGATCGACTTCTCGTCCGGCTTCTCGACCGGCTTCTCGACCGGCTTCTCGATCAACACGGGAAGCTCGGTCATGACTTCGGCCGGAGCCTGAGCCCCTGCATCCCGCCGTCCACAGCCAGGGCCGTGCCCGTGGTGGCACCCGCGAGGGGGCTCGCGAGGTAGGCGATGGCCGCGGCGACCTCCGGGGCGCTCACCAGGCGGCCCGTCGGCTGGCGCCCCTCCAGGGCCGCCCGCTCGGCCGCCGGGTCCTCGGCCGCGTCGAGCAGGCGCTGCACCCAGGGGGTGTCGGCGGTGCCGGGGTTGACGCAGTTGACCCGGATGCCCTCGCGGACGTGGTCGGCCGCCATCGCCAGGGTCAGGGACAGGATGGCCCCCTTGGACGCGCTGTAGAGCGCCCGCTGGGGCAGTCCGGCCGTCGCCGCGATCGAGCAGGTGTTGACGATCGCGGCGTGCGCCGAGCGGCGCAGGTGCGGCAGGCTCGCCCGGGTGACCCGGACGATGCCCAGCACGTTGACGTCCAGGACCCTGGACCACTCCTCGTACGGGTTGTCCTCGATCGTCCCGGCGGCGCCGATCCCGGCGTTGTTGATCAGGATGTCCAGGCCGCCGAGCCGCTCGACGGCCAGGTTGACGGCCGCGTTGACCGCCTCCTCGTCGGTGACGTCCGCCTTGACCTCGACGAACGGCCCCTCGGAGGAGTTGACGTCGAGGGAGGCCACCCTCGCGCCCCGCTCGGCCAGCAGGGTGGCGGTGGCCAGGCCGATGCCTGAGCCGCCACCGGTGACCAGGGCGCGCAGGCCGTCGAACTCACCCATTGAGGGACCTCCATACCGGGCCGTCGGGGTACGTGTAGTCGATGATCGAGGCCGCGTGCATGGCCGCCCCGAAGCCGGGCCGGCTCGGCGCGGCGTAGGCGCCGTTCTCGATCACCACGGGATCGACGAAGTGCTCGTGGAGGTGGTCGACGTACTCGATCACCTTGCCCTCCATCGAGCCGCTCACCGCGACGTAGTCGAACATCGACAGGTGCTGGACCAGCTCGCACAGGCCGACCCCGCCCGCGTGCGGGCAGACCGGGACGCCGAACTTGGCGGCGAGCAGCAGGATCGCGACGTTCTCGTTCACGCCCGCGACGCGGGCCGCGTCGATCTGCAGGTAGGAGATCGCGCCGGCCTGCAGCAGCTGCTTGAAGACCATGCGGTTCTGCACGTGCTCGCCGGTGGCCACCGGGATGGGCGCGATGCCCCGGGCGATGGCGGCGTGGCCGAGCACGTCGTCGGGGCTGGTCGGCTCCTCCACCCAGTGCGGGCGGAACTCGGCGAGGGCGTTCACCCAGGCGATGGCGGAGTCGACGTCCCAGCGCTGGTTGGCGTCGATCGCGATGGGGAAGTCCTCGCCGCAGGTCTCGCGGGCGATGCGCATCCGCCGCCTGTCGTCCTCCAGATCGGCGCCGACCTTCAGCTTGATCTGGGTGAAGCCCTCGTCCATCGCCTCCTTGCACAGGCGGCGCAGCTTGTCGTCGCCGTAGCCGAGCCACCCCGGGGAGGTCGTGTAGGCCGGGTAGCCGTGCTCGCGCAGGTGGGCCACGCGCTCGCGCCTGCCGGGCTCGGCGGCGCGCAGGATGTCCAGCGCCTCCTGCGGGGTGAGCGCGTCGGTGAGGTAGCGGAAGTCGACCAGCTCGACGAGCTCCTCGGGGGACATCTCGGCGAGCAGCAGCCAGAGCGGCCTGCCCGCCCGCTTGGCCTTGAGGTCCCAGAGCGCGTTGACCACGGCGGAGATCGCCATGTGCATCACACCCTTCTCCGGGCCGAGCCAGCGCAGCTGGGAGTCGTGGACCATGTCCTTCCAGAGCGCGCCCATGTCCTCGACGTCCCTGCCGAGCACGTACGGCTCCAGCGCCCTGATCGCGGCGGTCTGCACCTCGTTGCCGCGCCCGATGGTGAAGGCGAACCCGTGGCCCTCGAAGCCGTCGTCGGTCCGCAGGATCAGGTAGGCGGCCGAGTAGTCGGGGTCGGGGTTCATCGCGTCGGAGCCGTCGAGCTCCAGCGAGGTGGGGAAGCGGATGTCGTGGGTCTCCATCGAGGTGATGCGGTACGAGCCGACCCCCGTCAGGACTCCCTCGGCCGTCTCCACGGCCGTCCCCTCGCGAGTACCGGTCCTGTCGCTCATGCCTGCCCCATGACCTGTCGCTGGCGCCCGAGGCCGTCGATCTCCAGCTCCACGACCTGACCGGCCCGCAGGTACGGCGTGCCGGGCAGGCCGAGCGCGACGCCCGCGGGGGTGCCGGTGTTGATGAGGTCACCGGGTTCGAGGACCATGAACCGGCTCAGGTAGCGGACGATCTCCGCCACCGTGAAGATCATGTTCTTGGTGTCGCCGTTCTGGAACGGCGTGCCGTCCACCCACAGGCGCAGGCCCAGGGACTGGGGGTCGGCGATCTCGTCGGGGGTGACCAGCCAGGGGCCGAGCGGGTTGAAGGTCTCGCAGGACTTGCCCTTGTCCCACTGGCCGCCGCGCTCCAGCTGGAACTCGCGCTCGGAGACGTCGTTGGAGATGGCGTAGCCCGCGATCTTGGACAGCGCCTCCTCGTGCGTCTCGACGTAGCGGGCCGTCTCGCCGATGACGACGGCGAGCTCGACCTCCCAGTCGGTCTTCACGCTCTCCCTGGGGATGAGCACCTCGTCGTCGGGACCGACGACCGTGTTGGGGGCCTTCATGAAGACGATCGGCTCGGCCGGGATCGCGGCGTTCGTCTCCTCCGCGTGGTCGCGGTAGTTGAGCCCGATGCACACGATCTTCCCCGGCCTCGCGATCGGGGCGCCGATCCGCAGCCCCTCGGCGTCCAGCACGGGAAGTTCGTCCCGCTCCAGGGCCTCTCGGACACGAGCCACTCCCCCGGAAGCGAAGAAAGCCCCGTCGATCTCGGCTTCCGAGATTTCGCGGAGGTTACCGGCCCCGTCCAGGACGGCCGGTCGCTCCTGGCCGACGGGTCCCACTCGCAGCAGCTTCACACCGCACCCTTCGTTGATACATCGGATGTCTTGTCTCGTGATGCTGAACGACGCCGAACCTCGGTGTCAACCCCTCCCGGCTCGATACGTCCGATCCGTTATCGAGGAGAAACCGCAGCTGGCAGGGGTAATACCGGATCGTGCCCTAACTTTGACCTCCAGTCATCGGATTTCCCCGCGCGGACGGAAACAGAGATCATCTAGGACGTTCGTGGTGGTGAGCGGCACAAAAGCGATCAACTGTCGATAAACATCGGAGGATGAGGCTTGTTACGGCGGAATTTCGGTGCTATCTCCTTGAAACAGTCCCGCCCTGTGATCGGAGGAATCCGTTGCACCGCCCCCCACGACGCCGTCTCGGCGTCGCACTCCTCGCCGCACTCACCCTCGCTACCGGGTTGTACGGCCAGAGCTCGGCCAACGCGGAGCTGTCAACAAACCTGACAAGCGCAGATACACCCGATGACTTGACGCTCTGGTACGACAAACCGGCCACAGACTGGGAGACCCAGGCGCTGCCCATCGGCAACGGCGCGCTGGGCGCCATGGTGTTCGGCGGTGTCAACAGCGAGCAGATCCAGTTCAACGAGAAGTCCCTGTGGACCGGCGGCCCCGGCGCGCACAACTACGACTTCGGCAACTGGACCTCCCCCAGGCCGAACGCGATCGCCGAGGTCAGGACGCAGATCGACCGCGACGGCAAGATCTCCCCCGAGGCGGTGGCGGCCAAGCTCGGACAGCCCAAGAGCGGCTTCGGCGCCTACCAGACCTTCGGTGACCTCTGGCTGGACATGCCCGAGATCCCGGCGGGCGCCGCCAGCGGCTACCGCCGGGAGCTGAACCTGCGCGACGCGGTCGCCAAGGTCGGCTACAGCGCGGACGGGGTCACCTACTCCCGCGAGTACTTCGCGAGCCACCCCAGCAACGTCGTCGTCGGCAAGGTCTCCGCCAGCGAGCGCGGCAAGGTCTCCTTCACGCTGCGCACCTCCTCGCCCCGCAACGACAAGCAGGTCTCGGTCTCCAAGGGCCGCCTCACCGTCAAGGGCGTGCTCGCCGACAACGGCATGAAGTTCGAGGCGCAGGTCCACGTGGTCACCCAGGGCGGCACCCGGACCGACGGCACCGACAGGATCACCGTCACCGGAGCCGACAGCGCGATGTTCGTGCTGTCGGCGGGCACCGACTACTCCGACGTCTACCCCACTTACCGGGCCGAGGACCCGCACGCCAAGGTGACCGCGGCGGTCGACGCGGCCGCCGGAAGGTCGTACGAGGGGCTCAAGGCCAAGCACCTGACCGACTACCGGAACCTGTTCGACCGGGTGAAGCTGGACCTCGGGCAGAAGGCTCCGGCCATCCCGACGGACAGGTTGCGCGCGGCGTACACCGGCGGGGCCTCGACCGACGACCGGGCGCTGGAGGCATTGTTCTTCGCCTACGGCCGCTACCTGCTGATCGCCTCCTCCAGGGAGGGCTCGCTCCCGGCCAACCTGCAGGGCGTGTGGAACAACTCCACCAACCCACCCTGGTCGGCCGACTACCACGTCAACATCAACCTGCAGATGAACTACTGGCTCGCCGAGCAGACCAACCTCGCCGAGACGACCGAGCCGTACGACAGGTACGTCCGGTCGATGGTCGCCCCCGGGCAGAAGACCGCGCAGGAGATGTTCGGGTCGCGCGGCTGGGTGGTGCACAACGAGACCAACCCGTTCGGCTTCACCGGCGTGCACAACTGGGCCACCTCGTTCTGGTTCCCCGACGCGGCGGCGTGGCTCACCCAGCAGATGTACGACCACTACCGCTTCAGCCGCAGCAACAAGTACCTGCGCACGACCGCGTACCCGGTGATGAAGGGCGCGGCCGAGTTCTGGCTGGACACCCTCTACACCGACCCGCGTGACGGCAAGCTCGTGGTCTCCCCCAGCTACTCCCCCGAGCAGGGCGACTTCACCGCGGGCGCCTCGATGTCCCAGCAGATCGTCTACGACCTGCTGACCAACACCCTGGAGGCGGCGAAGGAGCTGAAGAACGACAAGCCCTTCCAGGCCGAGCTGCGGGCCGCGCTGGACAAGCTCGACCCGGGCATCCGGATCGGTTCCTGGGGACAGCTCCAGGAGTGGAAGGCGGACCTGGACGACCCGCGCAACGACCACCGGCACGTCTCCCACCTGTTCGGCCTGCACCCCGGACGGCAGATCGTGGCCGGCACCCCGGAGGCCGAGGCGGCCAGGATCTCGCTCACCGCGCGAGGCGACGGCGGCACCGGCTGGAGCAAGGCGTGGAAGATCAACTTCTGGGCCCGCCTGCTGGACGGCGACCACTCGCACAAGATGCTCAGCGAGCAGCTCAAGAGCTCCACGCTGGACAACCTGTGGGACACCCACCCGCCGTTCCAGATCGACGGCAACTTCGGCGCCACCTCCGGCATCGCGGAGATGCTGCTGCAGAGCCAGCACGACACGGTCCACGTGCTGCCCGCGCTGCCGTCGGCCTGGTCCGACGGCTCGGTCACCGGCCTGCGCGCCCGGGGCGACGTGACCGTGGACGCCTCGTGGAAGGACGGCAACGCCGACAGGGTCACCGTGCACGCCGGGAGGTCCGGCCTCCTCAAGGTCCGCACCGCCATGGTCGACGGCCTCTACCACGTCGAGGACGAGAGCGGAAAGACGATCACCCCGCCCCGCGACGGTGACGTCATCACCATCGACGCCAAGGCCGGGGAGTCCTACACGATCGTCAACGGGGTGACCGTCAAGATCACCGCACCCGTGATCGCGGGCGCCGGCGAGTCGATCCCGGTCACCGTCACCGTCACCGCGCCCGGCACGAAGGACGTGCCCGCCGGCACGCTGACCCTCGCCCTGCCGCAGGGCTGGACCGCCACCCCCGCCTCGCCGGTCCAGGTGCCCGCCGTCTCGCCGGGCAGCCCGAAGACCTTCGCGTTCTCGGTGGCCGTCGGTCCCGCGAACGGGACCAGGTCCGCGCGGATCGCCGCGGAACTCTCGGGCGACGGCTGGAAGGCGGGCAGCTCGGCGGCCGTCGGCCTCAACCCGTGCGTCACCCCGCCGACGGACAGGGCCGTCGTCGCCTGGGACCCGACCTCGGGCACGACCGTCACCGACAGCTCCGGCAGCGGCAGGAACGCCACCGTCGTCGGCACGGCGACCTACGACGCCACGGCCCCGAGCGGCAGCGGGCTGGTCCTGAACGGCTCGACCTACCTCAACACGGCGAACACACTGATGGGTTACATGCCCGAGGCGACGTTCGCGGCCGAGGTCAAGATCGGGGGAACCGGCTACCGGAGGCTCTTCGACTCCCAGCCGGGCGGCAACCCCGGCACCGACGGGATCATCATCGACCTCACCCCCTCCAACACCCTGCGCTTCATCGGCGCCGGGCAGAACGTGGGGCTGAGCGGGACGATCCCGACCGGCCGCTACATCGACCTCGTCGTCACCATGAACCGCAACGGCGCGATCAACGCCTACGTCGACGGCACCCGGGTCGGCGGCGGCAACGCCACCACCGACGGCATCACCGGCTGCACCTCCCGGCCGCTGCGCTTCGCCGCCGACCAGGACGGCGGCCAGCGCCTGACCGGCGCGGTCGACCGGATGGCCATCCTGCCGAAGGCCCTCACCGCCGCGGAGGTGGGCACCTGGCGCGACATCGCGTTCTGATCCGTAGGTGCCCGGCTCCTCCTCCGGAGCCGCCACCGAGTTCCACCCGATGAGGCCCGGGACGCCCACGCGTCCCGGGCCTCACGGCCGTGCGCGGCACCGGGGGCCGCTGCGTAGAGTCCTAACTTGACGGGTCTTCCCCGCCGTAATAGAACACGTTTCAGAAAGAAGAATCGCCAAACGCCTGATCAAGCGCTTGGTGACTCGGCGCGCCCCGGACGGGAGGCGGGAACATCCGTACGGGGTTCTCGGCGAACGGGTAGGGCACGCCGCTGACCGCACCCCCAGGCCGCACCGACACTGAACCGCGTCGCCGCGTCACGAGAACGCCGACCCGGCTCGCAGGAGGACCGATGGACATCGATCTGGTCGACCAGGACTTCTACTGGCGGAACGGCGCGCCTCACGACCAGTTGGCCTGGCTACGGGCGAACGCGCCGGTCTACGCACACCCCGGCGACGCCGAGCGGGGCTGGCCGGGCTTCTGGGCGGTCACCAAACACGCCGACGTGGTGCAGGTCTCCCGCCGCTCCGACCTGTTCTCCTCCAGCAGGAAACTCGCGCTCTTCAACGAGATGCCCGAGGACCAGATGGCCCTGCAGCGGATGATGATGCTCAACCAGGACCCGCCGGACCACACCCGGCGGCGCTCCCTGGTCAACCGGGGCTTCACCCCGCGCATGATGGGCGCCCTGGAGGGGCACATCCGCGACATCTGCCACGAGCTGGTGGACGAGGCCAAGGGGCGCGGCTCGGTCGACTTCGTCAGGGACATCGCCGCGCCGCTGCCGCTGTACGTGATCTGCGAGCTGCTCGGCGCCCCCGTCGAGGACCGCGACAAGATCTTCAACTGGTCGAACCAGATGATCGGCGCCGAGGACCCCGACTACGCCGCCGACCCCGCGGAGGGCACGAACGCGGCCGCGGAGGTCTACGCCTACGCCAACACCCTGGCCGCCGAGCGGCGCGCGCAGCCCCGCGAGGACATCGTCACCAAGCTGATCATGCCCGACGCCGCCGGGGAGACCCTCACCGAGGAGGAGTTCGACCTGTTCGTGCTGCTGCTCGTGGTGGCGGGCAACGAGACCACCCGCAACGCGGCCTCGGGCGGCATGCTCGCCTTCTTCGAGCACCCCGAGCAGTGGCGGCGGCTGGTCGCCGACCGCACCCTCGCCCGCACCGCGTCCGACGAGATCGTCCGCTGGGTCGCCCCGGTGAACCTCTTCCGCCGTACGGCCACCACCGACACGACGATCGGCGGGCAGGAGGTCAAGGAGGACGACAAGATCGTCGTCTTCTACAGCTCCGCCAACCGCGACGAGGAGGTCTTCGCCGACCCCGGCGTCTTCGACATCGGCCGCGACCCCAACCCGCACATCGGCTTCGGCGGCGGCGGGGCCCACTTCTGCCTGGGCAACCACCTCGCCAAGCTGGAGCTTCGGGTCCTCTTCGAGGTGCTGGCCGAGCGCCTGCCCGGCCTGGAGCAGGCCGGCGAGGCCCGCCGCCTGCGCTCCAACTTCATCAACGGCATCAAGGACCTGCCGGTCTCGGTCGCCTGAGGCCCGGCGCCAGACGGTGCCGAGAAAGGCCACGTGGGGCCGGGCGGCCCCACGTGGCCTTTCTCATGTCGTCGGCGCGGCGATTGAACAGTTTGTTGAAAACGTCGTGTTGACAACGAGCCGTTCAATGGCCCATCCTGGCCGCATGCCCGCGAACCATGACGGATCAGCCGACTCATCCGACCCCTTCACGCCCCCCGACCCGGGCCTGACCCGGGCGCACCGGGAGTACGCCTCCCTTTCGCGCATCGCCGAGCGGCACGCGGCCGACGAGGGCCAGCGCCTCCGGCAGGTCCACCCCACGGTCCTCGGAGCCCACGAGGCCGTCAGGCTCGTGACGTTCCTCCTCAGCGGCAGCGCCCACCGCGAGGAGGACGAGCCGGAGGTGGACCACGCCGACATCACCGCCGCCCTCACCCTCCTCCCCAGGGCCAGGGCGGACATGGACGAGCTGGAGGCGGCGCTTCTCCTGGTGGCGCGAGGTCGTGGCCTCACCTGGCAGGAGATCGCGTTCGGCCTCGGCCTCGCCACCCCGCAGGCCGCCAAGCAGCGCCACGAACGCCTGGCGGGCCGCACCGCCGCCCACTGACCCCGGGCCGACCCCGATCTCGCGGGCCGGCCTCGGGTTCGGCCCGGGAGAGCACCGGTTCAGGAGACCGCGCGCGGTGCGAGCAGTTCCTCGATCAGGTCGGCCGCGCGTACGGTGCCGCCCTCGCCCCGGACCTCCTCCCGGAGCTTCGCCAGCCGCGCCGCCACCTCCGGGTCGGAGGTGAGGTCGAGCAGGGCGGCGCGCAGCGCCTCGGGGGTGGCCTCCTCGGTGTCGACCCGGCGGCCGACCCCGAGTTCCACGAGCCGGTCGGCGTTGCCGAACTGGTCGGCGGCCTGCGGGACGGCGATCATCGGGACGCCGCAGTACAGGCCCTCCTGGGTGCCGCCCATCCCCGCGTGGGTGACGAACGCGTCGGCCTGCCCCAGGATCGAGAGCTGCGACACCCAGGGGTGCACCTCGACGTTGGCGGGGATCTCGCCGAGTTCCGCCCGGTCCACGAACTTCCCGACCTGGAGGACGACATGCCAGCCGGGCAGGTCGCCGAAGGCGGCCAGGCAGGAGCGGTAGAAGTCCGGCAGGTTGGTGAAGGCCGACCCCAGCGAGACGAGCAGCACCTTCTCCGCACCCTCGGGACGGACCCAGGGCTCCTGGTGGGGCCGGGCGGCGAAGCAGGGCCCGACGAAGGTGATCCGGGCGGGGTCGACCCGGTCGGCGTTGGGCTGCATGGCCTTCGGGATGAGCGCCAGCGCCCGTGGCGGGCGGCCCCCGAAGTCGTGGGAGTCGGTGTCGTGGATGCCGCTGTCGCGCAGCCACTCCTCGAACCGCCGGTAGTGCTCGGCACCGCCCGGAGCCTTTTTCAGCTCCTCGATCATCGGCGCCATGTCCTCCCGGTAGCCCTCCCAGGCCACGTAGGTCGGCGAGAGCTGCATGAGCGGGATGTCCCAGTTCTCCGCGAGCACCCGGGCGGTGTAGCCGCCGATGTCGTAGAGGAACAGGTCGGGCCGGTCGTTCTCGTACGCGGCCCGCAGCTGGGGCAGCATCGAGATCGCGTCGTCGAGGAAGACGTCGAGCTGGGCGATCACGTCCTCCGGCCACTCGGCGGTGTCGCCCATGGGCAGGGTCGAGGCGTACGGGACGAGCTCGGCCCCGGCGCCGGTGACCACCTCGGCGAAGGAGGGGTCGTTGGCGTAGGTCACCCGGTGCCCGCGCGCCACCAGCTCCCTGATCACCTCGATGCTCGGGTTCACGTGGCCCGGTGCGGGGATGCTGACCATCGCGATGTGCGCACGTCGGGACATGCCTTCTCCTTTGTCGAACTCTGTCGAGCTCTGTCGAATCCTCCGGGCCCGTTGAGTTCTCGAAGCCCTCACGAGGAACGAGACGTTTCGTCTCGTGTTCAGACATGACCTTACCCCGCTCGCGCGCACTGTTCAAGACGAGACGATCCGACTCGCCTAGCGAGGGGTAAGGCTCAGGGCGGGAAGGCTCAGGGCCAGGAGGAGTCCTGGTCGGGGTCGCCGCCCTCGGAGAGCAGCTTCACGTCCGCCTCGACCATCATCGCCACCAGCTCCTCGAAGGTCACCGTGGGCTCCCAGCCGAGCTGGACGCGGGCCTTCTTCGGGTCGGCGCAGAGCAGGTCGACCTCCGCCGGGCGGTGCAGGTTCTGGTCGATGACCACGTACCGCTCCCAGTCGAGCCCGGCGGCGCTGAAGGCGGCCCGCACGAGGTCGCGGACGGTGTGGGTGCGGCCGGTGCCGATCACGTAGTCCTCCGGCGTCTCCGCCTGGAGCATCAGATGCATCGCGCGGACGTAGTCCCCGGCGAACCCCCAGTCGCGGCGCGCCTCCAGATTGCCCAGGCGCAGCTCGGAGGCGAGGCCGAGCTTGATCCTGGCCACCCCGAGCGTCACCTTCCTGGTGACGAACTCGGCCCCCCGGCGCGGGGACTCGTGGTTGAACAGGATCCCCGAGACCGCGTACATGCCGTACGACTCGCGGTAGTTCTGCGTCAGGAAGTGCCCGTAGGCCTTGGCCACCCCGTACGGCGAGCGGGGATGGAAGGGGGTGATCTCGGTCTGCGGGGTCTCGCGGACCTGGCCGAACATCTCCGAGGAGGAGGCCTGGTAGAACCGGATCTGGCCGGAGCCCGCCGCCGTGCGCGAGGAGGAGATGCCGGAGCAGACCCGGATGGCCTCCAGCATGCGCAGCACGCCCATGCCGGTCACCTCGGCGGTGAGCTCGGCCTGCTCCCACGACATGGGGACGAACGAGATGGCGCCCAGGTTGTAGACCTCGTCGGGCTGGACCTTCTCGACGGCGGAGATCAGCGAGCCCTGGTCGAGCAGGTCGCCCCGGACGAGCTGGACGTCCTGGAGGAGCTTGCGGAGCCGCGATACACGGGGGTTGGCCTGCCCTCTGGCCAGGCCGGAGACCTCGTAGCCCTGATTGAGCAGGCACTCGGCCAGATAGGAACCGTCCTGCCCGGTGATACCGGTGATCAGCGCGCGCCTGGCCAACGCGTCCTCCTCGCTTGCGGGGGTGGCGACCTATGCCTGGTCTTGTGCCGTTTGATGGCGAATGTACCCTCACACCCCCGAGCGGGCACCATCACCCCACGGCCCACCTAGAACGCGTTACACCGAATCACGCTCGGTAAGGCTAACTTCCCAGTTCGCGCCATGTGAAGCACGGTCTAGGAACAATTCCACATCAGGTGCAACAGAGCTCACGAATGGTAGGGTCCGAGGACTAAGGTCATCTTTCACGGTACCTGTCCCCTTTTCGGACAGGTTGAGAAGGGGGTTGCCGTGCCGGGTGCTGAATCACTGCGCGTCGCGCTGCTGTCGTACCGCAGCAAGCCGACCTGTGGTGGGCAGGGCGTCTACCTGCGTCATCTCAGTCGCGAGCTGGTCGCCCTCGGGCACAGCGTGGAGGTCTTCTCCGGCCAGCCCTACCCGGAGCTCGACGAGGGCGTCGTCCTCACCAAGATCCCCAGCCTGGATCTGTACCGCGACGAGGACCCCTTCCGCACGCCCAAACTGAGCGAGTACCGCGACTGGATCGACCTCCTGGAGGTCGGCACCATGTGGACCGCGGGGTTCCCCGAGCCGCTCACCTTCAGCCTGCGGGCGTACCGCGAGCTGAAGAAGCGCGTCGGCGACTTCGACGTCGTGCAGGACAACCAGACCCTCGGCTACGGCGTGCTCGGCATCCAGAAGCTGTTCCCGGTGGTCGGGACCATCCACCACCCGATCAGCGTGGACCGGCGCATCGAGCTGAAGGCCGCGACGCTGCGCAAGAAGATCCCGATGCGGCGCTGGTACGGCTTCGTGCGCATGCAGGCCAAGGTCGCGCCCCGGCTCAGCCCGATCCTGACCGTGAGCGAGTCGTCCCTCGCCGACATCCACCGCGACTTCAACGTGCCGCAGAAGAACATGCGGCTCATCCCGCTGGGCGTCGACACCCGCTACTTCCACCCGCGCCCGGAGATGCCCAAGCGGCCCGGTTCCATCGTCGCGGTGGCCAGCGCCGACTCCCCGATGAAGGGCGTCGCGACGCTGCTGCGGGCGGTGGCGAAGCTCGCCACCGAGCGCGACGTGAACCTCACCGTGGTCAGCAAGCCCACCCCCGGCGGCCCGACCGAGAAGCTCGTCACCGAGCTGGCGCTGCAGGACCGGGTCAAATTCGTCCACGGCATCTCCGACACCGAGCTGGGCGAGCTCATCGCCACCTCGGAGATCTCGGTCGTCCCCTCCCTGTACGAGGGCTTCTCACTCCCGGCCGTCGAGCACATGGCCTGCGGCACCCCGCTGGTCGCCAGCCGCACCGGCGCGCTGCCCGAGGTCGTCGGCGACGCCGCCGTGCAGGTCGCCCCGGGCGACCCCGAGGAGCTGGCCGCGGTACTGCGCCGCCTGCACGACTCCCCCGAGGAGCGCGCGGCGGTGGGCAAGAAGGGTTACGACCGGGTGATGGAGCGCTTCACCTGGAACGTCGTCGCCAAGCGGACCGTGGAGGCCTACCACGAGGCCATCCAGGCCCGCCGCGCGAAGTGAGCCACCCCCCGAACGACCATTTGTGAGAAGGAGCGGCGAGTGCTGACTGTCGACTTCGACCGGCTGCCCGTGGGACCGGGGACCCGAGTCCTGGACCTGGGCTGTGGCGGTGGACGGCATGCCTTCGAGGTGCTGCGGCGCGGCGCCGACGTGGTGGCCTTCGACATGGACGCCAGGGAGCTGGAGGGCGTGGCGAGCATGTTCGCCGCGATGGACAAGGCCGGGGAGGTGCCGCCCGAGGCGACGGGCGACACCGTGACGGGCGACGCGCTCGACATGCCGTTCGAGGACGGCAGCTTCGACCGGGTGATCGCGGCCGAGGTGCTGGAGCACATCCCCGACGACATGGCCGCGATGCGCGAGATCTTCCGGGTGCTCAAGCCGGGCGGCCAGGCCGCGATCACCGTGCCGAGCTTCCTGCCCGAACGGATCTGCTGGGCGCTCGACGAGGCGTACCACACCGCTCCCGGCGGGCACGTCCGCATCTACACGCTGGCCGAGCTGAGCGCGAAGCTCAAGTCCACGGGCTTCGTCATCGGCCCGCACCACCACGCCCACGGCCTGCACGCGCCGTACTGGTGGATCAAGTGCGCGGTCGGCGTCGGCAACGACGACCACCCGCTGGCCAAGGCGTACCACGAGCTGCTGGTCTGGGACATCATGAAGCGTCCCGCCGCCACCAGGATCGCCGAGGCGGTGCTCAACCCGCTCATCGGCAAGAGCGTGGTGCTCTACGTCCGGAAGCCCGCGTGAGCTCCCCCGGAGGGGGAACGGAGTGGGAGCGGGTCGTCCGGACCGCCCGGAGCATCGCGGCGGTGCAGGAGCCCGACGGCGGCGTCCCGTGGCCCGAGGGGCACGTGGACGCCTGGAACCACATCGAGTGCCTGATGGCGATGAGCGTGGCCGGGCTGACCGGCCCGGTCCGCCGGGGGTACGACTGGCTGGTCCGCACGCAGCGGGCCGACGGTTCCTGGCCGATGAAGCTGGTCGGCGGCGAGGCCGTCGAGCAGGGCGGGGAGTCCAACCACGCCGCGTACGTCGCGGTCGGCGTCTGGCACGAGCTGCTGGTGACCGGCGACGAGGACTTCGCCCGGCGGATGTGGCCGGTCGTCCGGGCGGCGCTGGACTTCGTGGTCGGCCTGCAGACCACCCGCGGTGAGATCGTCTGGGAGCGCGCGGCCGACGGCAGGCCCGCGGGGTACGCCCTGCTGACCGGCTGCGCCTCCGTCCACCAGGGGCTGCGCTGCGGCGTGCTGCTCGGCGAGCACCTGGGCGACCCGCAGCCCGACTGGGAACTCGCCGCCGACCAGCTCGGCCACGTGCTGGCCGCCCACCCCGAGGCGTTCGCCGACAAGAGCCGCTTCTCGATGGACTGGTACTACCCGATCCTGGGCGGCGCGGTGCGCGGCCCGGCCGCGGAGGCGCGGCTGGCCGAGGAGTGGGACACGTTCGTGGAGCCGGGCCTCGGCATCCGCTGCGTCTCCGACCAGCCGTGGGTGACCGGTGCCGAGACGTGCGAGCTGGTGCTCGCCCTCGACGCCCTGGGCGACCGGGAGCGGGCCTCGAAGCTCTTCGCGGACATGCAGCACCTGCGGCACGAGGACGGCTCGTACTGGACCGGCTGGCAGTTCGTGAACGAGAAGTACTTCCCGCACGAGCGCTCGGCCTACACCGCGGCCGCGGTCGTGCTCGCCGCCGACGCGCTGTCCGGGTACACCCCCGCCTCGGGCATCTTCCGCGACGCGGGCGCGTACGTGACCGACCGGCCCACCGCCGCCTGCGGCTGCAGCCACGCCCACTCCAGGGGCTGAGCCGCTCGCCCCTCCCGCTCCGGCGTTTTCTTTGCCCGGAATCGGAACGCGGTGCTTGAAGGGCCGGGGGCGGCTCACTACCTTCGGGTCCGTGAGTAACACGGAGGGCATTCGTGCGGTGGCTCAGAGCGATGGCGCCGAGGCGAACCCACCGGCCCCTCCCGATCCGCCGGGCGTCCCGTACGCCTCGTACATGCCGGACGGCCCGAACGCCCCGAACCTCCCGTATACGCCGGACGGCCCGAACGCCCTGAACGCTCCGAACCTCCCGTATACGCCGGACCTCCCGGACGCCCCGAACCTCCCGTATACGCCGGACATATCGGATCCCCCGGAAGACCTCTCACCCCCTTCCCCCCTCCCGGCCCCGCCGGAGGCGCCTGACTCCTCGCCCGCTGCTCCCCACCCCGACACCCCGAACCCCCGGACGTTCCGGCCGCCTTCCAGACCGCGGGGCGTGGCCCGGCTGCTGTGGCAGGACCCCGCCCGGACGGGGTTCGGGGTACGGCGGTTCCGGCTGGGACCGGCACGCGAGCCGCTGGAGGCCGCGGGGACGGCGTTCGTCTCCGGCTTCAACGCGGTGGTCGCCGGGGAGACCGGGCGGATCGACGACCTCCGCGAGGACCTGCGCGGTTTCGCGTACGAGGGCGCGGGCATGGCCTGCGCCACCCTCGACGTGCTCACCCTCACCGGCGGGCGCCGGCTGAGGGAGCTGCTGAGCGGGCAGGGCCTGCGCTACCCGCACCTCGTCCACATGGGCACCGGCCGGGCGTACGCCCGCATGCGGATGCGTCCGATGTGGGGCCTGCACTCGGTGCATCCGCTGCTGCGCTGGCTGGCCCACGACGGCTTCGGCTTCCACCAGGGCTTCTTCTCCTCCGACCGGACGGTGGGACGCCAGCGCACGGCCGGGCTGATGGACCGGACGCGACGGGCGATCTTCGACCAGGGGCTGGGGCGGCTGCTCTGGTTCCACGAGTGCGCCGGGGCGGGCGACGTCGTGCCGCGCGTCGCCGAGTTCCCCGTGGGACGCCGCGCCGACCTGTGGAGCGGGGTCGGCCTGGCCGCCACGTACGCCGGGGGCGCGAGCACCGCGGACCTGGGGCTGCTGGCCGCGGCCGCGGCCGAGGACGGCTTCCGCGCCCACCTCGCCCAGGGCTGCGCCTTCGCCTGCGCCGCCCGCCTGATCTCGGCCGTCGTCCCCGAACACACCGTCGCCGCCGCCCCCGTGCTGTGCGGGGCCGAGGTGGACGAGGCCGCGGGCTGGACCGACACCGCGCTCGTCGCGCTGGGCCACAACGCGCACAGCGACGACCACTACCAGGCCTGGCGGGCGGGCGTCCGGAAGGCCTGGGCGCGACGCGACCGCGATTCATGACCACTCACGACCGCTTGTGAACACGACTCGGAGGGGCGGTGGGAACGGTGCCGGGGGTTCGCAGGTACGCGGCGGGAGTCCTGGCCCTGGTGGCCGCCACCGCCGGGTGGAGGCTGACCGCCCTGCCGGACGACACCCCTGCCGTGGAGGCGTCCGCGGGCTTCTCCTTCCACGCGAGGCGGCTGGGCCCGCCCGCGGAACCCGGTGACCGCGTCCTGCGGCCGGTCGCGCCGGGGTACGAGAACCTCCGGAGTCTGGTGTCGTCCCTGGGCGCCGCGGTGGCCCTGTTCGACGTGGACGACGAGGACGTCGCCGACGACCTGTGCCTGGTCGACCCCCGCCGCGACACGGTGACCGTCGGTCCCGCGCCGGGGACCCCGCGCGGCTACCGGCCGTTCACGCTGGTCCCCCCGGAGCGCAGGCGGCACGAGGCGCCGACCGGGTGCCTGCCCGCCGATCTCGACCAGGACGGCTGGGAGGACCTGGTCGTCTACTACTGGGGCCGCTCCCCCTCCCTGTTCCTGCGCGTACCGGGGACGCCCCCGTCCGGCGCGGCCTTCCGCCACCGCGCGCTCACCGGCGAACCGGAGGTCTGGAACACCAGCGCCGCCACGGCCGGCGACTTCGACGGGGACGGCCGCCTCGACCTGGTCTTCGGCAACTACTTCCCCGACGGCGTCAGGGTGCTGGGCGGCGGCACCGACCGGGGCGACGCCGTGATGCCCGACTCGCTGTCGGCCGCCGGCAACGGGGGCGGCGACCGGCTCTACCGGGCGACGGGCCCCGCGCTGTTCACCGAGGCCGAGGGGGTGTTCGACGAGGTCGGAGGTGGGGGCTGGACCCTCGCGCTGGGCACCCAGGACCTGGACGGCGACGGGCGGCCCGAGCTGTACGTGGCCAACGACTTCGGCCCCGACCACCTGCTGGTCAACGAGTCGGTGCCCGGCAGGATCCGGTTCACCGAGGCGCGGGGCACCCGGCACCCGGCGACTCCCCGCTCCCGGGTCCTCGGCCGCGACTCGTTCAAGGGGATGGGGGTGGCCTTCACCGACCTCGACGACGACGGCAGGCCGGACATCCTGGTGAGCAACCTCACCGGGAACCAGGCGCTGCACGAGGGCGGCTTCGCCTTCGTCTCGCGCCCCGGCGGGCTCCACGGGGGTCACGCGCCGTACGACGACCTCGGCGAGGAGCTGGGGCTGAGCCGCAGCGGCTGGTCCTGGGACGTCAAGGCCGCCGACTTCGACAACGACGGCGTCGACGAGATCATGCACGCGACCGGGTTCGTCAGGGGTGAGGTCGACCGGTGGGCGCAGCTGGGGGAGGTGTCGTCGGCCAACGACCTGCTCCTCTCCCGCCCCTCGCTCTGGCCGGACCTGCGGGCCGGGGACGACCTGTCGGGCCGTGACGCCAACACCTTCTTCACCAGGGGCCCGGACGGCCGCTACGTGGACGTGGCGCGGCGGGCCGGGGTCGCCGGAGGCGGCGAAGACGAGAACGGGGGCACCGTCAGCCGGGCGTTCGCCGTGGGCGACGTCGACGACGACGGGCGGCTGGACTTCGCGGTCGCCAACCAGTGGTCCGCGTCGGTGCTCCACCTCAACCACGGCCCGACGGCCCCGTTCGTGGGCCTGCGGCTCCGCCTTCCGGCGGGCACCTGCGGCACGCCCGCCGCGTCCCCCTCCGCGCCGACGCGCACAAACGCCGAGCAGGCGCGTCCCGAACCGGCGCACCCTGGGCAGAAGCTTCCCGGACAGGCGTACCCCGAACAGACGCTTCCCGGGCAGGCGCGTACCGGGCCGACGCGGCCCGCCATCGGGGCCGTCGCCACGGTGCGCCTGCCCGGCGGGGTCACTCGCAGCAGGCAGCTCTACCCCGCCAACGGCCACAACGGCGTCTCGGCGCCCGAGCTGCTGTTCGGCCTGGGCGACGACCTGCCCGGCTCCACCGTCCCCGTCGAGATCTCCTGGAGGGACGCCTGCGGCGGCGCCCGTACCGCGTCGCTCTCCCTGGAGCCCGGCTGGCACCGGATCCTGCTGGCCGGCGGCCGCGCCTCGAAGATCCGGCGGCCATGAACGCCGACCGGAGGCGAGACGGCCGGAGGTGGCACGACCGGAGGTGGCACGACCGGAAGCGACGCGACCGGAAATCAGACAGCCGAGAACAGGACAGCCGGAAGCCGGAGGAGCGGGGGCGGGACGAGGCGTTCCGGCGGCTGGCGGAGTCCCTCACCCTGATCACCGTGCTCGGGCACACCGTGCTCGGGTTCGAGGAGTCCTTCCTGGCGCCGGTGGTCGGCGTGCTCACCGGCGTGACCGCCGAGTTCGCGCTGGAGACCGTGGAGGCGTGGTCGCGGCGGCGCCCGGCCCGCTACCTCGGGGTGCCCCGCGCCCGGGTCGTGGACTTCTTCCTGCCCTCCTACGTCTGCGGCCTGCTCTGCGCGATGCTGCTGTACGGCGACGGGCACCTGGCGCCGATCGCGCTCGCCGTCCTCATCGGCGTCGGCGGCACGTACGTCTTCCGCGTGGGGTCGCCTTCCGGAAGGGAGGCACCGCGGATCCCGAGGGCACGGGAGGCACCGGAAGGGGACGCGACAAAGGGAGGGGCCGCGTCGGCGGGACGGGCCGTCGAGGACGCGCCGGGCAGGCCGTTCATGAACCCGGCGGCCCTCGGGGTCGTCGCCGTGCTGCTGCTGTTCCCGTGGGTCGGCCTCGCCCCGGCGTACCAGTTCACCGCGTGGGTCTCGGGGCCGCTCGACCTGGTCGTGCCGCTGGCCGTGCTGGCCTGGGGAACGGCGATGAACGCCAGGCTCGCGGGGAGGCTGCCGCTGGTCCTCGGCTGGGTCGGCGGGTTCGCGCTGCAGGCGCTGGTCAGGGGAGGGCTGACCGACGTGTCGACGGTCGCCGCCCTGCTGCCGATGACCGGGACGGCCTTCGCCCTCCACACCGGATACGTGCTCGTCGACCCGGGCACCTCCCCGGCCCGGCCGCGTGACCAGGTCGTGTTCGGCCTGGCCACGGCGGCGGTCTACGGGCTGCTGGTCCAGTGCCATGTCGTCGCGGGGCTGTTCCTCGCCCCGGTGGTCGTCTGCGCGGGCCTGGGGCTCCGGCGGGCCCTTCCCGCCCGCCTCCGCCCGCCCGATGCCGGTCAGCCGGTGTCGTACGGGGAGGTCAGCCGATCCCGGGACCGACCCGTTCGAGCACCCGCAGCGAGCCCTCCTGCCGGACCTCCTTGAACGCGCCGGAGGCGAGGACCCTCTGGTAGACGCGGTAGGGGGCCTGACCGCCCTTGGACGGGTCGGGGTAGATGTCGTGGAAGACCAGGGCGCCGCCCTGCATGACGTGCGGGGCCCACCCCTCGTAGTCCTTGGTCACCGGGTCCTCGGAGTGGCCGCCGTCGATGAAGAGCATCGCGAGCGGGGTGTTCCACAGCGCCGCGACGCGCTCGGACCCGCCGACGATCGCGATGACCTCGTCCTCCAGACCGGCGGAGGCGATGGTGGCCCGGAACGTGGGCAGCGAGTCCATCTTGCCGAAGCGGAGGTCCATCAGCGTGGGGTCGTGGTGGGCCCAGCCCGGCTGGATCTCCTCGGAGCCCCGGTGGTGGTCCACGGTGAAGACGACGGACCCGGCCTGCCGGGCCCCCGCCCCGAGGTAGACGGCGGATTTCCCGCAGTAGCTGCCGATCTCGCAGATCGGGCCGCGCGGGCCGTACCCGGCGGCGGTCTCGAACAGCGCGATTCCCTCCTGATGTGGCATGAAACCCTTGGCGCGCTGGGCGACGTACAGCAGGTCGGCCGGCATGGTGGCGATGCTCATCGCAGCAGACTACCGAGACCGAACAACATTCCGAATGCCCTTGCCCGACCTTGTGGAACGTGTTCTACTTTGCACCGTGAACCAGCGCGCCCGCATCGTGATGTCCGACGACGAGGTGACGGCTTTCGTCGGAGAGTCACGGAAGCTGCAACTCGGCACGATCAACCCGGACGGGACACCGCACATGGTGACCATGTTCTACGGGCTGACGGAGGGCAAGATCTCGTTTTGGACCTACGGCAAGGCGCAGAAGACGCTCAACATCCAGCGCGACGCCCGGGTGAGCTGCCTGATCGAGGCCGGGGACGAGTACTCCGACCTGCGCGGCGTCCTGGTCTACGGGGTCGCGCGGAGGATCGACGACCCCGAGGGCATCCTCGGCGTCGGCATGAACGTGGCCAGACGGATGGCCGGGATGCCCGACGCGGAGGAGCTGCTCACGGAGTACGTGGCCTACACCGGCCGCAAAAGGGTCGCCTTCGTGGTCGAGCCGAGTCGAGTGATCTCATGGGATCACCGTAAGCTCGCCATTCCCGGATAGTCCGGTCAGGAGGCCCGTATGAAAATCAACGTCGACTATCTGGTCTGCGAGGCCAATGCGATCTGCATGGGACTCGCCCCGGAGGTCTTCGAGCTCGACGACGACGACCAGCTGCACCTGCTGCTGCCTGAGCCGCCGCCGGAGATGATGGACCGCGTCCGGCACGCGGTCCGGTCCTGTCCCAAAGCCGCCCTCTCCCTTGAGGAGAACTAGGAGGACCCCCCATGCGTGGTGCGCTTCTGCATGCTGTCGGCGACGACAAGCTGGACATCCGCGATGACTTCACCCTCGCGCCGGTAGGCCCGACGGATGTCCGCGTCAAGATCAGGGCCACCGGCGTCTGCCACTCGGACCTGTCGGTGATCAGCGGCGTGCTGCCCATGCCCCTGCCGGTCATCCCCGGCCACGAGGGCGCGGGAGTGGTCGTCGAGGTCGGCGACCACGTGACCTCGGTACAACCGGGCGACCACGTCATCATCAACTGGACCCCGGCCTGCGGCAGCTGCGCGAACTGCCTGGTGAACCAGCCGTTCCTGTGCATGACGTACGTGATGGACAGCTTCGTCAACGCCCGGTTCCGCTACGGCGGCGACACCCCGGCGTTCGGCATGGCCGGGTGCGGCACCTGGTCGGAGGAGATCGTCGTTCCCTGGCAGGGCGCGATCAAGGTCGACCCCGAGGTGCCGTTCGAGGCCGCGGCCCTGATCGGCTGCGGGATCACCACCGGCGTCGGCGCGGCGCTGAACACGGCCAAGGTGAAGGCCGGTTCGACCGTCGCCGTGGTCGGCGCGGGCGGCATCGGCCTGTCGGTGATCCAGGGGGCCCGCATCTCCGGCGCCACCACGATCCTGGCGATCGACCCCCTGGAGTCCAAGCACGCCCTCGCCAAGAAGGTCGGCGCGACCCACGCCATCACCCCGGACCAGCTCATGGACGCGGTCGGCACGCTCACCGGCGGCGCCGGGTTCGACTACGGCTTCGAGGCCGTCGGCAAGTCCGCCGCCATCATGACGGCCTGGCAGGCGACCCGCCGGGGTGGCGACACGATCGTGGTGGGCGCGGGCGCGGTGGACGACAACGTCCCGCTGAGCGCCTTCAGCCTGCTGTTCGAGGGCAAGAACATCCTCAGCTCGCTGTACGGCGGCTCGGACGTCCGCCGCGACTTCCCGTTCTTCGCGGGGCTCTACAAGGCGGGCAAGCTCGACCTGGAGAGCATGATCAGCTCTCGCATCAAGCTGGCCGACCTCAACGACGCCGTGGCGGCGCTCAGGGGCGGCGAGGTCCTGCGCCAGATCGTCGTCCTGGACTGAGTCGTCCCTGGTCGAGACGTCCCTGGTCGAGACGTCCCTGGTCGAGACGTCCCGCACCGAGTCGTCTCGACCTGGGTCGTCCCGGACGGAGCCGTCCTAAATCGGGACCGGCACAGCCGGGAAAAAGCCTCGGCCGGGTCACCGGTCCGCCCACCTGAGCGGGGCGGATCGGCGGCCCGGCCGTGTTCGCCGTGTTCGCCGTGCTCACCATGTCGGCCGGGTTCGCCGTGCGCGCCTCTACCTTCGGCCGTCGCGGTTCCCGGCCGGCTCCCAGCCGGTTCTCACTCCGAGGAGGTCCTCACTCCGAGGAGAAGGCGGCGTCGAAGGCGGCGGTGGGCGGGGTGATGGCGTTGAGCTTGCGGATGACGGCCAGCGCGTCGGGGGCGCCGTCCAGGCGGTCCATGCCGGCGTCCTCCCACTCGATGGAGATGGGGCCGTCGTAGCCGATGGCGTTCAGCGCGCGGAAGCAGTCCTCCCAGGGCACATC